>CAJOLC010000017.1 GCA_905235305.1 uncultured Bacteroidaceae bacterium | reverse complement strand
TAGAGACCACCAAGAAACACAACAACTCACCATACGCTGCTATCCGCGCCTTGTTCTAAGCACGGACAACTGCTATATGGCAATCGCTGAATAGTTACGGTCATTAGACCTTTCCCAGCTTACTTTTCCTTTGCACTTCTCCGAACTTCGCGTCAGAGAACACAGCATAATGGGTTGTTTGAACATACATGTATATTCAATTGCACATACATGTACATTCAATTGCACATACATGTATGTTCAAGCAACGCACTATGCCATGTTGATGAATGGAGGGTAGGATTTAAGGATGAAAACATGAGAGATCAGCGAAAGGAAGGGGAGAGGTGTAGACAAGGTAGGCAAGTCTATTGACCGATTCGGGTTAAAACAACCCCCTTTCCCCTCCAATTAGAATACTTATATGGCTGTAAAGCCCTATTGACACGTTAGTAGTTTGCTTGCAACACGTTTGCTTCTGCGGAAATGTGCCCGAGGTGATTGTTGGATTTCATCCGACCTTTTCTCTCCATGCCAAAGTCCGTCGCGGGGATTTCCGAGTCGATAGCAGGCATATTGCAACATTCTTTGCCGCTCCGAATACATCAGCTGCTCAGTTTCCTTGTGGCTGAATGCTTCCATTATTTATTATTTATGTGCCTTCACTTATATGACGAAAAAAATACGGAAAAAGACTTATCTAATGAAGATTATTTTGCAGGAATTCCCCGTTTATCTTAAATAATGCGGCTTTATCTGGCTTTATTCGTCAAAAAAGCCGTACCTTTGCAGACGAATACAAGATAGAGCATGACACAGAAGCGGAAGACATACGAATGGCAGTGCAGACGCTGCGTGAGGGCGGGCTTATCCTGTACCCGACGGACACGATTTGGGGCATCGGATGCGATGCCAGCAACGAGAATGCCGTGAGGCGTATCTTCGAGCTCAAGAGGCGCGAGGACTCAAAGGCTATGATTTGCCTGGTGGACAGTGCTGACCGTATGCAGAGATACCTGCGGCGAGTGCCCGACGTGGCATGGGACCTTGTTGAGTTTGCCGAGAGGCCGCTGACGCTGATACTGGACGGAGCGACGGGCCTTGCGCCGAGTCTCATCGCTGAGGACGGCAGTGTTGGACTGCGTGTGACGAAGGAGAACATCAGCCACGAGCTATGCTACCGCTTCCAGAAAGCTGTCGTGAGCACCAGCGCAAACATCAGCGGCGAGCCTTCACCTGCGTGCTTCAATGAAATATCGGACGAGATAAGGCAAGGCGTGGACTACGTCATGCGCTCCCGCCAAAACGATTTGACGAAGTCGAAGCCAAGCCAAATCATCAAGCTAAGCCTCGACGGACAGGTGAAGATAATAAGGAAATGAAGAGTGAAGAATGAAGAGTGAAGAGTGAAGAATTTGCTACCGCTCTCAATGTTCAATGTTCAATGGTCAATGGTCGTAACTTCATAGCTTGGCTGCTCCGGTGGCGCAGAAGAAATCTCTCCGACAAGAGCTTTGTCTTGCTCATCAGCTTCCTTGTCGGCATCTTCACCGCTTGTGCCGGGCTTTCGCTGAAGTGGCTCATCGCCCAGATTGAGTATGTGCTGACGCACCAGTTCTCTGTCACAGGCGCCAACTTCCTCTACCTCGTCTATCCCGTCGTCGGTATTTGGCTGACGATGCTCTTTATTAAGTACATCGTCAGAGACGACATCAGCCACGGAGTCACCAAGATACTCTTTGCCATAGCTCGTAAGCAAAGCCGCATAAAACCGCATAACACCTGGACATCCGTCGTGGCTTCTGCCATCACAATCGGTTTCGGTGGTAGCGTCGGAGCAGAGGCCCCCATCGTCCTCACAGGCAGTGCCATAGGCAGTTCGCTCGGTCAGGTATGCCGACTGAGCAATAAGTACATGATGCTTTTGGTGGGTTGTGGAGCCGCCGGAGCCGTTGCCGGCATTTTCAAAGCACCCATTGCCGGACTGGTCTTCGTGCTTGAAGTGCTGATGATTGACTTGACGATGACCAGCCTCTTGCCGTTGCTCGTGACGAGCGTCACGGCTGCCGGACTTACCTTCGCTGTCTCTGGCACGCAACCCATCTTTGAATTCCACCTCCAGGACGCCTTCGTGGTGAGCCGAGTCCCTGCCTACATTGCCCTGGGCATCGTGTGCGGACTGGTCGCCCTCTACTTCACTCGGACGATGAATATGCTCGAGGGCGTGTTCCGCAGGCTGGAAGGTCGCTTCCAGAGGTTCCTCTTGGGAGCCGTCATGCTGAGCTTGCTCATCTATCTCTTCCCGTCGCTCTACGGCGAGGGCTACGATCTCATCTCCCTTCTGCTCAACGGCAGCGGGCAGGCCGACTGGGATATGGCGATGGACAGGTCGCTTTTCTATGGTTCCAATCACCTCCTCGTCTACCTCTTTCTCATAGTTGTCTTCAAGGTGTTTGCTTCCACAGCCACCAACGGAGGCGGCGGCTGCGGCGGTATCTTCGCGCCCAGTCTGTTCCTGGGATGCATCTGCGGATTCATCTTCTGCCGCTTGTGGAATATGTACGATGTGCTGGGCTTCGACATTCCGGAGCGTAACTTTGCCATGCTAGGCATGTGCGGACTGATGAGCGGCGTGATGCATGCACCCCTGACGGGCATCTTTCTCATCGCAGAACTCACGGGCGGCTACGCGCTCTTCATGCCGCTGATGATTGTGGCCACGGGCTCTTACCTCACCATACGCTTTTTCGAACCGCACAGCATCTACGCCATGCGGCTTGCACAACGCGGCGAACTGCTCACGCACCACACCGACAAGTCCGTCCTGACACTGATGAGCATGGACAGCGTCATACAGCACTTCGACCAGGTCCTCTATCCTGATATGAACTTAGGCGACGTTGCTGCACAGGTTTCGAACAGCAAGAACCACGTCTTCCCCGTAGTGAACAAGCAGATGCAGTTCGTCGGAGCCGTTTATCTGGACGATATCCGTCACCTCGTCTTCCGCACGGAATTATTCAGGGACTTTGCTGTGTCGCAGCTCATGACACAGCCCGAGGCTCTTCTCTCCGTGAATGATCCGATGGAGGTGGTGGTTGGTACGTTCGACAGGACAGGCGCCTGGACGCTTCCCGTCGTAGATGAAGAGGGATTGTTCGTCGGTTTTATCCGCAAGAGTTCCGTCTTGGCCGTCTATCGCCAGGTGCTTGCCGACTTCTCAAACGACTAATAAGAACATCGCAACGCATATTACCGCCGTGGCATGGAGCGTTTGCTGTGCAGGTACGGAGCACTATGATGGCCTTGCCGTTCCTCCCGCCGACTCACCTCGTTCGCAACCTGACGATGGCAATTAGCATTGCCCCATACATCATGGCTATCACCTCGGCGCTCGGGTAGACATCCGTCAGCACTGTATGGGGAATGTTGCCGGCAAGGCCAAGAAGCCATTCCTGCAAGGCAGCCAGGTTGTTCAGCAACCACCCCAGCGCCGCTATGGGGAACAGCATTGCGGCGATGGTCAGATAGATGTAGAGGGTTGTCAAGGGTATGAGAATCAGACTCAGTAAGGGGCCTGCCAGCGGCACTTGATGGAAGTGGTATGCAATGAGCGGCAGGGTGCCAAGGCTCGCCACGCACGATACGAGAATCACCTCCACCGCCCACGTCATCCTCTCGAAACGCTCCGAGAGAGGCTGCCACAGTGCCAGGATGAAGAATACAGCCGCGAAGGACAACTGGAAACTGATGCTGAGCAGCTCCGTGGGCGCTATAAGCAGGATGATGATGGCACTCAGCGCCAGCGGGTGCAACGGGTCGGTATTGTATCCCATCAGGTGAAGAATGGTCAGGACAGTAAGCATCAGCGCCGCCCTCACCAGCGAGACAGGCATCCCAGCCACCATGGCATAGCCCCACAGAAGGAGCAGAATGAGCGGCAGCGCATGCCAGCGCCATTGGCTGAAGCGTACCCATCGAATGAAGATGAAGTAGAGAAAGCCGTAGATGATGCCCAGGTGCATGCCGCTCAATGCCAGCAGGTGGCTCACACCAACCTGCCGGTAAGCTTGTTTCGTCTCACGGCTCAAGTCATCCCTCTTGCCTACCACCAGTGCCTCACTTAGGGCAAGTGTCTCGGACGATACGCCCGACCTCTCCAGCCTTGCCACCAGAGTCTCCTGCGCAGCCTTAGCCTTCTGCCTGACAACCTGTTGCCAAGCCGGTTCGCCATCATAATATGAGACAGCGGATGCCCTGCTGCATCCCAGGAGGAACCAGACAAAGAGCGTCAAGGCATCGTGGAGATGAAATGTCTTTCTTGTCAAGGTGCATCCGACGACCGCTGCGACAAGCATCGGCAGATAGTAAGGTAGGGGATAGTTCAGCCCGACGGCAGTGCCCGTCATCAACGCAGCGGCGCACCATAACATCGGATGCTGGACTATCATAGAGCAGATGGTTTAGCGTATTCCAACCCCAAAGATAAGGATATACAGAGAATAGGAAAGTGGGCAGAAATGGTTGGTAACCCGAGGCTCTTTACAGCTGGGCAAGTTCCTCACATGCCTTCGCAGGGTCGGGAGCCGCAAAGATGGCGTTGCCGGCAACGAGGACATCTGCGCCGGCTTGCCTCAGCAACTTGCCCGTCTCCATGTTTACTCCACCATCCACCTCAATGAGAGCATGGCTGCCAGTACTGTCGAGCAACTCACGCAACTCTCTGACCTTATCCAAAGTATGTGGTATGAACTTCTGTCCACCGAAGCCAGGGTTGACACTCATCAGCAAGACGAGGTCCACGTCGGCAGCAATGTCCTTCAGAACACAGACAGGCGTGGCAGGATTGAGGGTGACACCAGCCTTCATGCCAGCTTCATGTATCTGGCCAACGACACGATGCAGGTGAGGACATGCCTCGTAGTGGACGTTCATCAAGTATGCACCGAGGGCCTTCACTTCACCGATGAACTTCTCGGGCTGCACAATCATGAGGTGCACGTCGAGTGGCTTCTGGCAAATGCGAGCCACATGTTTCAAGACGGGAAAGCCGAAGGAAATGTTGGGCACGAAGACTCCGTCCATGACATCAATATGGAGCCAGTCGGCACTGCTTTGGTTGAACCACGTCATCTCGGCTTCAAGATTGGCGAAGTTAGCGGATAATAATGATGGGGAAAGCATCGGGATACAGAAGATTGGGAATGGGGGTTCTTAAGTTAAAGTGGGAGCAGAATCAGCTCCCACTGTATCTGAGCACTAATTGAAACGCAAAGGCTTCTTGCTTAATGCCATTCTATGACCTTAGGAAATAGAGAGAAATAGGAACGGGCAATGCTTTAAGCCATCGCTGAACAAACACCGGGTTGTGGCCGATAGGCGCGGGCAAACTGACGTATATTTGCCAGTACGGCAGTGCTTGGCTGAAAATAAGGAAGGGGTAATGGTTGTTCCATAGGCGGGTGGTTATTAAAAATGAGTTTGTGAATTGTAGCGTTTCTATATGAAAAACGTAAATGCCGGGCGTTTTATTGTGAGAATGATGTATGATTTTATTCTTTAAGTTATTTTCTTCCCTGTTTAGATTTTAATGAAATAATGCAGAATGAAGGACTGAATGTTACCCCGATACTAACTGACTAATAATGAAGTGTGAAAGGCAAGGGATGATGATTGGGAAACGAAAGCCTAAAGAGGACAAAGATACTGTATTTCAAATGAATGCAAATATGCAAGAGGAGTGAAGATGGAAAAGACTTCCTTTTTGTTCGGCTTGCTGAATTACAATAAGTTAGTGTTGTAAGTACTTCCCATAGCAAGATGAAAAGTTTGGCGGATTGAGGAAATAATAGTATCTTTGCACTCGAATTCGCCAAAACGAAAAATGGCCTATTCGGCTCCCTCTTGAGGGGAACCAATATACATTATAATATATATAAGGTGAACGAGAAAACTCAGATATTATGGCAGCGTTGCATGGATATGTTCCGCAGCAACGTTAGCGAGCAGCAGTACCAGACTTGGTTCTCGCCAATGAGAATCAAGCAGTATGATGCTGCGAAGAAGGAACTGACGGTATACACACCGTCGCAGTTCTTCTTCGAATATCTGGAGGAGCACTTCCGCCGTCTCATTCATATTACCATCGGACGGTTCTTTGGTGAGGATGTCGCTCTATACTATCAAGTAGAGGTCGCAGACAATGTGACGGTCAGTCAGGAGAGCGATGGCAATATGGTTACCGAGGCAGCCCCTAGCGCCTTTGCTGCAAACCAATCGCCAACCATGGCCCAGGCTGTAGGCATGGCAGAGGACCTCGACTCGCAACTCAATGTTCACCAGACTTTCTCCAACTTCATAGAGGGCACAAGCAATAAGTTGCCCAGAAGTGTGGGGCAAGCAATTGCCGAACATCCCGAGCAGATGACCTTCAATCCGCTCTTTATATATGGTCCGAGCGGTGTAGGCAAGACGCACCTTGTCAATGCCATCGGCTTGCGAACGAAAGAGCTGCACCCCGACAAGCGCGTACTCTACCTGAGTGCTCACCTCTTCATGGTGCAATTCACAGATGCCAGAAAGAACAATGTCTTCAATGACTTCATGCACTTCTACCAGAGCATCGATATGCTTATCGTGGATGATATGCAGGAGCTGGCTGGCATGACGGCTACTCAGAACGCTTTCTTCCATATCTTCGACCATCTTAGAAGGAATGGCAAGCAGATTATCATGACATGTGACCGCCCGCCTGTCTCGCTACAAGGTATGGAGGACAGACTCATCACCCGTTTCAAGAGTGGGCTGATGGCCGAGATGGAGAAGCCTGAAGAGAGTCTGCGTCGAAGCATTCTGCACAGCATTGTGAAGCACGATGGCCTGAACATTCCCGACGATGTACTGGATTACATATCGAGCAATGTCAGCAACAGCGTCCGAGAATTGGAAGGCATCATTCACAGTTTGCTTGCCTATTCGGTTGTCTATGGCAAGGACATAGACTTGGAATTTGCCCAAAGGATATTGGCAGGCAGGACAAAGGTGGAGAAAAAGATTGTGACCATCGACCAAATCATCTCTTGCACCTGTAATCACTTCAATGTAAAGGAGGAGGAAATCTTTGGCAAGAGCAGGAAAGCAGATATCGTAACTGTTCGCCAGATGAGCATGTATCTGGCCCATAAGCACACGAAAATGACAGCAAGCAAGATAGGCATTTACGTTGGCAACAGAGACCATGCCACCGTCTTGCATGGCATAAAAACCATAGACGGGAGGCTGAAAGTGGACAAAGGGTTGCAGCGCCACCTTGATGAGCTGGAAGAGAAACTAATTGGGAAGGCCCTATGAACATCAAGCAGAGAAGAACCATCCGCAAATATACTCAGCAGCCCGTCAGTGACGAGCTGCTGAATCGCTTAATAGAGGAAGCCTCTCGAACACAAACGATGGGTAACCTGCAACTCTATAGCGTCATCGTGACCCGTTCGGATGAGAAGAAAGAACAGCTGGCTCCAGCTCACTTCTTCCAGCCAATGGTGACACAGGCTCCTGTGGTGCTGACCATATGTGCCGACTTCCGCCGAGTGACCGACTGGTGCTTGCAGCGAGAAGCAAGTCCTGGCTACGACAATGCCCTCAGCTTTATCAATGCTGCGACCGATGCTTTGCTTTTCACCCAAACCTTCTGCTGCTTGGCAGAGGAAGAAGGGCTTGGCGTCTGTTTCCTCGGCACAACCATATATCAGCCGCAAGCCATCATTTTGGCATTGGACTTGCCGGAGCTTGTCTTCCCTGTTGCTACTTTGACCATTGGCTGGCCTGCCGAGAAACCAAGACAGACTGACCGCTTGCCTCTTCAGGCCATTGTGCATCAGGAGACGTATAATCTTTTCACGCCAGAGCGCATTGATGCTTGCTACAAGAAGCGCGAATCGCTTGCCTCGAACAAGCATTTTGTGGAAATCAACGACAAGCAGACCTTGGCTCAAGTCTTTACCGACATCCGCTATACAAGAAAAGACAACGAAGCAATGTCTGAAGCTTTGCTCTCCGTGCTTGCCCAGCAGAGATTCCTGAAGGCAGATGGATTTCCCCTTGGCAACATTCCATCTGTTGTGGAACGCAGACCTGAGGTGTTGGAATGTGATGTGGTTCGCTTCCAGAACAAAAAGGAGAAGTGGGTAGCCTTCGTCGGTATGCTTGATGGCCTTCCTTATGAAATCTTCACCGGTCTGCAAGACGATGAAGAGGGCATCGCTATTCCGAAGAGTGTAATGAATGGATTCATCATCAAGCATTATGACAGAGAGGGGCAGAAACGCTATGACTTCCAGTTTGTCAATAAGCGTGGCTATAAGACCACCATCGAAGGCTTGAGCGAACGCTTCAATCCGAAGTACTGGGACTATGCAAAGCTCATCAGTGGCGTACTTCGCTACCGTATGCCCATCGACCATGTCATCCGCCTGATTACTTCGCTGCAATTAGAGAACGACACGATGAATTCATGGACAGCTGGTGTGGCAAGGGTGCTGAAGAGGTATCTGCCTGATTCGCAGCAGACGCTTGATGAGGAGGAAACAGAGTGAAACACATTGTCGAGATAAGCGTCAATCGCATCAAGGTGCATGCCTTCCATGGCTGTCATCCGCAGGAACGTGTCGTAGGCGGCGAGTTCTATGTCACCATTTCTGCTCAGGTAGAAGTGGCGGCTTCGGCATGGAGGGATGACCAGTTGGAGGGTACGGCAGACTATTCCCGCTTTGTCAGCATCGCCCAAAGGGAGATGAGCAAACCCTCGAATCTCCTGGAGCACGTGGCAGCAAGGATTGCATCTGCGGTTCTCGATGAGTGCCCTCTTGTCATGGAGGTAAGTGTGGCAATTGAGAAGGAAAACCCGCCTTTTGGTGTCTTTTGTCAAGGCGTGAGCGTTAAAATTGTGCAAAAAAGGTAAGTTTTTTGCTTTGAGGGTTCGCAAAGTGAAGATAATTGTGTAACTTTGCGCCCAGTTTAATGAGATAGCAAATGAAGAAGAAAGTAAGATTCAGTCTCGTTTATAGAGACATGTGGCAGAGTAGCGGCAAGTTCCAGCCGCGCAAGGACCAGTTGGCACGCATTGCTCCCGTCATCATCGAGATGGGGTGCTTCGACCGTGTGGAGACTAATGGCGGCGCGTTCGAGCAGGTGAACCTGCTGGCTGGCGAGAACCCTAATGAGGCCGTTCGCGCTTTCTGCAAGCCTTTCAACGAAGTGGGCATCAAGACTCATATGCTGGATCGTGGCTTGAATGCCTTGCGAATGTACCCTGTTCCAGACGATGTGCGCCAGTTGATGTATAAGGTCAAGAAGAAGCAGGGCACGGATATTACCCGCATTTTCTGTGGCTTGAACGATGTCCGCAATATCATCCCAAGCATCAAGTGGGCTAAGGAAGGGGGCATGATTCCGCAGGCAACCCTTTGTATTACCACAAGTCCCATCCATACTGCCGAGTACTACTCTGCAATTGCCGACCAGCTGATAGAGGCCGGCGCTGCTGAGATTTGCCTGAAGGATATGGCCGGCATCGGTCAGCCTGCCATGCTTGGCAAGCTCACGGGCATGATAAAGACGAAGCATCCCGACATTATCATCCAGTATCATGGCCATAGCGGTCCGGGTCTCTCAATGGCAAGCATTCTCGAGGTCTGCAACAATGGTGCCGACATCATTGATACAGCCATCGAGCCGCTTTCTTGGGGAAAGGTTCATCCGGACATCATCTCTGTGCAGTCGATGCTGAAGAACGAGGGCTTCGATGTGCCTGAGATTAACATGAATGCCTATATGAAGGCACGTTCCCTTACTCAGGAGTTCATTGACGACTGGCTTGGCTACTTCATCAACCCTGCCAACAAGCACATGTCGAGCCTGTTGCTTGGCTGCGGCCTGCCTGGCGGCATGATGGGCTCTATGATGGCTGACCTGGGAGGCATTCAGGCTGCCATCAACAGCCTGCGCAAGCAGAAGGGCGAGCCTGAACTGAATACCGACGACATGCTCGTGGCTCTCTTCAACGAGGTAGAGTATGTCTGGCCGATGGTCGGCTATCCTCCATTGGTGACGCCATTCAGTCAGTACACCAAGAACATCGCCTTGATGAACTTGCTCACCATGGCTCAGGGCAAGGGCCGCTTCGTTATGATGGACGATGCAATGTGGGGCATGATACTGGGCAAGAGCGGAAAAGTGCCTGGCACGATAGCTCCCGAGCTCGTGGAGCTCGCAAAACAGAAAGGCAAAGAGTTCACCGAGACCGATCCCCATACGCTCTATCCCAATGCGCTCGACGGTTTCCGCAAGGAGATGGACGAGAACGGATGGGAATACGGGCAGGACGACGAGGAGCTGTTCGAGCTTGCAATGCACCCCGAGCAGTACCGCAACTTCAAGAGCGGGCAGGCAAAGAAGAACTTCCTCACGGATCTTCAGAAAGCCAAAGAGGCAAAGCTGAGCAAATCCGTCAAGCCCGAGGAGCTGGCTGCCTTCAAGCATGCCAAGGCCGATGCAGTTGTCAGCCCAGCCGATGGCCAGGTCTTCTACGAGTTCAAGGGCGATGGCGAAGGCGTTCCATGCCTCGAGCCAGCCATCGGACAGAAGTACAAGGACGGCGATATCCTGTGCTATGTGCAAGCCACCTGGGGTGAGTTCATCCCCATTCCCGCCGGCATTGGCGGCCGCCTCGTAGACATCGCTGCCAAGAAGGCTTCTCATGTCCGCCGCGGCGACACCCTTGCGTGGATAGAAAGAGAGGCTTAATCAGCCGTCGAATAAAGCAAAGCAGATAATCAACGTGCGTTCCCGACCCGGGGGCGCACGTTTTTCTTTATGTCTCAGCCTGCCGCGTCGCCCGACATAGCATATTGCGTTGTTTGAACATACATGTATGTGCAATTGAATATACATGTATGTTCAATTGAATGTACATGTATGTTCAAACAACCCACCTTAATGCATTGACCAAACCGCGGTGCTAAGTCGTGCGGCGCAGGGTGCGTTATTGTGTCACGAAAAACGCCTGAAAGGTATTTCCTTATTCATGAAATCTCCTTATTTATATACCAGAATGTTAAAATAACACATTTTTTGATGTGAAATGTGCAAATAATTAAAAAAAACTTCATACCTTTGCAGTTCGAATTGTCAAGTTAAGCGTGATAATACACATTATTATATATAATAAGGTATAATAAGGCGATTCAGAGAGAGAATTAGAGAACTAACATTTTTAAGATGCTTTTATATAGAAAATTTAGTATTGTCCTGGCGCTGCTATTCTTATCTATCGGAGTGGCAATGGCGCAGACAACAGTTTCGGGAACAGTGTTTTCCGCCGATGACAACGAGCCGCTGATGGGCGTGAACATAGTAGTGGAGGGCATGCAGAACAGGGCCGTTACGGACCTCAACGGCAAATTTACGTTAAAAGATGTCAAGTCGAATGCCGTACTGGTAGTCTCGCTGATTGGCATGCAAACCCAGAAGGTGAAAGCCAAGGATGGCATGAGCATTATGATGCGGGACGAAACTGTTCAGATGACGGAGGTCATCGTGAACGGCCAACAGCAGATTGACAAGCGCCTCTTCACGGGTGCTGCCACTACGGTGGATGCCGAGAAGATCAAGCTCTCGGGTATGGCCGACGTGAGCCGCTCGCTTGAAGGCCGTGTGGCTGGCGTGCAGGTGACGAACGTCACGGGCACATTCGGTGCCTCGCCAAAGATTCGTGTGCGCGGCGCTACTTCCATCTACGGCAACTCCAAACCCCTATGGGTGGTCGATGGCGTCATATATGAGGACAACGTAGATGTCAGTGCCGACGACCTTGCTTCCGGTGATGCCAAGACCCTGATTTCCTCTGCCGTGGCTGGCTTGAACTCCGACGACATCGAGAGCTTCACCATCCTGAAGGACGGCTCTGCAACCTCCATCTATGGCGCAAGGGCCATGGGCGGCGTGATAGTCATCACTACCAAGCGAGGCTCCAAAGGCCATGCCAGCGTCAACTATACTGGCGAATTCACCACACGCCTGAAGCCCAGCTACAACAACTACAATATCATGAACTCGCAAGAGGTGATGGGTGTCTACAAGGAAATGTATGACAAGGGTTGGCTCCAGCTCGATAACATGGTCAATGCCCAGAATACCGGCATCTATGGATACATGTTCCAACAGCTGCGCAAATACGATCCTGTCACCGGTACGTTCGGCCTCCAGAACACAGAGGCTGCCCGTAATGCCTATCTCCAGGCTGCCGAGTTCCGCAACACCGACTGGTTCGACCTCCTCTTCTCAAGCAAAGTCCAGCAGAACCATTCTCTCAGCATCTCCGGCGGTACAGACCGCTCGCAGAGCTACTTCTCGATGTCAATCCTCACAGACCCGGGACAATTCGTCAACCGCAGCAGTGTGGACCGCTACACCTTCAACGGTAACACATCCTACGACATCCTGAAAGACAGGAAGCTCTGTAACCTTCTTACCGTGAAGCTTGCTGCACAGGGCAGCTACCGTAAGCAAGAGGCCCCGGGCTCGCTCAACCGTACAACCGATGTCGTAACCGGCGAGGTGAAGCGAGACTTCGACATCAACCCCTTCAGCTATGCCATGAATACGAGCCGATGCCTCGACCCCAACATCAACTATACACGCTTCTACACAGGCTTCAATATCTTCGATGAACTGGAGTACAACTATAACGACATCAATGTGACCGAGCTGATGTTCCGCGGCGAGCTGGAATACAAACCCATCAAGTCCGTCCGTCTGGCAGGACTTATCTCATCGCGCATCTCACACACCAAGCGGCAGCACAATGTAATGGACAAGGCCAACCAGGCAAACGCCTATCGCGCTGGCGTAGATGCCCAGGACGATAACTCCACCATTCGCGATGACAACTCCCTGCTCTATACTGACCCCGACAACGAACTGGCACTGCCCGAATCCATCCTTCCCTCGGGAGGTATCAAGTATCAGTATGACGACAACATGCGCTCCAATACCTTCCGCCTTATGGCAGGATATAACAATGTCTTCAAGGATGTGCACACGGTCAACGGCATGGTCGGAACCGAATACTCCTCCGTCCGCCGTACAGCCATGACTTGGACAGGCTGGGGCTATCAATTCGATAACGGTGGCATCACCTATACTCCGTACCTCTGGCTCAAGCAGATGAATGAGGAGAACACCGAATACTTCGGCGAATCCTATACCCTGACCAACACCCTCGCATACTACGGTCAGGTGAACTACAACTATGACCAGCGCTATACACTGAACGGCACCTTCCGCTATGAAGGAACCAACCGCCTCGGCAAGAGCCATCAGAGCCGTTGGCTGCCTACCTGGAACGTGTCGGCTTCATACGACCTCACTAACGAAAAGTTCATGGAACGCTCCAAATCCTGGCTTTCGCAAGTGAAGTTCCGTGGCAGTTATTCTCTGACTGCCGATACAGGTCCATCCTGGGTAACCAATGCCGAAGCCATTTTCATGACCCAGAATGCTTGGCGCCCCTTCACCTCCGCTGCCGAGTCGCAAATCTATATCTCTTCGCTGGGTAACTCAGAACTTACTTACGAGAAGAAGCATGAATGGAACTTCGGCATCGACTTGAGCTTCCTGAAAGAACGCATCGCCCTGACATTCGATGTTTATGGGCGTAACAACTATGACCTGATAGGCCGCACCTATACACAGGGTGCAGGTGGCGAGATTGCCAAATATGCCAATGTGGCCGACATGGAATCGCATGGCGTGGAACTGGGCCTCTCTACCGTCAATATAGATAAAGTCGGCTTCAAGTGGACGTCAGACTTCATCTTCTCGAAAGCAAAGAATGAGATAACCTCTCTTGAGGTTGCCAGTCGCGCCGTAGACCTCGTAACCGGTCTGGGCTATGCCATCGAAGGCTACCCCGTCCGCTCCATCTTCAGCTATCAGTTCGCCGGACTTAATTCCGAAGGCCTGCCGCAGGTATATAACGAACTCGGAGAGAAGACAGTGGGCGACGTGAACTTCCAGGAGACGGAGAACCTGAAGGACTTCCTCGTCTATGAAGGCCCCTCAGATCCGACGTTCTACGGCTCTCTCAACAATACCTTCAGCTACAAGAGCAAGAAGTGGGGCACCCTTGCGCTCGACGTCTTCATCACCTATGCCGGTGGCAACGTCGTGCGTCTCGACCCCGTCTTCTCCTATGCCTACAGCGACCTCTCCGCACTCCCACGCGAGTTCAAGAACCGCTGGATGATGGCAGGCGACGAGGCTGTGACCAACGTGCCCGTCATCGCATCGCGCAACCAGGTGGACCGCTTCGGCGGCACAACAATGCGCACTGCCTACAATGCCTACAACTACTCTACCGAACGCATTGCCAACGGCGACTTCATCCGACTGAAGGAACTCGCCCTCACCTACACCTTGCCCGACGAATGGATGAAGAAGACCACCTTCATTAACCGTGCCTCTCTCAAGGTGGCTGCAACGAATCTCTTCCTGCTCTATGCAGACAAGAAGCTGAACGGCCAGGATCCCGAGTTCATCAACTCCGGCGGTGTGGCTGCTCCCATCTCCAAACAATTCACTGCAACCGTGCGCTTGGGCTTTTAATCAACAGTAAAGAAATATGAAGGATATGAAAAGAAATCTATACAGCCTTTGGGCCTTCTGCATGGTCTGCACGCTCTGCGTGTCCTCATGCACAGCACTCGATGAGGAACCCGACAACCGCACGGACATCACCTCTTCGCCCGACAAGATTCAGCAACTGCTCACTTCGGGCTACCCCGTGTCCGTTCCGGCTGTCATCTGCGAACTCAGCGGCGACAACCTCGTGGACAACAACGTCGTGGTGCCTGCCACCCATAACGATGCCTATGCACTCTTCCACGAGCAGGCTTACGAATGGGAAGACATCGACAACTACAGTACAGACGAAGACGATACTCCCTATACCGTCTGGGAAGCATATTATCAAGGTATAGCCGTGGCCAACCATGCTATCGAGGCTATGCTCGAAATGAGCAACGACCCTGCCAACGACCCCGAACTCTCCAACTCCTGGGGCGAAGCGCACCTCCTGCGTGCCTACCTCCACTTCGTTCTTGTCAACGTCTTTGCCGAGGCTTACAAGGACGAGACACAGAGTGCCAACGACGTTGGCATCCCCTATGTCAGCGCAGTGGAGAAGACAGTCACCGTGGACTACAGCAATCCGAGGTTCCGCAAGAGTGTGGCCGAAGTCTATAACCTCATTGAGAAGGACATCCTCGAAGGTATCGACCTCGTGGACGACTCTAAGTACAAGGTGCCTGCCTACCACTTCAACCGCAACGCAGCCAATGCCCTTGCCGCCCGCTTCTACCTCTACAAGCGCGACTATGAGCAGTGCGTGAAGTATGCTACGGCAGCCTTGGGCAATAACCCCGCTTCCTCTCTCCGCAAGTGGGCTACGATGAGTTCCAACACCATCTACACGCTGCTCAACGACTTCAACGACGAGACGGCTTCTTGCAACTACATGCTGCAGGCCACTTACTCGCTCTTCGACCGTATGCTCTCTGCCTGCCGCTATGCCATCAACAGCGGTAGCACTGCCGAAAAAGTGGATGCTACGAAGGACATCCTCTACGAAGGTGGCGGTCCCAACTGGAGCGGACGTCTCAAGGCCTTCGACGGTAAGATTTATATGTGGGGTGCAGGCCAGGCTTATGGCTCTTGGTTGTTCCGTGTGTATGAGTATTTCGAATACACAGACAAAATTGCCGGCATCGGATATGTACATATCATCTACCAGCCCTTCACTGCCGAAGAGACGCTGCTCTGCCGTGCTGAGGCAGAGATTTATCTCGGGCAGACGGAAAAGGCTCTTGCCGACCTGGGCTTCTGGACTTCATCACACATGGTTGACGAACCTCTCACGCAGGCCGACATCAACAGATTCTATAGAGGAGAGCCCTCAAAGAACATTTATGTGAGTGAGTTGCATCCCACCGACATGAGTCCCGAATGGACTTACGACGGGCTGTCCGACGATGCAAAACGACTGATTGACTGTGTCCTTCACTTCCGTCGTATCGAGACGATGTTCGAAGGCCTCCGCTGGTTCGACATCAAGCGTTACGGCATCACCGTACACCACGCATATCGCGACCCCCATGAGGACGACATCCACCACGATTATCTCCGCTGGAACGATCCTCGTCGCGTCCTGCAGATTCCGCAGAATGTCATCGACGCAGGCTATCCGTCGAACAACCGCACAACGTCTATGGACAGCAAGGGCGACGGCCTGCAGTCTGTTCCCGTTCCCGTGGACAACACTCCTGCCAACAAGGATTTGGAAAATGCTGGCGATGAAGCTAACCTTTAATCAAGAAGATGATGAGAAAGACATTATATAATATATTGGGTTTGGCAGCCGTGGTAGCTGCATTCTCCTCTTGCCGTGACGATGAAAATTTCACGGATTCCATCTTTGACACCACAGTCCCTGCAGTTGACGAGACGAAGGCGACTTACGAGTTCGACCAGTGGCTGTACGACAACTTCGTAGTTCCCTACAACGTGGACGTCAAGTATCGCTTCGACTTGTCGGCTTCCGATCTCAACTTCCAGTTGACTCCTGCCGACTATAACCGTTCGCAGCTTCTGGCGCATCTCATCAGGTATCTCTTCTACGATGTCTATACGAAGTACGAAGGCGAGGACTTCATGAAGAAGTACGGGCCTCGCATCTTCCACTTCATCGGCTCGTCGGGCTACAGCCCAACCACAGGCTCTGAAGTGCTTGGCACAGCATCAGGCGGCGTGAAGATTACGCTCTACAAGATCAACGAGATGAAGCCTTACAGCGAAGGTGTTACCTATTCCGGCGAAGATGTGAACGTTCTCAACGAAAACTACTTCCACACGATGCACCATGAGTTCTCGCATATCCTGCACCAGACGAAGTCCTATCCCGTGACATTCGGACAGGTCACTTCCGGCAGCTACGACCCCATCAACTGGCAAGATCGCGACTCTGTATGGACACACCAGCACGGTTATCTCACGCACTACGCTTCCTCTGCCACCTACGAGGACTTCGTTGAGACGCTTTCCGGCATCATCACCGACACCAAGCACCGCTGGATGAACCGCATCATCAATGCCACGGCAATGGGCGTAAGGCAGGGTGACAAGGAAGACATACTCGAACTCATCGACTCGCTCGACATCAATCTGGATGCTCCGAAGTCCCATTGGAACAACTTCACACTCTATGAAGAGTCGGAGTACAACGACCAGACTGATGAGTACGACCCCACCGACCGCTATGTCCTTGACGAACATCGCCTGATTGGAGACCTAGTTACTCATCTGTACCAAGTCGTCAACAAAGATGTAACTGCATACGTTGACCAGTACAAGTACAAAGAACTGCGTAAGTTCACCTCCTTCAAGGACGATTTCCTGCCTTGGGTGAAGGTGTCAACCGACGAGGACTTGACAGGCATCAACGCAATTCTCAAGAAGATAGACATCGCCACGAAGTGGTACACAGAGAACTGGGGACTCTACATCTTCACGCTCCGTCGTGAGGTTGTGGAGCGTCAGGACAACATCAACGAGTACCTGAAAGGCATCACCATTTACGAGCTCAAATAATAAGGACTATGATGAAAGACATAAGATATACTACAGTGTGCGTGGCACTGGCTGCCGTCGCACTTGCCGGTTGTACGCGTTTCGAAGAGGACGACCTCTTCGATGGCAGCCCTCCGCATCGAGCATAACTCCGAGAAACTTCAGGAGATTCTTGTCAATGCGCCTGAAGGTTGGGTGATGCAGTACTATGTCGGCACCGGCGTAGCTGTGTTCGAAGGTTTCAACCTCTTTGCCAAGTTCGAGAAAGGCGGAAAGGTGACGCTCGCAGGCGACCATCGCTTCCTGCGCGACGGCAACCAGAACAAATACACAGAGGCCACCAGCCTTTATGAACTGATTCGCGAGGACGGCCTCATACTGGCGTTCAACACATGGAACGATGTCCTCACGCCTTTCGTTGACCCCGTAGCCTACTGGGCAGCTCCCACATACCTCATCAAGGACGGTGCCGGTATGCTCGGCGACCAGAACCTTGTGGTGACATCCATGTCGGAGGACGAAATCACCTTCCGTGGCGAACGTTACGATGCCAGGATCCGCATGGTGAAGGCTGACCGCGACTGGCA
Source organism: uncultured Bacteroidaceae bacterium (assembly GCA_905235305.1). GTDB lineage: Bacteria > Bacteroidota > Bacteroidia > Bacteroidales > Bacteroidaceae > Physcousia. Next base: position 45,998 of record CAJOLC010000017.1, on the reverse strand, counting down.
GACTTACATCGCCGATACAAAGGCAATGAAGGAGCGCATCACCAGCGATAAACTTGATTCCTATTACATCACGGCAGGCAGTCAGACCATGTACTGCGTAGGCCTTCGCGACGGACGCTACCGCATCTCCGAGCGCATAAAGAATCCTCTGAAAGTAGATTCCCTGTCTTGCTGCTTCACGCCCACAGGCTTCCGCAACGAAAAGCCCGACACTCTGGCTGGCCATGTCTTCCAGGAATTCAAACTGAACGAGGACGGCTCGGCTCTTGTCAACGAGGACGGCACCGTAAAAATCATTGCCACTTGGGACACCTATCTGGCCGAAAGCACGGATGTCATGTGGATGGATACATTGTCAATGTCACCTGACATCAAAGCCCTCTACGACCAGTTGAACGAAGCCTTGCTGAGCGTGAAGAGTACCTATGTGCTTCAGCGTATAGGCATCGGCAAGTCCCAGACCATCAACGGTAAGGACAATGTCATAGGTCTCGTGGTCGAATGGAGACCGGGCAAGCGTATGCAACCCAAGACAGGTGGCTTGGCATTGAGGCGTAGTGTGCCTGCTATGGGCCAGATGACTATCTCCTGTGCTGAAGATGCTAAAATTGACCAGGAGATGAAGGACATGATGAATGACACCTTCGAGCAGGCGATACGCAGCGTCGGTGCGGCTTTGTCCGGCACCTATACGATGACTGCCAACAGCAACTTCGTGCCTACCGAGGCAACGTTTAAGGCTGTCGATGGAGAAAGCACCTTCCGCCTGGCAAAGGATGTTGAGTAGGATTGAAATGAACATTCCGAACGTGCCAACCTAAAGTGTCATCAGACCCGTAAGGCATCGGCACCTTCCTGCATCGGCAAACAATGAACAATACAACAAACAACATATTTTATTAACTAACTATAATTATTCATTATGAGGATTAAGAATTTTACTCTTATTCTGATGGCAGTCCTCTTCTCGGCAGTTGGCTTTGCTCAGAAGCCCACGCTCTCAAAAGAGGCCCTTGCCATTAATCGTCTGGCAAAGGTTGTTCCTGCCGGACAGACGAAGGGTGTTCAGAAACTTGCCAAACAGTCTGCTCTAAAGGCGGGTTTAGCTGTGAACCCTATGGACCTGCCTGCATCTGTTGCAGCTGACAATGCTCCTGCCTATTCTCCTGCCAAGGCAGCCGGGGTCGTAACTCCTCCTGAAGACGGCGAGATGGAATATTTCACTCTGACAGGTCAAAACAGCAAGGGAAGCGGAACTACCACTCGTACTGTCAAGGTGATATTTGATGCCAACGACGAAGACATTGTCTATGTTTCCGGCCTGAGCTGGTATTTGCCGAATGCTTATGTGCAGGGAATCTTCAGTAAAGAAGGCGACCAGGTCATTTTCGCAGCTGGTCAGTATATGGGCGATGCCGGTGCTGACATCTATTTCGGCGCATACAGTCAAACCGGCCTGGTCGATGCTGTTGCAGATTACGACGAATTGACAGGTACATTCACGTTTACTGATGATGTGCTGTTGGACAATTATGACCCTAAGGAGATTGGTTTCTACAGTTATTGGTCACCAGGTGTGGTTATTTCTCCGGTGGAGGGTGCTCCCGACATCCCTGTTGAGATTCCCAAAGACCTGAAATATGAAGAGTATGTAGCTACAGCTTTTGACTATTTCGAGGACGATGCTGACTACTCGGATTATGTGAATGTAGGTTTCTACGGCACTATCGGCGAAGGCTGCGATGTGTATATCCAGGGTATGTCCACCGATGTTCCCGAAGCTTGGATCAAGGGTACGTTCGTCAACGACTCTACCGTTGCCTTTGCTTCCGGTCAGATGCTGGACGAGGATCTCTACTTCGTTGCTATTGATGGCGAATATGAAGTTGTCGAGAACTATATCCTTATCTACGATGCCGAGACGGGCAATTTCACAGAAGACGCTTATGAGCCGATGATTAACGCGTATAAGGACAGGATAGACCGCTCTGTATATCAGTACTGCTATAGCTACGAGATAAAGAAGATTGTCGAGCGTGCAGCTACACCTGCCCTCTCCAATATCAGCAGCATAAGGTTCACTCCTTCGGCTGACGAACTGTTGTTCAACCTCGCAAAGGTAGATACTGACAACGAAGGCCTGCTTAAAGACCTGCTCTCTTACAGGCTCTATTACATCGACGAAAAGGGCAATCAGTATCCTGTAACATTCTCCAGAAAGGAATACACAAGCCTTACTACCGACCTCACGGAGATTCCTGTTTCGCTCAACGACGGCACGGAATTCATGAGCGGTTCTGTTGCCCTGAACCAGCTGGGTCATCGTTCATGGACTGAGATAGGTATTCAGGCCATCTACACTGGCGGTGGCGAGACCAATGAGTCTGAGATTGCCTGGTACACACCGACATGGCCTATTTCTGTCACCCTGCCCGAAGGCCTCACAGTGACGGAGCATACATTCTCCGGCGAACTGTATGATAGCGATGGCAACACGCCGTTCGAAAGGACTGTCGGCATTGCTGTCGATGGCGACGACCTCTACATCCGTGGCTTGGGCGAAACCGATGAGACTGTTTGGGTGAAGGGTACGAAGAATGCCGAAGGTGCATACGTGTTCCAGAGGGGACAGACCCTTGGCACATACGCATCCACTTATCCTCTCTTCCTCGTCGGCTTGGACGGCGAAAACGTTGCCGATGTCGTTGTGACTGAGGATGCCACTAAGTACACCATTACAAGCGATTTCCTCGAGAACGCCTATTATACCGACAGATCCTACTACCTCAACAGATTCGTGTCCGATGCTATCATCTACAAGGCTGAGGCAGGTACTGAGGTTCCCGAACTTGTCGAGGTTCCCGAAGACCTTGAGACAGAGCCTTGGATCTTCAAGGCTACCGACTATTTCGACGAGGTGGCTGTGGCTCGCACCGTGAATGTGGGCTTCTACGACGATGAGGTTTACGTTCAGGGCATTTCCGAGATTCTTCCCGAGGCTTGGGTAAAGGGCATCGTCGAGGAGAATGAGGATGGCGAGACTCAGGTCAGGTTCGCTTCCGGCCAGTATCTCGGCACATACAGAGGCTACGACATCTGGTTCATTGGCTACAATATGAACAGAGGCATCACCAGCTATGTGATGGACTTCGACGAGGAGAATCAGGCGATGACCAATCCGAGTGAGGACCTACTTATTGGCATCAATACATACAAAGCCAAGGTTTCCGGCTCTCTCTTCGAGTTCTACTTCTCTTCTTCTATCAAGAAGGTTATGGAAAGGGCTGCAACTCCTGTCACTCCTTACATCAACCACATGAACTACTCTGTCTATGGTGACATCGCTGAATTCAGTATTCCTACCATGGACACCGACGGCGAAGGCCTCGTTGACTCTCTGGTTTCCTACAAGATCTACTACGACGAAGGCGACGGCGAAGCCAAGGAGCTCGTCTTCACCACCGACTACTATGAGAAGCTGACCGAGGACATGACAGTCATTCCCTATGGATTCCAGGATTCCTTCGTCACAGAGGACGGCGAACTCGCAGAGTCCTATGACTTCGGCACCAACTGGGTGTACCTGAACCAGGAAGAGGTCGAGACATGGTCTCGCATCGGCATCCAGACCATCTACACTGGCGGTGGCGAAACCAACGTCTCCGAGATTGGCTGGCACACTCCGATCTGGCCTGTCACCACCGAACTGCCTGATGGCGCCAAGGTTGCCACTTACACCTTCTCCGGTTCAACCATTGAAAGCTCTGGCAATGAGGATTTCTCCAGAAACGTCAAAGTCGCATTTGTTGACGACGAAGTCTATATCCAGGGTATCGGTACGGAAGATGCCGAAGCATGGGTAAAGGGTACTAAGAATCCCGATACGAATGTCTATACATTTGCAAGGGGTCAGAGACTCGGTCTCCTCGCTCGTAGCAGTTCTTACGACTACCTCTTCCTCATAGGTTACACGGATTTGATCGGCGAAGTCGATGTCAGAATGTCCTACGACGAAGAGACCGGCGCACTCACAGCCATGACTGAAATTGTGGAGAACGCCGACTATACCGACAATCTCTACTACTGGAACCGCATCAACGCCGGTGCCGTGATTGCTCCCATCCCCGATGTGCCTGCCACTCCTGCCGCTCCTTCCATCGAAGGCTATGCCTACTCATTCTATGGTGACATCGTTGCCTTCAACGTGCCCACAGAGGATGTCGATGGCAACGCACTGGTAGAGTCCAAGCTCTCCTACAAGTTCTACTCTCTCGATGCTGAAGGCAACCAGAACGAAGTGACCTTCACTACCGACGACTACGAGAAGCTGACGGAGAACATGACAGAGATTCCTTATGGATTCACTGATGAGTGGGACATCTACGGCGATAGGATCTTTATCAACATGGAGCACAGCGACTGGGTAAGCATTGGCATCCAGAGCATCTACACTGGTGGCGACGAGACCAACGTCTCCGAGATTAGCTGGTACAACATCATTCCTCTTCAGTTCGTCACCGTGCCCGACGACGCAGAGATCCTCGACTATGGCTTCCAGGGCATCAACATCTACACTCAGGCCGACTACTCCATCGACGGCGTGAAGGTAGCCTTCGACGGCGACGACGTCTATATCCAGGGTGCCAACAGCGTCAATAGCGAAGCATGGATCAAGGGTACGAAGGACGAGAACGGCGACTATGTCTTCTCTCTCGGCCAGCTCCTCGGTATCGGCCAGGATGAGGATGGCTACTACTCCGAAGTCTTCCTGGCAGGCTATGACTCTGAAGTAGGATTTACAGAGTTCAAGCTTTCCTACGACGAAGAGTCCGGTGTCTTCACCGCTCTCACATACCTGATCGAGAACGCCGACTTCGTTGATACTCTTTCTCTCTTCAATGCCTTCACCCCCGGAGCACGCATCATCCCCGCAGGATATCCCGATGCCATCTCTACAGTTGACGCTCAGACCGCAGACGACAGCCTTCGCTTCAACGTCGCCGGTCAGCTCGTAGGCAAGAACTACAAAGGCATTGTCGTTAAGGACGGCAAGAAGGTGCTTGTTAAATGAGAAGATATGTTCTGACTATAATGGCGATGCTGTATGGCATCGCCATTTTCTATGCTCGTCCGGCCTACCGTGGCACCACACGCGTGGCTCAGCCCGATGGCTCCAGCGTGACCACCCGTCTGGTGGGCGACGAGTATCTGCACTATCATACTACGGCCGACGGCTATTCGCTTGTCCGCCGAGATGATGGTGCCTATGTCTATGCCAAGAAAAACAGTTTGGGGCAGCTTGAACCTACTGCCCTGCTTGCCCATGATGCAGATGAGCGCTCGGCAGATGAGCGCTTGTATTTGGAAAAGGTGGGCAGGCTGACGCCGAAGCCGACGGACCAGATGGTGCAGATGCATCGGCAGGATAGAGCTGCACGAGCTCGCCAGTTGAGTCAGAGTAAAGCCTCGCTCTATGACTATTCTTCTTTTCGTGGGCTGGTAATACTCGTTGAGTATAACGATTGTCCTTTCCGATATGACGACTACTCCGATATTATGGAGGAGATGATTAATGCCGACGACTATACTGGCAACAGCCGTACGAACATCAGGAATCTGAATGTCAGCTGCACGGGCAGCGTGCGCGATTTCTATCGCGACAACTCCAATGGCCAGTTTGTCCCCACCTTCGACGTGGTAGGGCCGGTGCAAGTGAAGCGTAGCCAGTACTATGTCAATGGTACGCAGAATGCTTTTCAGCTGATGATAGATGCCTGTACGGCAGCCGACCCTCTGGTGAACTTCCGCGACTACGATGTCAATGACGATGGCGATGTCGACATGATTTACTTCATCTTCTCTGGCTTGGGTTCGTACATTGATGGCAATGACAGCCGCCTGCTATGGCCTCATCAGTCGGACGTCCGGTTCCGTAATGTGCGTAAGGATGGTGTCTATCTGGGTCGCTATGCCTGCTCCAACGAGCTGTTCGGCTCTACTGACTGGAATGTGCTTGAGGGCATCGGCACCATGTGCCACGAGTTCAGTCATGTGCTGGGCCTGCCTGATTTCTACGATACAAACAACCAATTCGATGGCGAGTGTGTGACTCCCGCGGGCTGGTCGGTTATGGCAGAAGGCGGTGACTATAATTACGGTCGCACGCCTTGCGGCTTTTCTCTCTTCGAGCGTTATGCCTTGGGCTTTGCTTCTCCGGAGGTCATCGATGATCCCGGCACGTTCCGCATCGAGGCTCTTCATGAGAGCAATGCCGGCTATCGGTTGAATACGGCCGAGAAGAAGGAGTCTTTCTTCATCGAGAATCGTCAGAAGGTGAAGTGGGACAGCCTGTTGCCAGGCCATGGCATGCTCATCTTCCGTGTCGATTCCACCAGTTCTCGGATGTGGATTGATAACAGCGTGAACGACGATCCCGAGCATCCCTACTATGAGCTGCTGCGTGCTGGCGGCACGAGGGCTTCGGCATCTGCCGACCCATTCCCGGGCAGTCGGAATGTGAGGGCTATCAATAACGAGACTACGCCGAGCCTGAAGACATGGACTGGCAAGCTGTCTACGCTTGCCTTCCGGAACATACGCGAGACGAATGGCGTCATTACTTTCGAGGCTTATAATGTCAATGTGGTGACGTCTGTAAGCTTCAGCCAGGATACCTATAGACTCAGTGTCGGCAGCGGGCTCCAGCTTATCCCTACTTATGAACCGGAATCTGCCACCTGCGAGATGGTCTTCACGAGCGACAATGAAGCTGTGGCGACTGTTGACGACGAGGGCTTTGTCGCCGGCTTGCAGGAGGGTGTTGCCCATATCAGTGTTACTATCAACGATGCAGTGACGGCCACTTGCACGGTGATTGTGGCTGCCCTTCAGGAGGTGCCCGACATTGCTTCCTTCCGTGCCTTGGAGGAGAACTTAGATGCGGTCCTCATACTCAACAATGCCCAGGTGCTCTATGTCTACGACGGCATCGTGTATTTGCGCGACGCCACCAGCAGTATCCTGGTGAGTTGTGCCGCTCTGAACAACTGCCAGAGGGGTGATGTGCTCAACGGCAGCATCCAGGGAAAGCTCACGTACAGCAACCTTATGCCGCAGCTCTCGGTGAGCGAAGGTATTGTGGTCGAGGAGCATCTCACGATAAGCAGCGGCACGTTGCCTCAGCCCGTCGAACTCTTTGGCGAGGGACTTACGGACAGCCGTTATGCCCAGATGGTACTGGTGAGGGGAGCTACCCTGGTACGTGATGGCGGCGTCTTTGCCATTATCGGCGACCATCGTGTGCGCCTCTGGAACAAGTTCCGGATTAGCTCTCCCAAGATCAGCGTGCCGTCCAATATCACGAACAAATACTTCGACATAACGGCCATATATGGTACTGATGTGCTCAACGGTGTGATCATTGACGAGCTTTACCTGCTCAGCTCCCCTGTTGAAGGCGAGAATCCAGATGCCCTCAATGCTCCTGTGGCAGCGGACGAACCGTCGCCGTTGCTCTATAATCTGCAAGGCCAGCGTGTCGGTAAAGCCTATAGGGGCATTGTCGTAACGGACGGCCGTAAGGCTCTCAGGCAGTAATCATTCAGGATACATAGAAACAAGTGGGGCCGCTTGCAACATGCCAGCCCACTTGTTCTGAAGAGGTAGTGCTTTTTCCCAAGAGCACTACCTCTTTCGTTGGGTCGCTGAGGTTCCTGCCGTCCGGCGAAATACAGCGGTGCGTAGTTCGCCAGGATATCGGTGGATGTCGGGCGTCGAATGCCATGACTCACATTGACGTAATGTAAGCAGAAATGTATGGAATGCCGTCATAGTGTCAGAAATTGCACACATCGGAAAGTGCCGAAAAAGTGCCCTCATTACGTTGATTTTGCCGACGCATTATAGTGCGTTGACCGACGCATTATACTGCATCGGCAAACGCAGTATAATGCATCGTAAATTCCCCCGTGCTGAATTGGTGGAATCTTTACGTCGAAAAGTGTGCAATATTGTGTCGAAATGGCCGTTTTTGCCATGTGCAGTTGGCAATCAGACATATTGCGATAAAAAGGCCGACGCGCTGAGGCACTCACAACAACCTGTGGCAGAAGTAGTTGCAAAATTGCTCGCGATTTAAGCCCTTATTTTTGCTCGGGGGTCGAAAAGTAGGGCAAGGGGCAAGAAAAGCGATTCTGACGCGTCTCGAAAAAAGTCGTGTGTAAGCAAAAAGGCTGAAAAGCTTGCATTTTGTCAATGCGGCAAGATGAGACTCAAAATGGCAATCGTCAGAAATAAAAGCAGACAAAACAAAAGCCCCCTGCAGAGCCGTGTCTGCAGGGGGCATGTCTTTATGCGGAGTCTTCTTGTTTAGAAGAAGATATAACGATTGTCGCTGATGTCAGCTTTCTGCATGAGTTCACCGGTGAAGTTGCCGATGTTGCGAGAGATAGACTGCTGCAACCTCTGCTCCTCCTCCTTTTTGTCGAACTTGATGTCGCTCTTCTTCTGGTCGAGCACTTGGTAAGCATAGACAGCAGCCTTGCCCTTGAGGCCAGACTTGAAGTCGCCCTTCTTGGCCTTGCTTACAGAGCCGCTCAGTGCAGGCTCGCTTGCACCAATCTTCGAGATGAAGGCGTTGCTCATAAAGGTAATGTGGTGGATGGTGTCGGTGACGGCACCTTCTATCTTGGCAACGTCGGCCACGCTCTTTGCAGCATTCATCTTCTCCTGAAGCATGGCAGCCTTCTTGTCCTTCCTTACCTCGTTGGTCAGGTATTCGCGAATCTGTTCGTCGTCCCAGGCAAGATAGCCTTTCTTGTGTATGCCTGCAAGCGTGATGACAAGCAGGTGGTCGTTCTCGCCGCACTCATAGAGGGGAGACACATCGCCAACCTTAGTCTTCTCGTCGAAGATCCAGCGGAGAGCATCTCTCGTGCTGCGCACGTTGACGACATTATGCTCGGTGCTGCGCACGTTGTTGCGCGTCTGTAAGTTGTAGCCAGCTTGTGCGGCATTAGCCTCAATATCCTCGACCTTCGGATTGCCTGCCAGGAAGCTGCTGAAGTCGTTGTATGCCTTGCCGTAGGTGTCCTTGCTGAAGTCGATGGGGCGCTTTACGACTGCCACATTGTACTTGGCAATGATGTTGCGACGGTCCGTAATTTGTGTGATGATGACGCCCTGTCCGTCGAGCACAATCTTATTGTTGCTGCCCACGGCTGCCGTAGTGATAGTGTTCAGGAACTTGCGGTTTGTCTCGTCGATGACCTGACCTTCGTACTGCTTGCTCGTAATCCATGTCTTGGTGGCGGGCTGGTCGTACTTCTTGGCAATAGTGTCGAAGTTGGCACCTGCTGCCAGTGCATTCATGATGCTGTCGGCTGTCTTCTCGATGGCAACCATGTCGTCGCCCGGAGCAGCAATCTGGCGAATCTCGACAGAGTCGGGCAGGTTGACCTTCTCAATGAGGCGGACGATGTTGATTGTGTTGTCGCGTTCAGTCACGAAAGGACCAACCTGCTGGCCAACATTCATGGAGTCGAGCTTCTCGACAATATCGCGAGGCAGAGACTTTGCGCTGACGGGAAGCACACTGTAAGACACTTGGCTGGCAGCCTCGCGGACTGTCTTGGCAGGGTCGGCACCCTCTTCCAGTGCCTGTGCATAGCCCTCCATCTCCTTCTGCAGGTTAGCTTTGTCCGCATCGCTGGCAGTGACGTTGATGTCAATGTACTTGATGTCGCGCGTCTCTTCATCCGAGCGGAACATCTCCTTCAGCTCTTCGTACTTAGCCTTGATTTCGCTGTCCTCCACCTTCACGTCGTCGTCCTTGATGCTCGTGAATGGAATGGCTGCCATGTAGATGTCTGCCTCGTTGGAACGGCCTTCGAAGCTTGCCTGCGCTGCAACCGGGTTGCTGACCATCAAGCCCTCCAGGAGTGCCTGATACTTGCTGTTGAGCGTCTGGCGGCGAATGTTCTTCTCGACGAACTTCCAGTAGTTGTACATCTGCTGGAACTGTTCCTTAATCTCGCTGGTGAGGTTGGGATTCGTCATGGCCTCGTTGTACTGGTTCAGGAACTGCTTGAGCGCATTGACATCGAAGGTTCCCTGTTCCGTGCGGAACGGAGTCTGCGAAAGCATCTGGTTGCGTCCGCTGTTGATGATGCTCTGCATCTCTGCATCTGTAACGGTGATGCCGAGCTTCTCGCACTCATGTTGCATGATCTTGTCATTGACGAGCGTCTGCCAAACCTGGTCGCGCATCATGGAGAGCTGGTCGTCGGACAAGGTGTTGACCCCTTGAGAGAACTTCACCACATCGGTATATTGCTCTACCTCTGCGTTGAAATCCTGTACGTTGATTTTGTCTCCGTAAATCTTGCCGACGCGCTGGTGACGCTCAGACTGTGTGTAGGAGAGTGAGCGCACGAACTCTTCGGCGATGAAAGCAAACAGGGCAAGGCCGACCGTAAAGATGAGAATCTTGCCTCTGTTGCGGATTTTTTGTAATGTTGCCATTTGTTTGTTTATGTTTTGTTTAGTATTATTGGCTTAAAAAGCGTACAAAGGTACGCATTTTTTTTTATATAACAGATATTTGCATGAAGAAAATGTTGCTATCTACCCATAATTCACAATCCATAATCATACCACTCAGTAAATATCAGGGCAGTCCGGAACTATGAATTGTGAATTGCTTCAGTTCTCCAGCAGTTGCTTCAGGAATGCGTCGAGGTCATCGTCAAGGCCGTCGAGCAATGTGCTGTCGAGCATCACAGTCTCCTCGCTGTCGATGATGACCAGATCCTGTAGCGTCTCGTGGTCTTCGTCGATGAGCACGAAGCTGAAAGGTTGCATGATGCTCATCTGCTCAATGCTCGGTCGCATGTCCTCGATGCATTTGCGCAGGATGGGCACGATGTCCTCGTAGAACTCCTCGTCGGAACTCTTTATCCATTCCTCTACGACACAGCGGTCGAGTTCATTGTCATCGTCGTTATACGTACGTATCTCGCCAGTATAGTTGCTTACCAAGAGGTGGATGTCTGTCATGACAGGCTCTGCTTCGGCAGGGAACTTGGCGATGACTTTGCGCAGTGTGCGCTCAATCTGCTGGATTGTCTGTTTGCTTGCTTCCATAGGATTATAGATTTCTTCCGTGACATTGCTTGAACTTCTTGCCACTGCCACAGGGGCAAGGGTCATTGCGACCAGGCAGGTTCTCACGACGGATAGGCTGTACGGGCTGACGGTCGCGCGTGTCTCGAGCAGCAGCTTGTTGCATCCCTGCGTCTGTCAGCTCTCCGCGTGACTCCTGCAGGCGAGGCTCCTCGCGGCGAGGCATCTCTTGCTGTGGTGCACCCTGAATCTGCAGTTCCGGTATCATGGCACGCATGATGATGCCGACAGTGCGGTCGTTGATTTGGTTTATCATGTCGTCGAACAGCTTTGCACTCTCCAGCTTGAAGATGAGCAGAGGGTCTTTCTGTTCGTAGCTGGCATTGTGTACGCTGTGCTTAAGCTCATCGAGCAGTCGCAGGTTTTCCTTCCAGGCATCGTCGATGATATGCAGGATGATGGCCTTGTGGAAAGCCGTGACAACAGATCGCGACTGGCTTTCGTAGGCTTCCTTCAGGTTCGATGGGATGTTATACTGGCGGTTGCCTGCAATGACTGGCACCATGAGGTTCTCGTACATGTTGCCCTGCGGACTCTCATAGATAGTTGTCACCACCCTGTTGGCATTGGTCATCATGATCGCAGTCTTCTGCTGGAAGCGTTCCAGAACCTTTTGATATGCCAGCTCTGCCACGTCGTCCAGCTTCATCGTCTCAAGTTGCTCGGCAGTGAAGGGCACTTCCATAGCCATGATTTCGAGGAAGCGCAGGCGGCAACCCTCGTAGTCGTTGTTCTCAAGGATGTTGCATACGCGGTCCCATATCATGTTGCTGATGTCCATGCCGAGGCGCTCGCCGATGAGGGCGTGACGGCGTTTCTCGTAGATGACCGTACGCTGCTTGTTCATCACGTCGTCGTACTCGAGCAGATTCTTACGGACACCGAAGTGGTTCTCCTCGACCTTCTTCTGCGCGTTCTCAATGCTTCGGGTAATCATGCTGTGCTCAATCATCTCGCCATCCTTAAAGCCAAGGCTGTCCATCACCTTGGCAATGCGCTCACTGGCGAAGAGTCGCATCAGTTTGTCCTCGATGCTGACGAAGAAGACGCTGCTGCCAGGGTCACCCTGACGACCCGATCGTCCGCGAAGCTGGCGGTCAACTCGGCGGCTCTCGTGGCGTTCTGTGCCGACGATGGCCAAGCCGCCTGCCGCTTTCACTTCAGGCGAGAGCTTGATGTCCGTGCCTCGACCTGCCATATTGGTGGCAATGGTCACGGTGCCAAGCAAGCGTTCTTCAGTCTTTATGAGTTCGGTTGCTTCGCGAGGCTCACGCTTCTCTTTCTTGGCAGCCTCGGCCTCGATGTGTGTCTGATAGCTGATAGCGGTGTTCTTCTCGTTGAAGGCTCTGCCGTCACTTGCGACATATACGGCGCCCAAGGCGCTCTGACCTGCCAGAGCCACGATGTCGGCTTCCTTTTGGTGAAGCTTTGCGTTCAGCACCTGATGAGGTATCTTGCGCATCTGAAGCATCTTGCTCAGCATCTCGGATATCTCGACGCTCGTCGTTCCGACCAGTACCGGACGGCCACTTGTGCGCATGAGTTCGACTTCTTCTATGACAGCTTTGTACTTCTCTCGCTGCGTACGATAGACGCGATCGTTCATGTCTGCGCGGACAACGGGACGGTTCGTCGGCACTTCGACCACATCGAGCTTGTAGATGTCCCAGAACTCGCCAGCCTCGGTGACTGCGGTACCTGTCATACCAGCCAGCTTGTGATACATGCGGAAGTAGTTCTGGAGGGTGATGGTGGCATAGGTCTGAGTAGCTGCCTGCACTTGAACGTGCTCCTTTGCCTCCACAGCCTGATGCAATCCGTCGCTCCATCGTCTGCCTTCCATGATGCGTCCAGTCTGTTCATCCACAATCTTGATTTCGCCATCCTGTATGACGTATTCGTCATTGAGGTTGAACATCGTGTAAGCCTTCAGCAGTTGCTGTATGGTGTGGACGCGTTCGCTCTTGGTGGCGTAGTCGCTGAAGATACGATCCTTCTCCTCGAGTTTCTCTTCGTCGGTCTTACCTGAAGCATCGATTTGTGACAGGACTGTGGCAATGTCCGGCAGGATGAAGAGGTCGGGGTCGTTCACTTGTGAGGCCAGCCATTCATTTCCCTTGTCAGTAAGGTCCACGCTGTTCAGCTTCTCATCGACCACGAAATAGAGGGGGTCGGTGGCTTCGTGCATACGCCGGTTGTTGTTCTCCATGTAGATTTCTTCGGTGGAGAGCATGCCGGCCTTGATGCCAGGTTCGGAAAGGAACTTGATGAGGGGCTTGTTCTTAGGCAGGGCCTTGTGACTGCGGAAGAGTGCAAGGAAGCCCTCGGCTGTCTTCTGCTTGTCGTTTGCTTCCGTGCCTTCGGTAATCTGCTTCTTTGCGTCGGCAAGATATTGAGTTGCCAACTGCCTTTGTACGCCTACGAGACGTTCTACCAGAGGCTGGTACTGCTCGAACTGTTGGTCGTCGCCTTTAGGCACTGGACCTGATATGATGAGTGGCGTGCGGGCATCGTCGATGAGGACAGAGTCCACCTCGTCCACGATGGCATAGTTGTGGGAGCGTTGTACGAGGTCACGGGGATTCTGTGCCATGTTGTCGCGCAGGTAGTCGAAGCCGAACTCGTTGTTCGTGCCGAAGGTGATGTCGGCGAGATATGCCTTGCGACGTTCCTCGCTGTTGGGCTGATGCTTGTCGATGCAATCGACGCTCAGACCGTGGAACATATAGATGGGGCCCATCCATTCGGAGTCACGCTTTGCCAGATAGTCGTTGACCGTGACGACATGTACGCCGTTGCCTGTGAGGGCGTTGAGGAAGACGGGCAGGGTTGCGGTGAGCGTCTTGCCTTCACCTGTGAACATCTCGGCTATCTTGCCTTGATGCAGGACAGTGCCGCCGAAGAGCTGCACGTCGAAGTGTATCATGTCCCACTTCAGGTCGTTGCCGCCTGCCACCCAATGGTTGTAGTAGATGGCTTTATCGCCTTCGATGTCCACGAAGTCATGCGTGGCGGCGAGGTCTCGGTCGAAATCATTGGCTGTGACCTCGACGGTTTCGTTGGTTGCAAAGAGTTCTGCGGTTCTCTTTACGATGGCGAATACTTCAGCGCGTTCCCTGTCGAGAGCCTTTTCGAAGGTTTCGAGTACGTCCTTCTCCAGCTTGTCTATTTGTGAGAAGATGGGGGCGCGGTCCTGAATGTCGGTCGAAGGAATCTTGTCCTTAAGGACTTGTATCTGCTCACGCAAGTCCTTGGCGGAATCCTGTATACGTTGCCTGATTGCCTTTGAACGTTCGCGGAGCTCGTCGTTTGAGAGTTCTTGTATCTCGGGATAGACCTGTAGCACAGCGTCCACCATGGGGCGATAGGCTTTCAGGTCGCGGCTTTTCTTGTCGCCGAATAGTTTTACCAGAAACTTGGAAATGTCCATATATTATATAATGTATAATGCGTTAGTTAATGTGTTTGTCAGTAGTTGAGCGGTGCTTGCGGGCATGCATTCGGTGCTCGAATGCGAAGTGCTTGTGCAACGGTGGGTGCAATCTGGTCGATGCTGACAGGAATCCGCACTTTCTCGGGCACGATGTCTGCGCCGAGGAAGAAGAGTGGGAAGCTCAGGTACGACTCTCGGCTGAGCGATTGGTCGTGTGTGTCTTCGTTCTTGAGCACCCAGCCTGGCGAGACTTGGATGAGTATGTCGCCCGAGCATTTCGGGTTGTATGCGTTGCGGAGCTTGCTGATGCCCGGTGTCCCTGCACCGAGGGCAAGGCGCTGACTCGTATAGACATCCTTTACGCCGCTAAGTTGTATGAGGAAAGCGCTGCAACGGTCGAGCACTTCTGTCAGGTTGAGGTTGCGGTTCTCTATGAGCTTAAGGTTCAGGTAGAGTTGGTTGTCGATGGCCGTCTCCACGTAATTCCCCTGCCCATATACGGCAATGAGGTACATGTTGAGCAATGCCTGTGCCTTGGTAATGGAGAAGACGCCTGTCGGGATGCGGTATTTGCTCAGGTCCATCATCTCTTCGGAGTCGAAGTAACCTGTGCTTGTCACCACGAACAAGGTCTTTCCCGCGCCTACCTTTTCGTCGATGAAGTCGAAGAGTTCCTCAAGCTGTCGGTCCAGGCGAGCGTATGTGTCCTGCATCTCCATGCCGTATTGCGTGGCGGACTGGTGGTCGAATGTGCCGGCATAATAGGTGAGGGTCAGCATGTCCGTGATGTCGTCTGCGCCGAGCCCTGCCTTTTCGATGGCTTCTTTGGCAAAGAGGTTGACCTCGTCGTTGACGCAGGCCGAGGTCTTGAACTCGCGGTACTTGCGGTTGCTTTTGAACTTATGGGTGAAGGGCTTGCTGCCGGAGTCGAAGTAGTGAAAGCTGGTTACCTGTTCGTTGAGGGGCTTCCATTGGATGTCGTCGATGCGGTCTTCGAGCGATGACTGCCTGTCGTATTCCGTGGCCCAATCGGGATAGTTGTCGTAGTAATAGGATGCAGCCCATCTTCCTGTCCAGTCGTCGAGCCAGAAGGCACCGTTGCCGGCATGTCCTGCACCGAGGATGGCTGCCTCGCGTGACGGGGCGATAGAGTAGACGAGGCTCTTTCCTTTGGAGGATACTATCAGTTCGTCGCTGATGGTTGATACGGCGAGATGCTTGGGCGAGGACTTTTCGTCGGTATGGATGCCTGGGTAGGTCTCGTCGTCGACGCAGAAAACGGGCCGCAAGGTCTGGCGGTCGAGCCATCGGTCACCCACGATGCCGTTGGCGTAAGGGCTTGTTCCGGTCATGAGGCACGCCATTGCAGATGCCTGGTCAGGCGCGCTGAAGGGGTATTCGGCCTGGGAATAATAGCGGCCTTCATCCTTGAGGCGAAGGAATCCTTTCTGCCCGTAGAGTGGCGTGAAGGCATCCATATAGTCGCTCCTTAGCTGGTCGATGATGATGTTGACCACCAGGGACGGCACCTGCGATGCGCCTTGTGCGTTGGAGCCTGTCACGGCGAGGAGCACGATGAGGGAGGAAAGGAGTCGATATCTATTTGCGGCCATGTGTCTTCTTTCTGTGGCAGAAGTAATAGTAACTTATTGGCCTTGTGAGCAGGCACAGTGCCAAGGGTACGGTTATCTTCGCATATACTTGTGGTATCCACGGGGAGAACAACAAGAACAATGCCAATGTGGCAAAGTAGAAGGCATACCAGAGTGTTTGCTTGTGCCGTATGGCAGCTTTTATGACAAGTGGTATGCCAAAGAGGCAGATGGGGTTGAGGAGCCCGACCTGCCAGTTGCTGTCCACGGCGGGGTGCTCTGAGAAGAGGAGCATGAAGGTGAGCAGTGTGCCGGCGATGCCTTGCAGCAGCAGCAACAACACGTCCCAAAGCCAGAAGAGACGCCTGGTCCATATCTCAATCAGCATGATGAGGAGGCAGATGCCTGCGAAGACGAGCATGGCCTGCAGAGGTGTGAGCGGGAACTCGGGCTCTACGGCCTGGGGCTTTGCTTCCAGCAGGACCTTCTTGCTCTTCACCAAGGGCCGCATGTCGCCTTTAGGGGTCAGGATGTAGGCCTCGTCGAAGACTTGCATCATGTTATCGGGGATGAACATCGCTGCTCTCTCGGACATGATGGTGTCCACCTCGGCTCCGAGCAGCAGGTCGTTGCCTTCTTGTGCCCATGGATGCTGTGCCGTGTAGCGGTGCAGTATCTGGCGGGCTGTCAGGTGGGGTAGGGCGTCGGGGTATCGGATGCTGCCCACGACGGCTTGCTCCACCATGTCGCGCACCTTGGTCGTGCAATTGTTGTAGAGGAAACTGTACCGGTATTCGCGATTCTCAGGCAGGCAGTTCCTGGTGAGCGCGGCATGCAGCCGGCTTGCTTCGGCGGGCGTCAGGTTCAGTTCCTGCTCGGTGATGCCGGAGCCGCGCCTTTCGTAGTCGATGACGAAGTAGTGCCAGGGGAGCGACTCTACCATGTAGTCGGTCTGCCCAAGCACGAAGTGCCATGTGAAATGCGGCTTGCGGAAGTCGAAGACGCCGTAGTTGAACACCTCGTCGATGCTGTCCGTCGGCACTTGCACGCGTATGGCCGTGTGTCCGTAGAGTGAATAGACCTCCTGCCCTGGCGAGCATGTGAGGACGGATACGCGCAGGCTGTCCTGCTGGGCCAACAGTGGGGCGCAGGCACTCAGCGTGAGCAGAATTATGATTAATCGCTTAAACACGGGCGCAAAGGTACGACTTTTTTTCCAAACTCGCAAGAATATCCTGTCCTTAATGAGATAAGGAAACGTAGAGTAGGGCAGTTGCGGGGGCTGCGGACCTGCCTCCGGAGGTTTCGGGAGTACTTTATGTTTGCGGATGCTGCATTTGTCAAAATGTAAGGAAATACGCCGATTTGCTTACATCTTGATTTTCCACAGACCTCTCCAGAACGTCGAAATTGCCCGCGGACGATGTTTTGCCCGTTTTTTCACTGAAATGCGCTCAGAATGAATCTATGTTGAAAATCAGCATGTTGCGAACTTAGAAAACAAAGAAAAAGTGCCGGATTGACAACTCTACATGCCAAAATCGGCCGTTCTGGCTGCGTTTTCAGCCATTTTTACTACAGAAGACCCGCCCAAGGAATACTATTGCGTTTGTCAATCCAATATATTGCATTGGCTCATCCTCTATATTGCGTTGAGCGTTCCTCCCTAATGCATCGGCAAATTCGGCGTAATTCGAGCCCTTTTCCGGCACTGTGGAAAGTGTCAAAAAGAAAGGAGAAGCGGAGAATTAATGACAGTTTGTAATGTCCCGCAGGGCAGGTCGCCGGGTCTCCTCCCTGCCTCATGCCCTGTGCCCAATAAGGTTAAAATAACAAAATTCTCTGGTCAATATACTGCTATATAGTTTTTTCTTCGTACCTTTGTGCCCGTGAAATTGATAATAGACATAGGAAACTCCGTCATCAAGATGGTGGCTTTCCGTGGAGAAGAGCCCATAGACGAGCTCAGGGCCGAGAATGGAGACCTCTCCAGACTGGCAAGCTTCGTCGGAAGATATAGTTTCAGCCGAGGCATCGTCGGTGCCGTCCGCGACCTCACTGCCAGCGAGGAACAGGCGCTCGAAAGCCTGCCTTTCCCATTGCTCCGCTTTTCGTCGGACACACCGGTGCCAATCACATGTCGTTATCGTACGCCGGAGACGCTCGGCAGCGACCGTCTGGCAGCCGTCGTGGGAGCCAGCTCGCTGAAGCCCAATACGGACCTCCTCATCATCGATGCCGGCACTTGCATCACCTACGAAGTAATCGATGCCCGCGGCAACTATTGGGGCGGCAACATAGCCCCTGGTATGCAGATGCGTCTAAGAGCCTTGCACGAATTCACCGCCCGCCTGCCTCTCGTCGATCCCGAGGGTGAAGTGCCCGGCATGGGCTACAGCACGGAGACAGCCATCCGCAGTGGCGTGCTCCGCGGCATGAAGTATGAGATAGAAGGATACATTAAGTCCATGCGTTCCAAGTTCCCGCATCTGCAAGTCTTCCTTACTGGCGGCAATCGCATCAATTTCGACGAGGACATCAAGAACCTTGTGTTCACAGACAAATACATCGTCCCGAGGGGACTCAACAAGATACTCGACTACAATGAGGAGTCAAGAGCGAAGAGTGATGAATAGAAGTATCCTAATTGAATTATGCGTAATCTAATAATATCCGTGTATCATCTCAACCAGCCATCGGCGTGTCGTCGTCTTTGGGGCGTGATAGTAATCCTTATCCTTCACACTTCAATCTTCGCTCCTCACTCCTTTGCGCAGTCCACAGGAACCGTGTCCTCGTATTCCCGCTTCGGTCTGGGAACACTCCACGACCAGTCTCAGGGCTTCAACAAATCTATGGGCGGAGTGGGCCAAGGCATTCGCCAGGGCAATCGCATCAATGTGGCCAATCCCGCATCCTACTCTGCCATCGACTCCCTGAGCCTTATCCTGGACGTCGGCATGACAGGCGCCTTCGGGCAGATGAGCCAAGGAACGAAGAAAGTAGGCATAAACAGCGCAACACTCGACTATGTCCATGCCGGCATGCATATCGCCAAGCGGCTCGGCCTCGCCGTCGGCTTTATGCCCTACACCGCCATCGGCTATCATTACACCTCGCCCGAAACGACCATCACAAGCAATATCAACACCACGCAGACCGTCACAAACAACATCACCTACTACGGCAACGGCGGCCTGAACCAAGCATATCTCGGCCTGGGCTGGAAGGCTTATCGCGGCATCTCCGTCGGTGCAAACATCAGCTTCCTATGGGGCTCGTACAATCACTACCTTGTCCCCGACTTCAAGGAAGGCGGATCCAGCATGAGCACATACATCAGCACCATCAAATCCTACACGGCATCCCTGAGGACCTATAAGATAGATCTGGGCATCCAATACCCCGTCCGCCTTACGGCCCAAGACTGGCTGAACCTCGGCGCAACAGTCGGATTGGGACATAAGATTGCTCAGGACGCAACCCTGATGCACTATAGCACCAAAGGCGACACGACAAGCTTCAAGGCCCCCTCACCATTCGACCTGCCCTATACAATCGCCGTCGGCGCCGCATGGCAGCATAAGAACACCCTCCAGGTAGGAGCCGATGTCCACTACGACCGCTGGAGCAAATGCCGCATGCCTATAGAAACAGCAGGCTCCTACGTGCCTATGGAAGGCTACTATAAGGACATGGTGAAGTTCGCCTTAGGCGCAGGCTGGACTCCCGACCCGTATGGCAAGTTCTGGAATCGCATCCAGTATCGCGCAGGCTTTAATTTCTCGACGCCTTACCTCAAGATAAACGAACAGGACGGACCCTACGAACTGCGTCTGAACATGGGTGCAGGAATCCCAATCATCAACAAGAACAACAATCGCTCAATAGTGAATGTCGGCGTCGGATGGCTGAGACGCTCAGCCAGCGCTGTCGGAATGGTAAAGGAAGACTACTTCGTCATCAACCTCGGCATGACTTTCAACGAGCGCTGGTTCATGAAGTATAAGATTGAATGATGAGAAGCCTCTCACCCATCCTTCTGTTTCTCTTATTGCTCCCCTTCAGCTGTACCGGCGAGGTAGAGCATCTGGCTGACCCTATCCCTGCAAAGGACTCCCTCCTCTTCATGCATTCAACCGGCATCAATACCCTCATCAGCGACAGCGGCCTGATGCGTTATCATCTCGTCGTAGAGGAATGGGATATCTATAACGGCACGAATGGCGAGGCACCTACATGGAAGTTCATGAAAGGCTTGCTCATGGAACGTTTCGACGAGAAATTCCATACCGACCTCTTCGTACAGTCCGATACGGCATACCTGCACAGGCAACAACTCTGGGAACTGCGGGGAAGAGTGGTCGTCCGCAATGTGAAGGGAGACGTCTTCCGCACAGAAGAACTCTTCTGGGACTTGAACCTCCACGAGATATGGAACACGAAGTACATGCACATCACGACGCCCGATCGTGAACTTGAAGGCGATGAATTCCATAGCAACGAACAAATGACGCGTTACACAGTATTCAACTCTAAGGGCTCCTTTCCTGTCGTAGAGGAGGCACCCAATAACAGATAGATAACCTGAGGCAATAATGATAAATCTGTACATCGCCACCATAGTCATCCTTGTTCTCTCGGCTTTTTTCTCTGGCATGGAGATAGCTTTCGTCTCGAGCAGCAAGTTGCGTTTCGAGATGGACAGAGAAGAGCAGGGCTTCACGGCTCGTCTCATTGATGTGTTCTACAGACATCCCAACAGCTTTATCTCCACGTTGCTTGTCGGGAACAATATAGCCCTCGTGGTTTACGGCATGCTGATGGCCAGAATCGTGAACGGCCTTATGCTTATCCCGCTTGGCATCCATGTGGAGGACGGCAGTTGTCCCAACGAGGCTCTCTGCCTGTTTCTGCAAACCATTATAGCAACCTTGATTGTCCTCGTAACGGGCGAGTTCATTCCAAAGACGCTCTTCCGCATCAACCCCAATAAGATGATGCGTGTCTTCGCGTTGCCTGCCTACATCTTTTATATAATATTGTGGCCCATCAGCAAATTCACGAGCTCGCTCGGGAAGTGTCTGCTATGGATGGCTGGCGAGAAGGTGAAGAAGGCAAGGCCTGCAAAGACTTTTACTCGCGAGGACCTCGACTATCTTATTCAAAGCAACATCGAGAAGGCAACGGATGAAGAGGACATCGAGGACGAGGTAAAGATATTCCAGAATGCGCTCGACTTCAGTTCCGTCAAGGTCAGAGACTGCATCGTCCCACGTACCGAGGTGTCGGCTGTCTCTGTAGAAACCTCGCTGGAGGAGCTGCGCCTCCAGTTCGTTGAAAGTGGGCACAGCAAGATTATCGTCTATAAAGAGGACATAGACGACATCGTAGGCTATATCCATACGGTAGAGATGTTCCGCCTCGACAAGGATGAAGACTGGACGAATCACATCCACGAGGTGGCGATTGTACCCGAGACGATGAATGCCCGGAAGCTTCTGGGCATCTTCATTAACCAGAAGCGGTCGCTCGCTGTTATCGTCGACGAGTTCGGCGGCACGAGTGGAATCGTCACGATGGAGGACCTTGTCGAGGAGATTTTTGGTGAGATAGAGGACGAGCACGACAGTAAGAACTATACTGCCAAGCAGACGGCTCCGGGCGAATATCTGCTTTCGGGACGTCTCGAGATAGCACAAGCCAACGAATTGCTCGACCTTGATTTGCCGGAGAGTGACGAGTACCTGACCGTCGGCGGCTTTATTCTTTATGAATTCCAGAATTTCCCCAAGCTGAACGAGCCGATTCGAATAGGGAAGTGGGAGTTCAAAGTCACCAAGAAGACTGCTACCAAGATTGAACTTGTGCACTTGAATGTACTCGAAGGATGAGTCCTCTTTCCTCCTCTCTCACTACAAAAACCTCAAATATGCAGGTAAAATGGTGCTCTTATGCACGAAAATCCTCCAAATGGCGCATATTATGCAGGGAAAGTTGTGCAGTTTTGCATAAAAAGTTGTAACTTTGCACCCGCAATTCTAAAATGTGTAGTCTTATGGAGAAACAAGACAGAAAGTCGAGGATGCAGGCAATTCGCAAGATTGTCAGCACGACGAGCCTAGAGAGTCAAGAAGAGTTGCTCGCGGCACTCAAGGAAGAAGGGTTCTTTACGACGCAGACAACTTTGAGCCGCGATCTCAAGAAGTTGCGCATCAGCAAGGTTCGTGTCCGCAGTGGACTCAGCGTTTATGCCTTGCCTCGTGATGGCCAGTTCGAGCCTGTCCCTACAGTCGAAGAGATAAATCAGACGAAGTGGCGCCTGAATTTTTCGGGCAACTTGATGGTCGTCCACACTCCACCCGGCCATGCCAGCATGGTGGCTTACGATGTGGATAACATCAAGAGTCCGTTCTTCCTTGGTACAGTCGCTGGCGACGACACGGTTATCGTGGTGCTTTCTGAGGACGCGGACAGGGAAGTGGCAGGGAATCTTATCTGCGACATGTTTCCAAAGCTGAGTTGAGAATAGAAATAATGAAAGATTGAAAAAGCGAAAGGATGAAGTTTGAAGAATAAAGACATGAAAGATATCAAGAGCGAAAACATAAAAGTACTGGTGGCAGATGCCGAACACGAGAAGTATGTCGATACGATTATAGACACCATCCGCGAGGCCGCGCGCAGACGTGGGACTGGCATTGCCGAGAGAACCCACGAGTACGTGGCCATGAAGATGAAGGAAGGGAAGGCTGTCCTGGCTTTGGATGGCGAGACGTTTGTGGGCTTCAGTTACATCGAGACGTGGGGCAACAAGCATTATGTCACCACTTCCGGCCTGATAGTCCACCCCGATTATCAGGGCATGGGTGTCGCCAAGCGCATAAAAGACTACACTTTCACGCTGGCGCGTCTGCGTTGGCCTCATGCCAAGATATTCAGCCTGACGAGTGGCGATGCCGTGATGAAGATGAATACTGCGCTCGGTTATGTGCCCGTGAGCTTCAATCAGCTGACTGACGACGATGCTTTCTGGCACGGATGTCAGGGCTGCATTAACCACGATATCCTCGAAGCGAAGAATCGGAAGTTCTGTGTCTGCACGGGTATGCTGTGGGATCCTGACAAGCATAAGGGCGAGCCGACGTCGCTCGAGGTCATCAAGGACGTGATGCGGACACTGGTCTTGCGTGGAATTGAATAAGAAACGATATAAATAGATATATGGAAAAAAAGAAAGTAGTGGTCGCCTTCAGTGGCGGTCTTGACACCAGCTACACGGTGATGTACCTGGCGAAAGAGAAGGGTTATGAAGTTTACGCTGCATGTGCCAACACGGGAGGCTTCAGTGCCGAGCAGCTTAAAGCAAACGAAGAGAACGCCTACAAGCTTGGAGCCAAGCAATACGTTACGCTCGACGTGACGCAGGAATACTACGAGAAGTCGCTGAAGTACATGGTCTTCGGCAATGTTCTGCGCAATAACTGCTACCCGATCAGTGTGTCGAGCGAGCGCATCTTTCAAGCTTTGGCCATCGCGAGGTATGCCAAGGAGATTGGTGCCACGGCCATTGCCCACGGTTCTACGGGCGCGGGCAACGACCAGATACGTTTCGACATGACCTTCCTCGTGATGTGTCCGGGCGTGGAAATCATCACGCTGACCCGCGACGGCAATCTCTCCCGTCAGGAAGAGGTGGACTACCTCAACAAGAATGGTTACTTCGCAGACTTCACGAAGCTTAAATACAGCTACAATGTCGGCTTGTGGGGCACGAGCATCTGCGGCGGTGAAATCCTCGACTCAAAGCAAGGCTTGCCGGAGAGCGCTTACCTGAAGCATCCGACAGAAGAGGGGCCGGAGCTGCTGAAGATAGGTTTCGACAAGGGCGAGATATGCTCCGTCAACGGGGAACACTTCGACGACAAGATCAAGGCCATACAGAAGGTCGAGGAGATAGGTGCCCGCTACGGCATCGGACGCGACTGCCACGTGGGCGACACCATTATCGGCATCAAGGGTCGCGTGGGCTTCGAGGCCGCAGCTCCCATGCTCATCATCGGCGCCCACCGTTACCTGGAGAAGTTCACCCTGTCGAAGTGGCAACAATATTGGAAGGAACAGGTGGCCAACTGGTATGGCATGTTCCTGCACGAAAGTCAGTACCTGGAGCCCGTCATGCCAGATATCGAGGCGATGCTCACGAGCAGTCAGAGGAATGTCAGTGGCGAAGTGACCCTCGAACTCCGCCCGCTCTGCTTCCAGACAGTAGGCGTGGACAGCCCCAACGACTTAGTCAAGAACAAACTCGGCGAGTATGGCGAGACGGCGAAAGCCTGGTCGA
This sequence comes from uncultured Bacteroidaceae bacterium, assembly GCA_905235305.1. Lineage (GTDB taxonomy): Bacteria > Bacteroidota > Bacteroidia > Bacteroidales > Bacteroidaceae > Physcousia. The sequence continues at coordinate 21,448 of CAJOLC010000017.1, read as the reverse complement.
GCGAGGACGCCAAGGGTTTCATCAAGGTGACCTCCACGGCTCTCCGTGCCTATTATCTGGCTCATCCCGACGAAAGGAAGTAGGCAGTTCTCCAGCAAGACAAGTGAAGTCGGCCAGAGGGACGTGTCCCAATCCTCAACGGGACGCGTCGCGTTCATCAGAGGGACGTGTCTCAATCACCAACGGGACGCGTCGCGTTTCCTGCCGGCTCTGATGTAAAGATAAGATTATGGTAAAAGTAGGAATACTTGGCGCTGCCGGCTACACCGGCGGCGAACTGATACGGGTGCTCCTGGGGCATCCCGAGGCAGAGATTGTCTTTGCCAACAGCGAGAGCAACGCCGGCAATCCCGTCGGCGATGTCCACGAAGGTCTCGTCGGCGAGACGGACCTCTGCTTCACCAGCGAAATGCCGTTCGACCAGGTGGATGTCGTCTTCTTCTGCTTCGGCCACGGCAAGAGCGAGGCCTTCCTGAAGGAGCATGAGATTCCGGAGAACGTCAAGATCATCGACCTGGCACAGGACTTCCGCATAAGCCCCCTCCCAGCCTCCCCCGAAGGGGAGGTGTCACGCGTCAATGGTACTCCCTCCTCGGGGGGAGACAAAGTGGCGGTTCGTCTACGGACTGCCCGAGACGCATCGCGAGACGATTCGCGGCTGCCAACGCCTCGCCAATCCCGGCTGCTTTGCCACTTGCATCCAGCTCGCCTTGTTGCCTGCCCTGAAGTCGGGCATCATCAGCGGCGACATCCATGTAAACGGCATCACGGGCAGCACCGGCGCAGGTCAGAAGCCCGGAGCCACCACACATTTCTCCTGGCGCAACGACAACATCTCCGTCTACAAGACATTCACCCACCAGCATCTGCTGGAGATCAACCAGACGGTGCAGGAGCTTCAGCCTGGCTACGAAGGTCGCGTGCTCTTCATCCCGCAGAGAGGATGCTTCACCCGAGGCATCTTCGTCACCGCCTACGCCAAGTGTGATGTGCCTCTGGAACAGGTGCAACAGGTCTATGCCGACTATTACAAGGACGCTGCCTTCACGCACTTCGTCACGAAGAGTCCAGACATGAAGCAGGTCGTCAACACTAACAAGGCCTTGGTTTACGTGGAAAAATACCAGGACCAACTGCTCATGATATCCTGCATCGACAATCTCCTGAAGGGAGCCGTCGGGCAAGCCGTGCAGAACATGAACCTGATGTTCGGCCTCGACGAACGTGAAGGACTCCGACTCAAGGCAAGTGCCTTCTAAGAATATTACGAATCTTGAACCTTTGAATTATGAATCTATTTGATGTATATCCGCTGATGGACGTGACCATTGCCCGTGGCAAGGGTTGCACCGTCTGGGATAGCGAGGGACAGGAATACCTCGACCTCTATGGCGGCCATGCAGTCGTCAGCGTCGGTCACTGCCATCCCCACTACGTGGAAGCAATGACCAGACAGCTCCAGACACTTGGCTTCTACAGCAACTCCGTGCAAAATCCCCTGCAACGAGAGTTCGCCCGACGCCTCGGCAAAGCCTGCGGCTACGAAGACTACCAGCTCTTCCTGGTCAACAGTGGTGCCGAAGCCAACGAGAACGCGCTGAAGCTCGCCTCCTTTCACACGGGCAGGACACGCATCCTCTCTCTTGAAAAAGCCTTCCACGGCCGCACATCCCTGGCAGTGGAAGCAACCGCAAATCCAAAGATCATTGCTCCCGTCAATGCCAACGGCCATGTAACATACCTCCCCATTAACGACATCGAGCCCTGGAAGACTGAACTCGAGAAGGGAGATGTCTGCGCATGCATCGTGGAATGTATACAGGGCGTGGGCGGCATCCGACTTGTCGAAGCCGACTTCCTGCAGCAGTTGCAGCAGCTGTGTCGGGACAACGGCACCGTCCTCATCTGTGACGAGATACAATGCGGCTACGGACGTAGCGGAAAATTTTTCGCCCATCAGCACCTCGGCATTCGTCCCGACATGATAACCGTCGCCAAAGGCATCTGCAATGGATTCCCGATGAGTGCCGTCCTCATCAGTCCCGAGTTCAAACCCGTCTACGGACAGCTCGGCACCACTTTCGGCGGGAATCACCTGGCCTGTGCTGGCGCGATAGCCGTACTCGACATCATCGAGGGCGAACATCTCGTGGAGAATGCGGCCCAGGTGGGTGAATACCTGATGGAGGCCCTCAGAAATGCCAACCTTCCACACGTCGTGGAGGTGCGCGGACGCGGTCTCATGATTGGCATCGAGCTGGACATCCCCTACAAGGAACCCCGCCAGCGACTCGTCAAGGAACAACATTGTTTCACCGGCTGCTCTGGCACCAACGTGCTCCGTCTGCTGCCGCCTCTCTGCCTCACAAAACAGGAAGCCGACCAATTCGTATCGAAACTTAAAGCAGTATTGCAATGAAAATAACCATAATAGGCACGGGCAACATGGGTGGAGCCCTTGTCAAAGGCTTTGCTACTCGGGACGTGACGCTCGACATCACAGCCACCGCCCGTACTCAACAGACGCTTGATGACCTCAAGAAGGCTTGTCCGTACATCACGACAACGCTCGACAACCGACAGGCTGTCAAGGAAGCTGATGTCGTGGTGCTTGCCGTGAAGCCTTGGCTCGTGCAGCAAGTCATCGAGGAAATCATGCCGGAACTGGAGGGCAAGCTTCTCATCTCCGTTGCCGCCGGCGTCCGTCACGAACGCATCGACGTGTATGTCATGCCCAACATCGCAGCCGAGTTCGGCGAAAGCATGACCTTCGTGGAAGAATCACCGCAGGCGAAGAAGGCCGCAAAGCTCTTCGAGAAGGTCGGACAATGCAGGATTGTGCCGCAGCGACTCATGTCGGCAGGCATGATGATGGCAGGATGCGGCATTGCCTACGTCATGCGTTTCCTCCGGGCTATGACGGAAGGTGGTGTCGAGATGGGTTTCTATCCCGAAGACGCCAAGCAGATTGCCATGCAGACCATGCAGGGTGCCGTCGCCTTGCTCCGTGAGACGAAACTTCATCCCGAGGTAGCCATTGACAAAGTAACTACGCCTGGCGGTGTCACCATCAAAGGGTTGAACGAACTCGACCATGCCGGCTTCAACTCAGCCGTCATACGTTGTCTCAAAGCTGGACTGAAATGAAAAGGAGGATCGTGGTGAAAGTGGGCAGCAATGTCCTCACAACAGGCAAGGGAAAACTTGACATCACACGTATGTCCGCCCTTGTCGACCAGATAGCTTGGCTACGGGAACGCGACTACGACGTGGTACTTGTCACGAGTGGAGCCGTCGCTTGTGGCAGAGGAGAACTTAAGGTTGACCACTCTCTCGACTCGGTGGAACAGCGGCAACTCTTCTCCGCCATGGGACAGGTGAAGCTCACCGGCCTCTACTACGAGTTGTTCCGTGAGTACAATATCCACATCGGACAAGTCCTGACGACTAAAGAGAACTTCCAGAGCGAACGCTCCTACCAGAATCAAAGGGCGTGCCTTGAAGTCATGCTCGAGAACGGAGTGCTTCCCATCGTTAACGAGAACGACACTGTAAGCATCGAAGAACTGATGTTCACCGACAACGATGAGCTCTCGGGCCTTATGGCCAGGATGATAGAAGCCGAGGCTCTTATCCTCCTGACAGGTGTCGATGGGCTTTACAACGGCAACCCATCCGAGGCAGGCAGCGAGGTCATACGTGTCGTGAAGGCAGACGATGACGTGAGCCAATTCATCCTGCCGAGCAAGAGCAGTGCAGGCCGTGGCGGCATGACATCGAAAGCCGGGACAGCACTCTCCGTGGCCCGTGCCGGCATTCGCGTCATCGTGGCAAACGGCAACCGAGACGGCATCATCCCAGACCTTATAGAAGATCCGTCGAATACCATTCACACAGAATTCATCCCCTCATGACTCATCTCTTCCAAAACGCAAAAGAAGCCAGCAGGACGCTGATGCTTCTGTCCGACGACGTGCGCAACGACATCCTCCGCCGCGTGGCAGAGCGTGCCGTGGCCTGTACCGACCAACTGCTTGCCGCCAATGCCATCGACCTGAAGAAGCTCGATTGGGACAATCCTCTCTACGATCGTTTGTTACTGACGCCGGAGCGCATCCGAGGCATCGCTTCAGATCTTTGCAACGTGGCAAGTCTGCCGTCGCCGCTGGGCGCGATAACCAAGGAGAGGACTCTTCCCAACGGACTCCACCTGCGCCGCGTCAGTGTGCCTTTTGGCGTCATCGGCGTCATCTTCGAGGCACGTCCCAATGTTTGTTTCGACGTATTCTCTCTCTGCTTCAAAAGTGGCAATGCGTGCATCTTGAAAGGCAGCAGCAATGCCGACGAGAGCAACCGAGCCATCGTAGGTCTCATTAAGCAAGTTCTCAGCGAAGCAGAATCAATATCTAATAATGGTCAATGGTCAATGGTCAATGCTTACCTTACTTCCTCCTACCCATGAGGCCACGGCTGAACTGCTCGGTGCTGTCGGTTACGTCGATTTGTGCATCCCCCGAGGAGGCAGGAAGCTCATCGACTTTGTCCGCGACAATGCCCGCGTCCCTGTCATAGAAACCGGTGCAGGAGTCGTTCATGCCTACTTCGACAAGGACGGCGACCTGGAAATGGGGAAACGCATCGTCCGCAATGCCAAGATGCGACGTGTCAGCGTATGTAACGCCCTCGACTGTCTGCTCGTGCACCGCGACCGCGTTCAGGACATACCTGCTTTGCTCGAACCGCTGGAAGGAAAGGTCGAAATCATCACCGACGAGGCACAAATGGGCACGGAATGGATGGACTACAAACTCTCGCTGAAGGTCGTCGATAGTCTCGATGAGGCTTTAGCACACATCGCACGCTACGGCTCAGGCCACAGCGAATGTATCATCACGGAAAACGAGGCGACGGCACGACGCTTCCAGCAGATGGTCGATGCTGCCTGCGTCTATGTCAATGCTCCCACAAGCTTCACCGACGGAGCGCAGTTCGGATTGGGTGCTGAGATTGGCATCTCCACCCAGAAGCTCGGGCCTCGCGGACCGATGGCACTCGAGGAAATGACTACATACAAATGGCTTATTAATGGAAAAGGACAGATAAGAGAATAAGAAATGGACGACATTAAACAAATATCGCAACGCCTGAAAGGCTTGCGTGAGATATTCGATATTCCTGTGGAAAAGATGGCGGAGGTGTGCGAGACGAGCGTCGAACACTACCGACGCATTGAGAACGGCGAGAGCGACCCGGGAGTTTATCGCCTCAACCGCATCTCCAAGGAGTACGGCATCGCACTTGATGTACTTCTTTATGGCGAGGAGCCTCGCATGAACGGCTACTTCGTCACCCGACGAGGCATGGGTCTGGAGGTGGACAGACACAACGACTACAAATACAAGTCGCTTGCCAGCGGCTTCAAGGGAAGGGCAATGGAACCCTTCTTCACAGAGATTGAACCTCTGCCCGAAGGCAAGAACCACGCGAAGAACGTGCATGACGGACAGGAATTCATCATCATCTTCGACGGCGTGCTTGAAATAACGATAGACGAAAAGGTGATTGTTCTGCGAAGAGGTGACAGCATCTACTTCGACACGACACGTCCCCATTGTATGCGAGCCCTTGAGAACAAGGCCGTCAGGTTCTTGACAGTAATCATCTAAAGCAGGCATCAGACATGACAGACAATCCGATATTGAGGCGTTTCCTCAGGCAGACGACATTCACATCCGAGGAAGACTACCGCCAGAACCTTGAGTTCATCGTTCCCAAGGACTTTAACTTCGCCTACGATGTCGTTGATGCCTGGGCAGAAGTTGCGCCAGGGAAGCTTGCTCTCCTCTGGACGAACGACGAAGGAGCCGAGCGAAGGCTGTCGTTTGGCGACCTCAAACAGATGAGCGACCAGGCCGCTTCCTATCTGCAAAGCCTTGGCATCGGACGCGGCGACATGGTGATGCTCATCGAAAAGCGACGCCTGGAGTGGTGGATAACCATGCTTGCCCTGCACAAACTCGGTGCCGTGCCCATCCCGGCCACACACATGCTCACCAGTCACGACATTGTCTATCGCAACAATGCGGCTTCCGTGAAGGCCATCATCTGCGTAGGCGAGCCTTATGTACTCGGCGAGGTGCAGAAGGCAATGCCAGAGAGTCCGACGGTTGACCTGCTCATCTCCATCGGTCCCGACGTGCCTGAAGGCTTCCACGCCTGGCATAAGGAGATTGGAAATGCACCCGTCTTCAGCCGTCCACGCTTTGTCAATGCCAACGGTGACACCATGATTCTCTACTTCACGTCCGGCACTTCCGGCGAGCCGAAGATGGTGTCGCACGACTTCCTCTATGCACTGGGACACCTCACGACCGGCGTCTTCTGGCACAACCTCACGCCCGAAAGCATCCATCTCACCGTGGCCGACACGGGCTGGGGCAAGGCCGTCTGGGGAAAGTTCTACGGACAATGGTTCGCAGGAGCCTGCGTCTTCGTCTTCGACCATGAGAAGTTTACAGCTGAGAAGATACTCCGACAGATGGAGAAGTACCGTATCACCAGCTTCTGTGCGCCGCCCACGGTCTATAGGTTCCTTGTGCGCGAGGACTTCAGCCACTATGACCTCTCGGCTCTCCGCTACTGCACGACTGCCGGCGAAGCACTCAACGCCGCCGTCTATGAGAAGTTCTTCCAGCTGACGGGCATACGTCTGATGGAAGGGTTCGGACAGACCGAGACCACAATGACGCTGGGAACTTTCCCCTGGATGCAGCCAAAGCCAGGCAGCATGGGCAAGCCCAACGCCCAATATGAAATAGCTTTGTTGCGTCCGGACCTTACGCCGTGCGAGGACGGCGAGAAGGGCGAGATAGCCGTCCGCCTCAATGAAGGCCGCAAGGCCATCGGACTCTTCAAGGAATACTATCGCGACAGCAACATCACCTACGAGGCTTGCCACGACGGATACTACTTCACGGGCGACATGGCTTGGCGCGACAAGGACGGATACTACTGGTTCGAGGGACGTGCCGACGATGTCATCAAGAGCAGCGGCTACCGTATCGGCCCCTTCGAAGTAGAGAGTGCCTTGATGACGCACCCTGCTGTGGTGGAGTGCGCCATTACCGGCGTGCCCGACGAGACAAGGGGTATGGTGGTGAAAGCCACCGTAGTTCTTGGCAAGGAATGGAAGGACAAAGCTGGCGAAGCACTTGTGCAGGAGCTTCAGGCACACGTCAAGCACGTGACTGCTCCCTACAAATATCCGCGCATCATCGAGTTTGTCGATGAGTTGCCCAAGACGATAAGCGGCAAGATACGCCGTGTGGAGATCAGGGAGAAAAGCCTTTCCGAAAGCAAGAAGAAGCAGTCGTGAATCGACAAACAGTAATTGACGAAGAAATAAATCGTGATTCGTAATTTGTTAAATCGTAAGTAATGAAGAGTTTCCTTAATGTACAAGACCTGGGCGAACTCAATGCGGCGCTCAGAGAGGCAGCCGAGATAAAGGCCGACCGCTATAAATATGATTCGTTGGGCAAGAATAAGACCTTGCTCATGGTGTTCTTCAACAACAGCCTTCGCACGCGTCTTTCCACGCAGAAGGCAGCCATGAACCTCGGCATGAACGTCATCGTGCTCGATGTCAATGCGGGGGCTTGGAAGCTGGAGACGGAAAGGGGCGTCATCATGGACGGCGACAAGAGCGAACATCTGCTGGAAGCCATCCCCGTGATGGGTTGCTACTGCGACGTCATAGGCATCCGCTCCTTCGCCGGACTTACAGACCGTGACTACGATTATGCTGAAACGGTCTATCACCAATTCCTTAAGTACAGCGGGAAGCCTGTATTTGCAATGGAGACGGCTACCGTTCATCCGCTGCAAGCCTTTGCCGACCTGATCACTATCGACGAGTATTCTCAGAAGATGGGAAAGCGTCCGAAGGTAGTCCTGACGTGGGCGCCTCATCCTCGCTCACTGCCACAGGCGGTGCCCAACAGTTTTGCTCAGTGGATGCTGGCTGCCGATGTCGATTTCGTCATTACGCATCCCGAGGGATATGAACTAGACCCAGTCTTCACCGCAGGCGCCTGCATCGAGTACGACCAACGTAAGGCCTTCGAAGGTGCCGACTTCATCTATGCCAAGAACTGGAGCTGTCCTGGCGTAGGAAAGTACAGGGCCGACTATGGAAAGATACTGTCGAAGGACATGAGCTGGACTGTCGATGCCGAACACATGAGCTGGACCAACAATGCCCACTTCATGCATTGCCTGCCGGTGCGCCGTGGCATGATTGTTACCGATGATGTCATCGAGGCTCCCACCTCACTTGTCATCCCTGAGGCTGCCAATCGTGAAATCTCTGCAACGGTAGTCTTGAAACGCATCTTGCAAAGTGTGTAACAGGAAAAAAACCTTGCCTGGCCTTTGCAAATAAAGATAAAAATCGTAACTTTGCGGCATAATCACATAAAAAAAGTCTGTTATGAAGAACCTTTTCCTTACAGTGTTGCTCCTCCTTGCGGCAAATGCTTCATGGGCAGAGACAGCACTCTTCGTTCATCAGAAGGGTGGCGGTGTCGTCGAGTTCGCTTTCAGTGAGAAGCCCGTGGTTACTTATAGCGAAGGGCATCTTATTATCTCCGTGGAGAATGCCTCGGTGTCGTATCCTCTCTCAAACATGGATAAGTTCACCTTTGGCGAGTTGGACGATGACGTGACACGTATTGTGGCACCGGCGAGCGCTGCACCCCAGCCCACCTTCATCTACAACATAGAGGGCAAGCTCGTGCGTAGCTACCAGCCAAGCGACAGCCGTGCAACCTCAGCTTCCGTCGAGGGCCTGCCTGCCGGCACCTATGTCATCAAGAACGGCAACACGTCCTACAAAGTCCTGAAGAAGTAAGGTGGGACGCATTCTCGACATTGCAAGCAGTCGATACAGTTGTCGTGGTTACCTCGACAAGCCGGTTGAGGAGGAGAAAGTAGCGTACCTCAAGGAGTGCATGAGGCTGGCACCTTCTGCCGTGAACAGGCAGCCCTGGCGCTTCCGAATCGTTCGGAGCAGCGAGGGTAGGGCAAAGCTTCAGTCCTGCTACGCACGGCCTTGGTTCAACGAAGCCCCGTTGTACATCCTCGCGACCTTGCTTCACGGCGAGGAATGGGTCAGGGCAGACGGCAAGCCACACGGCAACATCGATGTCGCCATTGCGGTGGAGCATCTCTGCCTGGCAGCAACAGAGCAGGGACTCGGCTCATGTTGGGTATGCAACTTCGATGCCGGACGGTGTCACGAACTGTTCGGGCTGTCCGAAGACGAAGAGCCGGTCGTCATCATCCCCATCGGTTATGCGTCCTCCGCAGACGCACCTCCCAAGACACGCAAAGCGCCGGAGGAACTCTTCCTCGAGGCATAAATACACGTAGGGGGCATTCGAAAGAGTGCCCCCTACACGTTTCCTTACCCATTCCCCGCCTCTTGTCCGCCCGACACATCATAATGCCTTCATTGCATCATCATGAACCTGCAATTGAATATTCATGAACCTGCAATTGAATGTTCATGAACCTGCAACGAACGCACTATGCTATCTTTGCCGATTCATCCTGCTGGGATGAGTGACGTACATGCAAGGATGAACCTACAAACTGTTTATGACGGCACGGACCAGCTCTGAATCCGTGCAGCCGCCCCTGCGAAGCGAGCCATGAATTTCGTGGGCTCCCGTTTCGGAAAGAATGCGGCGCGCATTGTCGGGGCTGACGCCTGCCCCCGGCATAATGATGAGCCTGCCTGCTGCCTGCCCTACGAGTCTCTTAATCAAGGGAATACCTTGCTCTGCCGAAGCAGCCTGGCCGGACGTGAGCAGGCGGTGGCAGCCCAGGGAGACTATCTGTTCCAGGGCTTCCGCAGGGTTCTTGCAGACGTCGAAAGCACGATGGAAGGTGATGCTCATGCCTGCTGCCTCTGCCACAAGACGGCGGATGGTCTCCTCGTCTATGCTGCCGTCGGGCTTCAGGGCCCCAATCACCACGCCGTTCGCACCAAGCTGTCTTGCCCTGCGAACCTCTTCCAGCATGGTCTCGACCTCAGTCTCGTCATACACGAAGCCACCCTCCCTGGGGCGAATCAGCACCTGAACGGGAATGCCCATGCCTATGGCCTCGCTCATCATGTCAGCCGATGGCGTCAGGCCATCCACTTCGAGCGCACGGCAAAGCTCAATGCGATGCGCTCCCCCCTCTATAGCCGCATGGACACTATTCATGTCGCCGCAGCAAACTTCAAGTAGTTTCATATATGTTTATCTCAGGTTCGTGGACGCAAAGATACATATTTTCGCGTAAAAACAGCATGCATGATTGGAAATTTTATTAGATTTTGCGGGAAGGATAATAGCGTGTAATTTTGCATCTCAAGGTCAATAATGGCAATATCCAACCTCATACCCTTTGCCCCTTAACCGCCTGCTGACGTGCATTCGCCATGCCTCACCGTGTCATATCCCTATCCCTATGACCATTTCCCCCTGTGCCATGTCGGCGGAAGAGGACGAGAGAATGGGGACGAGCGGATGGGTTCCTAAAGAGACACAGGCAGCGGGCCGTGCCTTATCGGGTGTGCTGGTCTCCTGAGCTACCCTTGGGCTCCCCTGCAGCCATGCTGCCGCTGCCTTTTTTCTGCAAAGTAGCGAAATTATTCTCCATTCTCTATCCTTTATTCTTTATTTATATGTATCTTTGCACTATGTTCCCTTTAAAATGAAGATAAAAGAATGAAAATGACTCTGGCAGAATTGAGGAAGAAGCTTTTCGGTCCGGTTGTCTATTGGAACCTGATAGCAATGGTGCTCGTGGGCATAGCTCTATGCATCGGCCTGTGGCTATGGATGTTGCATTACACCATGCATGGAGAGCATGTGGAGGTGCCCGAGGTGAAGGGCATGATGATAAGCGATGCCGAGTACGCCCTCGACGAAATTGAGCTGGTAACGGTAGTGGTCGATTCAGCCTACGTCCGCCAGCAGCCGGCCGGCATAGTGCTTGACCAGAAGCCTGCTCCCGGCAGCATGGTGAAGTCGGGCAGGGAGATCTACCTGACCATCAACCAAAAGCAGTCGCCCACGAACACGATTCCCGACATCGCCGGCAACTGTTCTCGACGCGAGGCAGAGGCACGCCTGCGGGCTCTTGGCTTCAAGATCGGTCCGATGGAGTTCGTCCCTGGCGACCCTGACTGGGTGATTGCCCTCAAGGTGAACGGCAGGGAAGTCTATGCGGGGGAGCGAGTGCCTTCCGACGTGCCTGTGGTGCTCGTCATCGGCAATAGCGACATCGGCAGCGGCGAGGATGCTTTCGGCGACCTCTTCGGCGATTCTATAGCAGACGATACCGAAGTTCCTGACGGCTACGAGGAAGAAATCTGAGATGACAGAAGCGGAGGAAGACATACTGCTCGACGATGACCTGCTGGACGCACAGCCGCATGAGCAGGAGCATGAGCATTGGCGCATAGAGGTGGACAAAGGGCAAGGTGCTGTCCGTGTCGACAAGTTCCTCATGGACCACATGCCTGGCACAAGTCGCAACCGCATACAGAAAGCTGCCGAGGCCGGAAGCATTCGGGCGAACGACAAGCCCGTCAAGAGCAGCTACAAGGTGAAGGCCGGCGACATCATCACGCTTGTGCTCGATCATCCGAAGCGCGATTGGGAAATCCTTCCCGAGGATATTCCCCTCGATGTTATCTATGAGGACGATGCCTTGCTCGTCATCAACAAGCCTGCCGGCATGGTGGTGCATCCGGGCTGCGGCAACTACGAAGGCACGCTGGTCAATGCCTTGGCATGGCACCTACGCGACGATGAAGGCTACGACCCAAATGACCCCACCGTCGGCCTCGTGCACCGTATCGACAAAGACACAAGCGGTTTGCTCGTCGTGGCAAAGACGGCAGATGCTAAGACGCATCTGGCCAAGCAATTCTTCTATCATACCTGCCGACGCGAATACAATGCCCTGGTCTGGGGCCCTTTTGCCGACGACGAAGGCACCGTCACAGGCAACATCGGTCGGCATCCGAAAGACCGTCTGCAGATGGATGTCTATCCGATGGACGGCGAAATAGGTAAGCCCGCCATCACACACTATCGGGTGCTGGAACGCTTCGGGCCTGTCACGTTGGTAGAATGTCGGTTGGAGACTGGCCGCACGCATCAGATAAGGGCGCACATGCGGCATATCGGGCATCCGCTCTTTGCCGACGAACGTTATGGCGGCTGCCAAATCCTCAGGGGAGAGCAGACAGCATCCTACAAAGCCTTCATCCACAACTGCATGGAACTATGCCCGCGTCAGGCCCTTCATGCACGGACGCTCGGCTTCGTCCACCCCACTACAGGCCAGGAGATGTTCTTCTCCAGCGAACTGCCCGACGACATGACGGCACTCCTCAATAAATGGAGAAAGCGACTCGCCCCCGGTCCATAGACTATGGACTCATAACTATGGACTCACATATCGCTTCCAGGACTATGACTTAATAGTATGTTTCCTGATAGAGATAATAGACAGTGGTGCCGTTATGTTCGCCAAAATAAATCTTGTCTTCGTGTGCGAGCCAGCCAATTGCCGCTGCCAAGAGCTTGATGTCAAGCTGTGTTTCACTCTGCAACTCTTCAAAAGAGAGCTTCCCTTTGTTGTCGAGGGCCCGCCAGATGATGCCGGCAGAGAGCCCAATGTCTGTCTTGTTCATACTCATTGGGTTTATTGGTTATGTTCTGTCTTCTTTCCTGAACGGCAGAAGCAGGCAGATGACTGTCATGCCGGCTGTGACCCATATGGTGATGCCGCTTATGTCGCGCATCGCCATGATGCCACTCTGGCGCGCTTTGCTTATATAGAGCAAGGGGACTGTGACGGCATTGGCACCGCCAATGGCCTGCACGTTGGGGTTCTGCGTGTCGACATTCTCCACCAGTCGCGTGTTGTAGTACTGCTGTCGCTCCTGCATCTTGTTGGTCACCAGGCTGACGCCGAGGATAGGGGCGAAAGTGTTGCGCATGAGAATCATGATGAACACGAAGCCCACGAAATGGCGTACGGGCAGGCGGTTCATGCCATAGGAGGCGATGAGCGGGTAGAGTAGCATTAGTCCTGCATAGGTAAGCACCATCGGCAGCCGCATGTTCTCGTAGAGGCCTTCCGTCTGATACTGGAAATACATATATATGTGGCAGGCACACATTAGCAGGAATCCCAGTGCGAAGGTGTAGCGGTAGTTGGTGCGCTTGATGCCCAGCAGAATGCCGATGGCGAAGCCAATGATGATGCCGAGCACTGCCCATAGGTAGAGCGCAGCCCATTGCTCCTGATTGATGTTGGTAGTCAGCTGGGCGAAGCTCTGGATGATGCTGGCCGGCGTGTTGCAGACCATAGCCATCATGAAGAGGAATGTGGCAATGAGTGGGTTGCGGTAGTTGTAGATACTTAGGTTGAGGTAGTTGCTGCGCAGCGTTCGGAAGAGGAACAGTCCCGCAGAGATGAGCGAGAGCCCTATGCAGAATACGATGCGCGGCGACCAGAACCAGTCGAGTGTCTTGCCAAAGATCAGCACGAAGGTCAGGGGAATGAGGATGCCCATCATCAGCAACGTGTCGAGCACCATGCCCCAGTCCATCTCCATGTCGGACTTCACCTCTTCAGTCTGCATGGTAGTGAGCACCAACAGCAAGCTTATCAGCAGGATGCCGATAATCATGGCAAACGACATGCGCCAGCTGTACTCGATGGCAACCCACGCATAAAGCCAGTTGCTCAGGTAGGCATATACTAATATTATAAGGTATAGCATCAACATCAGTACCGCCTTGCCGTGCGATGCCTCTTTCATCTCGTCGGAAGTCATGGGAGGCGGCTCCTTGGTGAACATGTCGATGACATCGACGTTCATCAAATAAGGACCCACAGCGAAGGTCAGGCTCACGAGCATCATCACGCGCAGGCAGCCCATCATGAAGCAGACGGCACACATGGCTGGTGCCCAATGGGTGGTGATGACGCAGAGGTTGCCGACGATCATTAGCGAGAGTCCCACGAGCAGTGTCTGCTTCAGACGGTGGGTTGTCAAGTACTTCAGCATCAGTGGTGGGAACACGCAGATGCCCAATGCAGTAGAGAAGTAGGCCATCTGCACGTCCTCAGTAATCCACCCCATGTCGCCCACGATGTCGGGCGAGAGGCTGAGGTTCATGCCTCCTGAGAATACCGGCGACATGTAGAGCAGCAGGAATACCAGAATCCCCAACGGCTTGGGCATCCACGGGTAGAACGGTAAATTGTTCTCCTGGCCGCTCTGCACATCGGTCATTTGTTCGTTTTGCACGTTGGCTGTTTGCACGTTAGACATTATGGTAGTAAATTATTTACTTCCCGCTTTCACTTTTCACATCCACTTTCACCTCGCACATCATGCCAGCCGACATACGCTCGTTGTCCTCTTGCGTGAGGCCTTCGAGGTCGATGCGTACAGGCACACGCTGCTGAATCTTCACAAAGTTGCCCGATGAGTTGTCCGTGGGGATAATGGCGTACTTTGAGCCAGTGGCTTGCGAGATGTCCGACACCTTGCCTTTGTACTTCTTGCCAGGTATGGCGTCGACGGTGACCTCTACTGTCTGTCCCTTGCGGATGCGGGCCAGCTGTGTCTCTTTAAAGTTGGCCACAATCCACTTGTTCGTATTCGGTATGATAGTGGTCAGTGTCACACCAGGGCTGACGAGTTGTCCCTCCTGGATGGTTCGGCGACCAAGCCAGCCGTCATTTGGGGCTGTTACCACCGTGTAGCTCAGATTCAGTCGGGCCATGTCTACGCCAGCTTCAGCCCGCAGGATGGTGGCCTCGGCATTCGTCTTGCGTTGTGTCACCTCACTGACTTGAGACTGTGAGGCAGCCTTTTGCCGCTGCAACTGTTCCAACTTCTTGCGGGCAGCCTTGAGCTCCGTCTGGTACTGCTCCACTTGTATCGGAGTGGCGGCATTCTCGGCCAGCAATGCCTCGAAGCGCTTTGTGTCGAGCTCCAACTTGGCTATGCGGATTTTGGCCTCCTCGATGCCGGCATCATATACTGATGCGGCAGTGGCTGCTGTGTTCTCGGTCCTGTCCACAACGGCGCGTCCGCTTTGTGCATCGGTCAACTGTGCCTCGGCTTGCTTCAGGTTTACCAAATACTCACGGTCGTCGATGAGTATCAGAGTATCCCCCTGATGTACGAACTGGTGCTCCTTGAAGCGTATCTCCTTGATATAGCCTGGCACTTTGGCGTTGATGGGCGAGATGTACTGCTCAACCTGTGCGTCGTTGGTCCACTCCGTATCGCCGTCGATAAACAGTCCGACAATCACAAATAGCCCCACCACAACAAGACACAGGGCCAGAATTCTTACTACGAGTTTCTTCATATCTTATCTTTTCTATTTTAATGCTTCTAAGTTGTTCTCCAGTCGCAGATAGTCAATCATGGCGAGATTGTATTGCAGGTGAGCATTCACCATGTCCTGTTCGCTGCCGATGAGTCGCATGTCGTCCTGCAGCAGTTCGGTCATAGAGGCAACTCCCTCCTTATAGCGGTGGGCGGTAAGTTCATATACCTTCTGTGCCTGCTGATGGTTTTTGCTTTGAGTCATGAATATCTGTTCGTTTTGTGTGAGTTGAAGTGTGGCGTTGGCATAGTCCTTCTGTAGCGAAGCATCGAGCAACTGGCGGTTTGTCCTGTTCTTCTCGGCGTCGTACTTGTACTGGCGCACTTTCAGGCGCTTCTCATTAGCGTCGAAGATGGGAATGTTAATCTGCAAGCCTACGGCAGCCATGCCAAATTGATGGTTGTTGAACTTCTTGAAGAAGTCGCCGAACTTCTCTTGATAGCCCATATAGCCAGTCTGTCCGAAGAGACCGATGCTGGGCAGATAGCCTGCCCGCGTCAGCTTGATTTGTTTCTCGGTGAGCTGGTGCTGGGCATCAAGCAATTTCTGGTCGGGCATCAAGCTGCTCATGCCTTGCCGAGGCACGATGCTTAGTGCACTCTCCATGCGCTCTACGTCTATAGCATCCGTGGCCTCCATGTCTAAAAGGAAGCGCAGCGTGTTCAACTGCTGGTCAAGTACCATCTGGTATTGTGCCCGTTGGGTTTCCAGATTAGTGATATTGATGGAGATGCGGGTGTAGTCGGTTTCAAGGATTACGCCTTGTGTGAGCAAGGCCTTGGCAATGTTGGCAAGCTCGGTCATGCGATTCACATCCTCGTCGAGCAGCAACCGATGTTCCTTGCACGATTGTGCGGCATAATACGTCTTGGCTATCTGTACGGTGAGTGTCTCTACGGCCTTCTCGTAGGAAAGCGTATAAAGTTCCTTTACCACCTTGGCAGCATCAATGGCGGCGAGGATGCTTTGGTTGTAGAGTGGCATCTGTGCCTGCAGCATGGCCTGCGAGGTGTATTGCATGGTGCGTACTCTTAACCACTGTGGTTCATCGGGGAAGTCCATGTTGAGATACACTGAGTTGCTCACCTGCACGGGATGCTTCAAGTAGTCAATGACCTGCAGCGATCCGTTGACCTGTGGCAGCAACATGGCTCGGCTCTGACGGATTTGTGTCTCACCTTTTTGGATGTCGATGCGCTTCTCTGCCAGTTGCAGGTTACGTTCAATACCTATGCGTATGCACTCGCCCAGGCTCATCGTCTGTGCCGAGGCAATTGTCACAGTCAGACATCCACATAGGGCGAGCAATACTCTTTTCGTCTTTCTCATGTTTATCTCCTTTTTGCTGAATTTACTAACACTATATTTATAATACTAACGTTTGGTTAATTGGAAGTAGGCTTTTAGGCATTTATCCAATTGCATTTTGAATGCAAAGGTACTCATTCGTTTGCATTATTGTGAGGAAATTATGACCGAAAAGTAGTGCTGTTAACCTTTCGGTCAGAGATGTGGATGTATGAGACGAGGTGTTTGCAAAAAAATGTGTAACTTTGTCGCAGAAAACCCTATAATCTGTTCTAAATGTAATCGGACTCATGAACCAGGTAGATAAGCTGAACTATAATAACGGCGATGTTATAATCTTCGATAACTTTGGGGATATTTTCCTTTCGTCAGAAACCAGTGGGCATTGGAAAATAAAGCCTCAGTTTAATGATTTGAATGCAGTGCTGTTGCTGGTATGCCAGCAGGGTACAATGAAAGCCAGGATAAAGGATGTGGACTATGAAGTAGGCGTCGGACAGGGGCTGGCATTGTTGCCTATGGTCGTTATCCAGCAGTTATTGGTGACACCTGATGTGCATTTCCGTGGCTTTGGCTTCTCGATTACGGCTATGGAGAATGTGTTTCTCAACTATCGTACCACGTGGCAGGAGGCTCTTTCTCTGGCCGACTACCCTTTGGTGACGCTCAGTGAGGGACAGATGCATGTGATGGAGAACCTGTACCAGATAGCGCAGCAGGCGGAGAACATGACGGATTGCCGATACTATCGTCCAATGATGCGTGCCGTGGCACAGGCATTTTTATATATGATAGCTGATGTGGTGAGCCAGCGAGGCAGAGACGATGATGGTGAGAGTATGACGCAGAAGGAGCGACTTTTCAAGCAGTTCGTGTCGTTGCTTTGGACCAGTAGCGGCAAGAATCGCAGCGTGGCCTACTTTGCCGACCAGTTGTGCATCACCCCCAAATATCTCGCCACTCTTGTCCGTGAGTCGAGCGGGAAGACTCCGTTGGAGATGATTCACCGCTACACGGCCAATTTGATAGCCCAGCGCCTGCGAGGTACTAATTTGACTATCAAGGAGATTTGCGCTGAAATGGATTTTCCCAATGAATCCTTCTTCGGCCGATTCGTCAAGAAGCATCTTGGATGTACGCCTCGCGAATACCGCGACAAGATGCGGCAGACTGGGGCGATGGAGTCTGCACGGTAGTGCGTTTGTGTCTGTTCATCAAGTCACAGGCAATCCTCCTTTTGCCTATTTCACTCTGTAGCGCACTTCTTTCGTCTTAAACTTCCTGATGGTTTTCTTGTCTTTTCCGTCCTTCAAACCGTTCGCCACGATGATGGTTACGCGGTTCTTGTCGTTCTCGGAAAAGGGCTGAATGGTGTCGCCATAGTAGCTTGATGTGATGGACGATGTGGGAATGCCGGCATTGGTCAGTGCCTTGACAGCCTTTTCCATGCGTTGCTTCGACAGTTCCATATTCATCTGAGCATTGCCTGTCTTGGCATCGGCATACGACTTGATATCGACTTTGCAGTCGCGGAAGTCTTTCAGGAAAGCTCCAATGCTTTGCAGTTGCTCTTCTGCGGCAAAGTCTGTCTTGCTGATGTCATAGAAGATTGTCCATGTCCTGGATCCGTTATCGACCTTTGGTGTCTCAATTATCTCGTCGTACCATATTGTGTCTTGACGTGTTTCCCATACCTCATCGGGCTCCGTCTGCATGGCAATCTCCGTTTGTTCTTTTGCTTTTCTGTTCTTCTTTGCTGCGAACTTGTACGTCATGCCGAGCTGACCGACAAACTGCCAGTCGCCTTTGTTGTGATACTTGCTGTTGAAGCGGTCTTTCAATGTATTGGCTGTCAGTTCAAGATTGATGCTGAAGTGCTTCGATATGTCGCAAGCGACCTGAGCTCCGATGCGGGCATTGTGGCTGAAACGGCCGTCGTCGTATGCCAGTGGCAGTTTGTCTTTGTGCTCATAGGCCTCGTCATTGTCCCACGCATAGTTTAGGCCTAAACCGCCTATCAAGTATACATTCACCGGATAATAACTCTTCTTTCCAATCAGATTCACGAGGTTAACCATCAGGTCAATGTTGGATGTCATGTATTTGTACTCGTATCTGAAGTCTTCTTCATTGTCAAGATAGCCGCCCTTGTTCCATGCACCGTTGATGTTCAACCTTGCACCAACGACTGGTGTAATGAAGGTGCCGAAGCTGAAGCTTGCCGTCGGAGTGAACAGCTCCCAGTTGTTGTAGTCGGAAAAGGTTACTTGCGTACCTGCCTGAGCACTGAGGAACAACTGGGGATACGAAAGGGCTTTTTCTTCCTCCGTTTGAGCATTAGCTCCTGTAGTCATCAGGAAGAGAGCCGTAAGCAATAGACTTGTTTTCTTGATATGATTCATGTAAAGATGGTGTTATTAAACTTGCAATCGTGTTACAAAGGTACGATAAAAGTAAGAGGTGAGAAGTGAAATGAGGCATTTTTTTCGTATATTTGCTAAATTTGCCCATATAATCCTTAATCAGTCATGAATATTTTTATATCTTTGTTCACGAAATGATGTATAGAAGCATATGGATAAGCCCAGATATGACATATTAGACGGCTTGCGTGGAATAGCAGCCCTGATGGTATTGCTTTATCATGTTTTTAATGATGCCAAGAGTTTCTTCGTGTGGCCGACTCCTGTGAACGAGTTCTTCCACGGCTTCCTGGCTGTGGATTTCTTCTTTATATTGTCGGGCTTCGTCATGGGCTATGCCTACGACCAGCGCCTAAAGGAAGACATGACGCTCGGCAATTTCATTAAGCGACGATTCGTCCGCCTGCATCCAATGGTAGTGATGGGTGTGCTGATTGGCCTTGTTGCCTTCATAATCCAGGGCTGTGAGAAGTGGGACGGCACGGAGGTTTCCGTTCAGGCTCTTATGCTTGTCACGCTGCTGGGCCTCTTCATGATACCTTCGCCGAACAGCCTTGAGGTCCGGGGCAATACGGAGATCTTCCCGCTCAATGGCCCGCACTGGTCATTGTTCTTCGAGTATGTAGGCAGCATCTTCTATGGATTGTTCTTGCACAAACTCTCCACGAAGTGGCTCCGGGTATGGGTGGCATGTGCCATAGTCTCTATTGCAGGCTTTGCACTAATGAGTGAAGATGGTGGAATCGCTTACGGATGGTCGTCAGAGCCGACCAGTTTCCTCGGAGGAGCACTCAGAATGCTCTATGGCTATCCTATGGGCCTTCTCATGGCCCGCGTCTATAGGGAACGTCAGCCGAAACCGATAAAGGGGCACATCTTCCTCCTGTGCAGCATCGCATTGATAGTCTTGCTTGGACTTCCTTTCCTGGGGGGCAAGGATGCCGAATCCATTTACCAGCTCATCTGCATCTTATCGTTCTTCCCCACAATCATCTGGTATGGAGCGAGAGGAACCGTGACGGGCGTCAGACAAAAGGTCGTGTCATTCATCGGCCGACTTTCCTATCCCCTTTATGCCACACATTTCCCACTCATTTATCTGTATATCGCATGGGTCGGACGCGACGGCCATCCTTATGAGGGCTATATGCAGCCCTGGATTCCGGCAGTCATCGCCATCGTCGCATCCGAGCTCATTGCCATCATCTGCCTGCTCTTCTACGATGAGCCCTTGCGGAAGTGGTTGACAAAGAAGTGGTTCACTTCGAAATAGAGGACATGCGGGAAGCGCCTGTGGCACGTTCCGCTTCAATGCGCAACAGCATCCTCCGCGCGAATCAGACTGATAAAGGCACAGCCCCTCCTGTATAGAATTCGGTTTTTAGCGTGCGCCGCGGAATCTTTCGGCGTGCGCCGTGAACATTTTCGGCGGTCGCTACGGATTCTTTCGGCGGCCGCCAAAACGTCACGAAGGCAGTTGCCTTGCCCCACGGAATACGCAGGAACGCCCCTTCCTGCAGCCTTTCCCGCCCCACGGACACGGCCGGACCGGCCAGCCCCTTCGCATGCCCTCCCGTCAGGCCCGTTCCGCCCCGTCAGGCCCATTAGCCTCGGCCGCCCCATGCCCTCGCCTGCGCGCGCGTATATTATATATAATGTATGATGTATAAAATCACGGCGTGTTCCGTAAAAAAGTGCCCGAATGTTTTGCCAGTTCCATGGAAAGCCGTACCTTTGCAGACGCAAATGAGGCTTATCCGTACCTCAGGTACGGGTAGGGCTCTGATGCGCTCCCCGATAAGGGCACGTTCTTTGAGAGATTTACATAGACAGATATTGTAGTACAAGAAAGAAAGTGCGCTTCTGCAGCCCGACGCAATGCGTCGCCAGGCATGCAGGAGCACGCGAAGTGAACCGTCAATATCCTTAAGGATATAGATAGCTGAGGTACAGGTTCCGGCTCAAATCAGTCAGACATGCCATTGTGCGTTTCCCGCCGGCTGCCCGAGATCAGGCAGCGAGCGCGGGGATGCGCTTGTGGCAAAATTGATATTATGACGATGAAGAGTTTGATCCTGGCTCAGGATGAACGCTAGCTACAGGCATAACACATGCAAGTCGAGGGGCAGCATAATCGAAGCTTGCTTTGATAGATGGCGACCGGCGCACGGGTGCGTAACGCGTATCCAATCTACCCATGGCTCAGGAATAGCCTTCCGAAAGAAAGATTAA
>CAJOLC010000016.1 GCA_905235305.1 uncultured Bacteroidaceae bacterium | reverse complement strand
GTTTGAAGTCGTGAGGATGCCGTTGTCGGGAACACCGTAATTGGTTGTTACGACACCAGACTCGCGTGTCAAGGTCTTTGTGTAGAAACCGGTTTGTTCATTGTCGAAACCTTCGACGATGTCAACGCCAGCTTCAGCAGGCTGCTTGCGTGTGAACACGTCAGCATCGAGACCATCAGAGATATTCACGGACTCAACGCCCAACTTCTCGTCGAGATATTCGGCCATAGGCTCGGCTGCAGCCCATGCTGCGGCAACATTAGCGTCAAATGTCTTGTAAGTGGAAGTCTTAACAGCTGCTACTGCGTCGGCGAAGGCACTCGTCATTGCGTAATCATCCACCTCGCTCAGGTCAAGGTCAAGGAGGTCTAATGCAGCTTCCTTATTTGCGTTGAAACCAGATGCGTCGATGATGGTAAGGTCAGCCATCTGTGTTTGATCACCGCTGGCATTAGAGAATACCTTGACCATAAAGTACTGGTAGCTGATATTAACCGTGGTGGTGAAGTCGAAAATCTGTGTTGCGAGGTTCGTCGTAGTCATACCTCCGTCCTCGGTATAATAGAGTTGTGACCAATCAGGGTTATCGGCTGTCGCTCTAAAAGGACTGTCGAAGTTGGCGCCATAGATGGCCCACGACTTCCAGTTGCGGCCTTGGTTAGTGTTGGTATCATTACCTGCGGTCAACTGATAATAGAGAGGCTGGATGCCTTCCTTCAGACGCCAAATGAGGTTGCCACTCTTGAAGTTGCCGCCCCACTTGGTGTTTGGATTTTCGCAGGTTTGCAGCGACACCATCACCCCAAGTCGATACATCTGTGGAGAGTACAGCGTATGATTGGGTAGCGTAGGCGTTGATGTATCCCTGCAACTTGTAGACTCTGGCAAGGTATTCGTCCAAACCAGTGAAGTCGCCGGAAACAGAGCACTGTTCTACGAGGAATGAGAGTTGCGTGACAAGCACTTTATATTCATTTTGCAATTGATCATCGGCAGCACTTGTGTCGAAGGCCTGGGCACTATATACGGCTTCTCTATAGGCAGAGGTATCGACCGTATAGTCCTTGAAGGCGAACTCGCCCATCTGCATGTACCCGCCACCCTGAGTAGCTGTTACTTTGACGAGATAGTAGGTGTAGTAGTTCTCAGTGTCGGGCTGATTCATGGTGAACTCGAAGTCCGTGGTGTTCTGGTCCTGCAGGATGTTATCGTTCGTGCGGACATCGAGAGCCACCCAGCCGCCTTCGGCGTTCGTCACTGGCAAAGTTACCGCCGAAGACGGTCCAGTCCTTCCAGTTACGGCCTGGCCACCCCACATTGTCGTTACCGGTTGTCAGGACATAGCTTGTTGGCTGAATGGGCAGCGATGTCTTGAAGATGCACCACATGTCATTGCTGCCACCGCCTTCCCACTTCGCGCCTTTGTCGCCATCGACAAGGTGATTGTTGTTGTTGTAGTCTGCCACATACGTGATGGAGACAGCCGCATTTACATTAAGCCCCATAAGTGCAAACAGGGCAATTGCTGTTAAGAATAGTTTCTTCATACCGATTAGTTTTAAGTTAATACTACGAGTTTTTTGTTAATTTTGCTACAAATATAATAAAAAACGTACACCTGCGCGCGCGATAGTGTGTTAAATAATATTAAAGAAGCAAGCCTGTAATAGTAAAGAGACTGTATTGACAGCAAAGAGCAAAGGCGAGGCAGGGATTGTTCCTCTATGCAGCGTGTTTTGTCCTGTCGCGGTCGGGCCTCAGCTCCTCCGTGGGAAGGGTCAGTGGCATTATGGGGGAGTTTCAGTCCCATCATAAGAAAACTCCAGTCCCATCGTGGCGGGACTGGAGTTTTCCTGTAGAGGTGTTATAATCGGAACCGGTCGGCTCAGTAAGCGACCTTCTTGCCGTTCTTGATGTAGATGCCTCTCGGGAGTTTGCCTTTCGAGGAGTCGCTGTTGACTTCCTGTCCCTGGAGGTTGAACATGCCGCGGATGAAGGGCGACTTTCCTGCGTCGGACATATCATCCTCGACCATGATGGGTGCGATGCCAGTGCCGATGTCGCCAGCCAGACGCTTGTCGACATAGACTTTCATCCAGTGTCCGCCTATAACGCTACGGGCGCGGAAGCCTGCCCAGCTACCGCCGTCGGTATAGTACCAGTCGGAGAGCGGCACACGGGTGGGTGTCTCGTTGACGTACTTCCAGATGAGGTCGGAGAGGCGGAGGAACTGTTGATTGGTGTTGAACAGGCAAGCCGTCCAGTATGTCCAGTCGCTCTTGGTGTAAGCAGAACGGCTGTCGAGGGGAAGTCCGTATTTATTGAGCTGCTTGTTATAGTAGGCATACTCCTGGTTTGCGGGAAAATTTCAGTCTTCCAGGCCTTGTCCCAAACCATGTTGTACTTCTGGCTCCAGGTGCCTGGCCTGTCGTATGCCAGCTTGTAGTGGTCGCCATCCTTGGCGAGCGTCACCCAATTCTCGCCCATTTTCTTAGCCTTGTTCAAATAAGTTGTGTAGCCTTCCATGTCGCCCCTCAGCCAGCAAAGCTTGGCGTAGCCAGCCACACCCATGATGGCCTTGACGGCAAGGTTGGCGTTGTGGGCCAGATGTCCGGCGAAGTCGTCGGTGCAGAGCTGGTTCTCGGGGTCTGTACCGTTCTCGGCGAGATAGTTCGTCCATGTGGTGAGCGTCTTCCAGTAGCGGTTAGCCCATTCGGTGTTGCCGTCGATGTCGGAGATGGCAGCAGCCAGGATGACGATGTTTGCGCTTTCCTCGATGGGCATGTTGCCGCCGAAGCCACCATCGTCTTCAGGGAAGCGGATGGCATAGACCTGGTTGTTGGCGTGCGGATAGGTGCCGATGTCGTGTGCTGCAAAGCCGAATCCCCAGCGGTCGCTCTCGCAGTACTCGAGGATTGAGGTGCACATGCCCTTCATCAGCTCTGTGTTGTAGAGCAGGAAGAGGGGCGCCGAGGGATAGGTGAGGTCAACCGTGTTGACGCAGCCGTTGGAGTTGTTCTCCTTAGAGAAGAAGAGGAGGTTGCCCTTGTTATCCTCGAAGATCTTGTGGGCAGCAATGCAATGGCGATAGGAAGCACAAAGGATTTCGGCATACTTGATGTTGCCGGAAGCCAGACCGTCATCGTAGATGATCTGGTCCTGAACCTTGCATCGAGCCATGATGTTGTCGTAAGCGTCCTTGAACTCTGTGAAGGCCTGGTGGATAGTCTTGCCATTGCGAGCCCAGTAGCCCTTGTAGTCGACATCCATGTAGCGCATATCGTAGATTTCGTCATAGCCAAACATCATGTAGCTACTGCTGGCCTCGCCGACGGTTTCGAAGTCGTGGACGTAGGAAAGCTGCGGCAGTTCGAACTCTTCGGTGCTGTTGTATGGAATCTGGCTATCGGGAAGCTTACCCGTGGAAGCAAAGATTGAGTCAGTGAGGTTCTGTTCGGCAACAGCCACAGAGCCATTGATGGCAGGCAGATAAAGGTATCCCCAGTCGATGGTTACATTGTCGCCGGTCTTGCCAAGTATGTTCTGGCTCTGGCTTCCACTCTTGATGTATTGCACGCCATCCACTGTCTCGAGCGTCGTCGTCGTTGCCTGAGAGTTGTCGTCCACCGTCAGTTCGGGAGTCGTGCCGAAGTAGAACTGCACGTCATGCTCCTTTCCGTCGTTCGGGCGAACCTGGTAGGAGATGTAGTTGATGGGTGTGGACATGAGTTCCACATCATCCATGAGGAAGGGCGCGGTGAACACGAGGTCGAGATCAACGCCGCCGCATCTGAAGGTGTAATACGTGCTTGTAGGCATCACGTCGCACGCCAACTGCGTTGCCGTCTGCTCGTCTGCGAGAGATTCATACAGGCCGATGTCGGCCAAGGCACCGCCCGTGGTGTTGTGAACATGGTAGGCAATGACATTCTGACCCTCGTGAAGGACGTCCTTGTCTTCTTCCGTGAGCTTGTAGATGACGTTCTGCACCCATGACTCATCAGTGCTGACAACCCGGCGCCCATTAATGTAAGCCTGGCACACATCGTCGTGCGAATAGATGAGAGCAAGGTCCTTCTGAAGGTCTTCCTCTGTCAATGTGACATAACGGCGGATGTAAATATCCTTGCCGTCGCCTGTCCATGCGGTGTTGATGTTGGGATATTCGCCCTGGGTACCGAAGGCTCCCGGCAGGTCACTCCAAGAGGAGTCGTTGAAGTTCTCCTTAGTCCAGGCCGTCCCACTCGTGGCGGTCAGCTTCACCTTTGCTTGCCAAGCACCTTCGTCGGCCATGCCTGCGCCGTCAATAGAGCGGTATCCTGGGTGGAATCCCTGCTCGTTCTTGTAGAGACCCACGTCGGCAAGTGCACCGCCAGTCGTGTTGTGTACATGCATGGCAATGACGTTGTCGCCCTCCACGAGTGCAGCCCTCGCCGCACTCGGCAGATGAAGCTTGACATTCTGGAACCATTTCTCCTCGGTAGATACAACCTGCACGCCGTTGACATATATCTGGCAGACGTCGTCGTGGGAGTAAACAAGCCAGAAATCGCCCTTGAGGTCGTCGGCAGTCAGCGTGACGTGTCGGCGGATGTAACGATCCGTATT
Organism: uncultured Bacteroidaceae bacterium; assembly: GCA_905235305.1. GTDB lineage: Bacteria > Bacteroidota > Bacteroidia > Bacteroidales > Bacteroidaceae > Physcousia. Next base: position 53,068 of record CAJOLC010000016.1, on the reverse strand, counting down.
GTCGCCACTCCAATTGGTCTTGACATAAGAATATACCGACGATGGCCCATTAGAGTTCTGCCATCCTGACTCAACGAAGTCGAGATTCATCCATGTGTCTTGCTGTGCAAGGGGCATATTGGAGCGCATTTTTGCCGTGTAGGCTCGTTTGTTGCCTATCGCTGCGATAGGCTTAAGCTTGGTGGCTCTGGGTCCTCCCATGAAGCGATATACCTTGCCATCTACGCGGAGAAGGCCGTCCATCGCTTTCTGCTGGTTGTCCCAATGCTTGGTGGTGCCGTCGTAGAGGTGGTCGTAAGGCGACCAAAACGAGAAGTACGGGTCGTTCACAAGCAAGGGAACGCTGGGCAAACGGAGGGCGTTTGTCTTGTACGGAACGAAGTTGTCAGGCTGTTGCGCCTGCAGTGTGAAAGCAGCGACAAAGGCTGCGAGCAGGAGAAATGTCTTGCGCATGTTCTTTACTTTATTGTTTTTTACTATATTGCTATGTGTGCGCAAATATAACACTTTCTTTGCAATCTGCAATACTTTCCCCATAAAAAGATACATTATTACATTATATGAGGAGCGATAAGACAGACTTTAAGCTTTTTTATAGGCTTTGGAGTGCAACAATTCGGCAGAAAGCAGTAACTTTGCAGGCACAACACATAAACACACTAGCACTATGACGAAATACGACATTCCTGTGCTGCTGCTCACAGGTTACTTGGGCAGCGGCAAAACAACGCTGCTCAACCGAATCCTCACGAATCGTCGCGGCATCCGATTCGCCGTGATTGTCAACGACATTGGTGAAGTCAACATCGACGCCGACCTTATCCAGAAGGGAGGTATCGTCGGGGGACAGGACGACAGCCTGGTAGCTCTGCAGAACGGATGCATCTGCTGCACGCTCAAGATGGACCTCATTCAGCAGCTCTACGACATTATTGCTTTGAAGAAGTTCGACTACATCGTCATCGAAGCCAGCGGCATCTGCGAGCCGGAACCTATTGCCCAGACCATCTGTTCGATGAAAGACATGGCTCCGGAGGTCACAAGGAACGGCATCCCATACCTCGACTGCATCGTCACCATGGTGGATGCCTTGAGACTGAAAGACGAGTTTGATTGCGGACAAGGACTCACGCGGAAGGACATCGACGATGATGACATCGAGAACCTCGTCATACAGCAAGTGGAGTTCTGCAATATCATTCTGCTCAACAAGGCTGCCGACGTGGAGCCAGAAGAGCTGGAACGCATACGACAAATCGTGAGGGGCATACAGCGAAAGGCACAAATCATCGACTGCAACTACGGCGACGTGGAGCTCGACAAGCTGCTCCACACCAACCTCTTCGACTATGAGAAGGTGGCGACAAGCGCAACCTGGATTGCTGAATTGGAACAGCATCACGACGAGGATGACGATGATGACCACGACGAGCACCATCACGACGAACACCATCACGATGAGCACCACGACCACCATCATCATGAGCACCACGACCACGAGCATCACCACCATCACCACGATGACCATGACGAGGGAGAAGCCGAGGAGTACGGCATTGGCACGTTTGTATACTATCGCCGACAGCCTATGCGTCTCAGCGAGTTCGACCAATTCGTGGCACGTCTGTGGCCTAAGAATATCATCCGGGCGAAAGGGATTTGCTACTTCAAGGGTGAGGAGGACATCTGCTACCTCTTCGAGCAGGCTGGCAAGCAGGTGAAGCTTCAGAACATCGGGCAATGGTATGCCACGATGCCCGCCGCCGAGTTGGAGATGATGAAGCAACGCGATCCCAACCTTAGCCGCGATTGGGACGAGACTTATGGCGACAGGATGCAGAAGCTTGTATTCATCGGTCAGAACCTCGACAAGGAAGCCATCGCAACCCTGCTCGACGGCTGTCTGGCAGAATAGAGGATTGCATACGCAGTACGCCGGAGGCATCCGTGGCACTCCACCATACCCGCCGACACGCCACGCTAACCCTTGGGGCTGCCTACCGGAAGGTGGCAGATAGCTTGGTGCAGAGCGTGTCGCCGTTCAGCACCTGGGCCTGTACCTTGAGGCTGCCGTCGGGCTGCGGCTCCATCTTCGGAAAGGTGACGGTGAGCTCGCCCACTTCTTCTGGGGAGATGATGGCGAGGTACTTCACGTTCTTCGCCTTTATGAGGCTGACCTTGCGATGCAGTGTTTCCTGCAACAATTCCTGCACCATCTGCACGATGCATACGCCAGGCGTGATGGGATGGTCGGGGAAGTGAGCCTTGTAGATAGGCCATTCGGGGTTTATCCTTACGCGGAAGGCAGGGAGGCCATCAGGGTTTTCCTGCGAGACGATGGTATAGAGGTTGTCTTTTAGAAGCATTTTTCGGTGGGATAACTGTGCTGAGGGATGTGCTAATCCAGCAAGCCCCATCGTTCCTTCCACTGGAGGAAGAACTCCGGGTTCTCGAGGATGAGCTGATACTGTCGGTCGGTGAAGGCCTGGACGGTGTGTGCCGAGGTCAGCAGGGCATTGTCCTTCGTGTCGTGAATCTCGTAGTCGAGGACAATCTTTGCTGCCGGGCTGTAGTGATAGGTGATGTCTATGCGTGGACGCGTCGTGTAGAAGATGGGGTGATGGTAGCGTATGTCCATGTCGACGATAGGGGCGAAGACATTATTCTTCAGGTAGTCGTCGTAGCAGAGGCCGTAGTGATGCCCCCAAGCCTCGCGGGCATCTTCCAGATAGAGGGGATAAGCTCCGTGCCATACCACGCCCATGATGTCCACCTCGCTGAAGCGTACTTCAAATTCCCTGGAGAAGGTTAAATCTTTATTTGCCATAGGACATTGACCGCTCGTTATGCCTTCTCTCCCCCGGCAACAGGCTGGGACGAGGGGCTTCCCTGTGCTATCTTGAGATGAGTGGTGGCAATGACCTGCTCGCCCACACGCACCGTGGCACTGACCAAGGTAACGTCGAATATCTCCTGCACGACGGTGACTGTCGTGTCAATCCGTTCTCCTTCGCGTGGAAGACGCAGGATGTCCAGGTCCTTCACCTCGCCGATGAAGCCGAGGCGGATGCCTGTCTTCAGTATGAACTTATTATAATAGCCGAGCCGCGCCGCGCAGGTCTGTGCGATGTGTTCTACGAGGCCGGCGGGCGCAAGCTGCCCTTCCTCGCAGAAGATATTGTCGGGACGGATGGTGAGGGAGCATGACGACTGCGTCTCATCGTAGTCCGTCAGTTGGTCCACCATGACGAAAGGCGGACGCTGCGGCAAGAGTTCCAATATATCTATCTCTCTAATCATAAACCAAATCAGCTATGGACTATGGACTATGAGCTATGGACTACGTGTAGAGTCCGCCGTTGATGCTAATCACTTCACCCGTTATGTATGAAGCCGCATCGGAGAGCAGGAAGGCGACGAGTTCTGCCACCTCCTCCGGATGCCCGAACCTGCCCATGGGTATCTGCTGTTTCAGCTCGTCGACCGGCAGGTCTTTGGTCATGTCAGTCTCGATGAAGCCGGGAGCGACGGCATTGACCGTGACGTTGCGGGCAGCTGCTTCGAGTGCCAGAGCCTTGGTTGCGCCGATGAGGGCTGCCTTGGCTGCGCTGTAGTTCGTCTGTCCGGGCAGTCCTTTAAGGCCCGAGAGGGACGTCATGTTTACGATGCGTCCGCCGTTTTTCTTGCGAAGCATGGCAGGCAGACAGCGGCGCGTGACGTAGTAGAAGCCGTCGAGCGAGGTGCTGAGCACGGCCTTCCAGTCGTCCGTAGGCATCATGAACATCATGCCATCGCGGCGGATGCCGGCGTTGTTCACGAGGTAGGCGATGTAGTCGTCGGGGTGCGTCTCCGTCCATTGGTCGAAGGCACGGTCCACGTTCTGTTCTTCTGCCACGTTGAAAGGCATAAGCTCCGCCTTGCCTCCTGCGGCTTCTATCTCAGCCTTGACAGCCTCTGCGGCAGCCTGATTGCTCTGATAATTGATGATGACGGGTAGTCCCTGGGCAGCCAACTTAAGGCAGACGGCACGTCCCAATCCGCGAGATCCGCCGGTAACTAAAGCATATTTCATGTCTTTTCCTGTTTGCTTTTGGTGCTGTTTGCGGCTGCAAAGGTACGAATAAGCGAGCGAAAAACAAAATTTATTTGAGTATTTCGAGCGAGAACGGCCTTTTCACGAGTCCGAAGACCGCAGTTCGTGACCTCGCGCTCCGTGCCGCCATACACATTATAATATTATAGAATACCTCACGCAGCACCCTACCCTGCCTGCCGCAACATGCCTCGACGTGAAACATAACTGCATGGGTTCGTTGCAGCATCATGAATATTCAATTGCAGGTTCATGAATATTCAATTGCAGGTTCATGATGCTGCAACGAACCCAGTATGGAGCGTCGGGCAAAGGAGTACGGCAGGTCGGCTCGACAATTATAAGGAATTTTGCATTTTTTCCTGTTAAGACGGTCGATGTATCACGGAAAATTTGTAACTTTGCCCAAAAGATTTGTACTATGGGAAAGAAAAAAACGGGCAGCATAGGACTGCGAAAGAGTGACTTAGAAAGGACGGTGATTGACTTCTTCCAGGAGAACCCCGCCATCACATTCCCCCTGAAGGGCATCTGCAAGCAGCTGCACCTGCGCACGAGCCAGGCCAAGATGCTCCTCGTAGATGTGCTCGAGGGCCTTCTCGTGGATGATTTCGTCAAGGAACAGCCGCGTGGGTACTACACTTTGAACATGCCCTCGCAGGTGATGACCGGCATCTTCCACCGCAAGGCCAACGGAAAGAACACCTTCGAACCCGAGGACGGCGGCGAACCCATACTGGTGGCCGAACGCAACAGCCTGCATGCCATGGACGGCGACACCGTTCAGGTCACCCTACTCGCCCGCAGGAAACACCACGTCCGCGAGGCTGCCGTCACCGAAATACTCAAGCGGAGCGACAAGACCTTCGTGGGAACCCTGCAGGTGCAGAGAGGTTATGCCTACCTCTTGACTGAGGACCGCACGCTTGCCAACGATATCTTCATCCCGAAGGAATTCCTCAAGAAGGGCCAGACAGGCGACAAGGCGGTGGTACGCATCGTGGAGTGGCCGGACAGGGCCAAGAATCCGATTGGCAAAGTGGTGGACATCCTGGGCAAGACCGGTGAGAACAATGCCGAGATGCATGCCATCCTGGCCGAATACGGACTGCCCTACGTCTATCCGGCTGCCGTAGAGAAAGCCGCCGAGAAGCTCACCCCGGGCATCACCGACGAAGAGGTGGCGCGACGGCTCGACATGAGGGACGTGCTGACGTTCACCATCGACCCTGCCGACGCAAAAGACTTCGACGACGCCCTCAGCATTCGGGAACTGAAGAAGGGACTGTGGGAAGTGGGCGTCCACATTGCCGACGTCAGCCACTACGTCAAGGAGGGCTCCATCATCGACAAGGAAGCCTACAAGCGCGCAACGAGTGTCTACCTCGTGGACCGCACGGTGCCGATGCTCCCGGAACGTCTTTGCAACTTCATCTGCTCACTCCGCCCCGACGAAGACAAGCTGACGTATTCCGTCATCTTCCACCTCAACGAGAAGGCCGAAGTGAAGTACTGGAACCTGGCCCACACGGTAACTCGGAGCGACCGGCGCTTTACATACGAAGAGGTACAGAAGGTCCTCGAAGACCATAACGAGGCAAGCGAAGAGGATTACAAGGCTCCCGGAGATTCCGCCCCGTTGCCCGCCCCCGACAGCATAGGGGCAAAACCGGCAGAGAACTTCGCCGAGCCGCTCATCATTCTTAATCGCATGGCAAAGATACTGCGTCAAAAACGCTTTGCAGGCGGGGCTGTCGACTTCGACAGGTGTGAGGTCCGCTTCAACATCGACAATGACGGACATCCCACAGGCGTATACTTCAAGGTGGCAAAGGACGCCAACAAGCTCATCGAGGAGTTCATGCTCCTGGCCAACCGCACGGTGGCCGAGAGCATCGGCAAGGTTCCGAAGAACCAGAAACCCAAGGTCCTCCCCTATCGCATCCACGAAAATCCCGACCCGCAGAAGCTCTTGAACCTGGCAGACTTCGTGAAGAAGTTCGGACACAAGCTGCGGACCACGGGCAACAGGCAGGACATCAGCCGCAACCTGAACCACCTCTTGAGCGACATCAAAGGCAAGCGCGAGCAAAATGTCATCGAAATGATAACCCTCAAAGCCATGATGAAGGCCAAGTACAGCGTACATAATTGCGGCCACTACGGCTTGGCGTTCGACTACTACACACACTTCACCTCCCCAATCCGCCGCTATCCCGACCTCATGGTGCACCGTCTGCTGACCCGATATGCTGAGGGCGGACGCACAGTAAGCCCTGTGAAGTATGAAGAATACTGTGAACACTGCAGCGACATGGAACAAACCGCAGCCTCGGCCGAAAGGGCAAGCATCAAGTACAAACAGGTAGAATTCATGGGCGAACACCTGGGCGAGACCTTCCAAGGCACTATTTCCAGCGTCACGGAATTCGGCATCTATGTCGAGATAGACGAGAACAAGTGCGAAGGCATGATACCGCTGCGCGACCTGGAGGGTGACTACTACGAGTTCGACGAGAAGAACTATTGCCTCCGTGGCCGCCGTTATCACCACCAGTACAACCTCGGAGACAGCGTCAAAGTACAAGTCTCGCGTGCAGACCTCTACCGAAAACAGCTCGACTTCAAGCTTATTCAGCCTAATTAACAACTTTATTCAACCTTTTGCAAAAAAAGATATCATAAAATTTGCAGATGTCCGTCAAACAACGTAACTTTGGTCACAAATAACCATCAAATAATACACACAAACATGAAATCGCACATTCTTCACAAGGCCCTCTATCTGACGATAACGGCCACCTTCATCGTTTTAGGCCTGACATCCTGCAATGACGCCATCGTAGAGCCTCTCCCTCCGAGGGGTGAAAGCGTCGAGAACACATACATCCGGACCATGCTGACCGCCGACCAGATGGGTATCAAGGTGACGGGCAAACTGCTTACAGCCGTGCCATCGGCCTTCGAAGAAGGCTCCACGGGTGCCGCCCTGGTGAAACGCCTGCCCTTCACCATCTCCGAAATCAACCCCAATGCACGTCTCGTCCTGCTGGAGGGCAACAACTTCGATTCGTCGTCTTCGGCAATATCGCCCGAGAACATGAAAAACATTGTACGCATCTACGCGGACGGCGGCTACATTGCTCTGGTCCGTCCCACGTACGAGCAGGTGGAGACGTTCGGGATAGCACTGGCTACAGGCCTCTTAAGCATGGAGCAGACGATGCTGGGGGAGACGTTCCTGATGACGGACGAACAGGCTGCCGACGCTGCCCGTCACTCGCGTAAGGTCGAACGTCTGAACGCCAGGATGAAGAACATCCAGACGGCGGGCACGCGTGCCGATGATACCAATTCCGGCGACCTGTTTGCCGAAATCCTCATCCTCGGCCCTGCAGACTACTTCATGCAGGAACCCGTCACTGACGAGATGATGGAACGCACACCTTACATCAGCGGACAGCTGGCCGATGCTGCTGCCGAATGGCTCAACGAGGTGGAAGAGAAGTGGCAGAAGGCAGCACTCAAGAACAACAAATCCGTGCCAACCCTTGCCGATGCCCAAAGCTCCATCAACGAAATGCTCGATGCAAGCGAGACATTTACCCTGAGCGGGCATATCTACTACCGCGACTACGAGAACCAGACTAGGACGGAATATGGCGCTGTAAGCCACAAGTTCCTCTCCTGGGGCGTTCACGACATGAATGCAAACAAGGACTACTACTACATCCGGCAGAATGTGCTGCTCAAGCTCAGCTCGCTGTTCAACACCTACTCATGGACGCCAGGCACCACAAGCGAATGGATAACGGCTTCGGGCTATAACGACTACGACCGCTGGTACGGTGCCTACCTGTCCCAGTTCGAGACGTCTATGGCACTCTCAGGCTATGGCAACATTACGCTCGAAGATGCCCTGCCCTATACGGACAACAATAATACGAGCACCAGCATCTCCGTCGGTACCAGCAGCTCCACATCCATAGGCATCACAGCCGGCGTCAATTCGCAGGGAGTCTTCAACCTGGGCGAGTCGCTGGGCTGGACCACCGGCACGTCATTCTCGATGTCCACCACGTCATCCTCCAAGGACCTTGCCGTAGTGAAGAACACCGATGCCAACATCGTAAACTGGACATACAAGGCAGGCACCCTGCCCAAGGCGTATGTGGAGACCGGCGGCAACGTGCTCATACGCAAGTACTACTACAGGCACACCACCCCCGCCGACATCCTCATCAACGACTGTAACCTCAAGAACGAAGGCTGCTGGTCCGTCTCCGACCCGAAGGACAACTACAAGTTCACCGTGAGGTCAAGGCCACAGACAGCCGCCCTTCTGTTCTCCTACAAGAACAGCGACGACAACATGCCCAGCAAGACTGAGTACACCGACGGTACGACGACTACGCTCGAGCATACCCTGCTTGCGCCCAACCGCGCCACCCAAATGTGGTCGATGAATGTCACCATCAACAAGTGGGCAGACGCCCCCATCACCGGAGCCAAGGCGCAACTGGAGAGCACGCTGGCCGAAAAGTTCCCCGATGCCTTCCGCCAGCGCTTCAGCGTGGCCGACCTCACACCCACCAGCATCAACACCATCACAGCCTATATCGGCTACTCGCGCTCCGTGTTCCAGAGCTACTACGATGACCTGCAATCCTATGCCGCCGACCTGGGCATTCTGCAGTTCACCATCAACTGGAAGTGCAACGACACCAGTCTCTCGCCCAAGGAAGGCTTCTGCGTGACCGTCACCAATTTCAACGGTACCGTGACACTTCCCCTGCTCACCGCCGACTATGAGGCGAAGGACGGGGATACCCTCATAGGCAAACTGGCCGGCCAGTACAAGATAACCATTGCCGACGGAGCCACCGTGACACTCCGCGACGCGGAAATCAAGGGCGAGCCCAACGGCAGCATCTACTATCGTTGGGCGGGTATCACCTGCCTCGGCGACGCCACCATCATCCTGACGGGCACGAACGCCGTCAGCGGCATGCACAGCAACTACCCGGGCATCTTTGTCCCCCAAGGCAGCACGCTCACCATTCAGGGCGACGGAACGCTGGACGTCAGCTGCGGCGTCGAATACTTCTCAGCCTCCCCCATACCCCATGGCAACGCCTCGGGCATCGGTAGCAGCTGCTACGCCCCCTCTGGCAACATCGTCATAGCTGGCGGCACCATCAATGCCACAGGCGGTAACTGGTCGGCAGGCATCGGCAGTTGCTACGACAAGCCTTGCGGCAACATCACCATTACGGGCGGCAACGTGACGGCTCTGGGCGGCAGCATAAGCGACGGGGAAGGCGACGGCCCCGGCATCGGCTCAGGTTCAGGAACAACCTGCGGCGACATCCTCATCAGCGGCGGCACCGTCGTCAGCCAGGGCAGTTACTACTCGACAGCCATCGGCAGCGCATGGCAAGGCGGCTGCGGGAAGATAACCATCACGTCCGGCGTCACCAGCCTCACCGCCACGAAGGGAGCCAAGAGCCCCTGCTGCATCGGTGCAGGCTACGAGGGAACCTGCGGTTCTGTCAGCATCGGAGGCACCACAGCCCCGGGCGGCATTACTCAAAGTCCCTACACCTACAAGCCCTGACCACTGGTGCAACTCGTCCCTTAAATTACTATTGTATGAGAGGAGGAAACTTTTTTTCTCTCTAAAGGAAAAAAGGACCGCGAAAAGTTGCAGAAGAGCACGTTTTGCCGTACTTTTGCACCCGAAAAAGAAAGGAGTTAGAAGTTAGAGGTTAGGGGTTAGAGAATACATTAACCCCAAGCCTGCTGCCAAAGCATTCCTCTAACCTCTAACCTCTAACCTCTAACTATAAAAAGACAATGGGCGGATTCTTCGGTACGGTACAGAAACAGAAGTGCGTAGGCGACCTTTTCTATGGCACAGACTATCAGTCGCATCTTGGCACGAAGCGTGGCGGAATGGCAACTCTGAGCGATTCAGGCGAGTTTCTCCGCAGCATCCATAATCTCGAAAACACCTACTTCCGCTCGCGTTTCGAGCCCGAACTCGACAAGTTTCAGGGCAAGTCGGGCATAGGCGTCATCAGCGACACCGATGCTCAGCCGATGCTCATGAACAGCCATCTGGGTCGTTTCGCACTCGTCACGGTGGCGAAAATCATCAATCTTGACGAGCTGGCACAGCAGTTGCTCGACGAGGGGGGACACCTCAGCGAGTTCAGCAGCGGCAAGATCAATCCGACGGAGCTCATTGCGCTGCTCATCATAAAAGGTAAGGACTTCGTGGATGGCATAGAGACCGTCTTCCGGCACATCAAGGGGTCGTGCTCCATGCTGTTGCTCACGGAGGACGGCGTCATAGCTGCCCGCGACTCGTGGGGCAGGACTCCGATAGTCGTAGGCAAGAAGGAAGGTGCAATGGCCGTGACGAGCGAGACGTCGGCCTTCCCTAACCTGGGCTTCGAGACATCGCATTTCATCGGCCCCGGCGAGATTGTCCGCATCGAGGCCGACGGCATGACGGTCCTCCGGGAAGCCAATCCGGGCATGCAGATCTGCTCGTTCCTTTGGGTTTACTACGGCTTTCCGACCAGCACATACGAGGGCAAGAACACGGAAGTCGTGCGAAACGAGTGCGGACGGGTCATGGGAGAGGACGACAAGACAGAGGTGGACTGCGCCTGTGGCATACCAGACAGCGGCGTAGGCATGGCTGTGGGCTACGCTCAGGGCCACGGCTGTCCCTACATGAGAGCAATCAGCAAGTACACGCCCACCTGGCCGCGGTCCTTTACCCCCAGCAATCAGGAGATGCGCAATCTGGTAGCCAAGATGAAGCTTATCGCCAACAAGGACGTCCTGGAAGGGAAGCGCGTGCTCTTCTGCGATGACAGTATCGTCAGGGGGACGCAATTGAGGGACAACACGAAGGTGCTCCACGAGCTGGGAGCTAAGGAGGTTCACATGCGCATCGGTTGTCCTCCGCTCGTTTACAGCTGTCCCTTCGTGAACTACAGCGCAAGCAAGAGCGACCTGGAACTCATCACGCGACGCATCATCAAGGAATTCGAGGGCGACGACAGCAAGAACCTTGAGGCCTACACTCGCACCGACAGCCCTGAATACAAGCGCATGGTCGACGAGATTGCCCGCCGCCTGAACCTCGACTCACTGCGTTTCTCGAAGCTCGAGACGCTTGTGAAGGCTATCGGCTTGCCGAAGGAACGTATCTGCACACACTGCTTCGACGGCAGTTCCTTCTATTCTCTCGAGGGAGAAAACAAGTGATCGGCGTCCGGCAAATAAGTCTCATCTTCGTTTACGACCCGTGTCTTTATAGGAGCCAAGCCAAGGAGGGGCTTGCTGGCTCTTCACGTTATCTTTTACCGGACTGCAATAATTAAAAATAAGAAGTCGAGGATGAAGACTGGGGCTACGCTCTGATGAGGGCTGACATCCTGACGCCCCGGCAGGGCCTTTCCAAAGATATTTGTAAAACGACACGTCCCTATGGGAAGAGCGACGCGTCCCTATGGGCAGAGCGACACGTCCCTATGAGAAGAACGACACGTCCCTTCGGGCAGAGCGACTGTAGGACTAAAATAACGTCACATTATAAAGAAAAGGGGCCTTCGCCAGTTTTTTAACCGGACACCACTAAAAACAAGTAGGGATTACCCATTTCAGCATAAGGCGTCTGCAATTCCTCAGACATGCGTCAACCGAGCAACCGCAGGAGAACTTATTACTTGATAGCCAGCATCTTGTGAGTCTGCAGGGAGAGCGACCACTTGGGGTGCTGCAATATGTACGCAATAGTATCGCGGAGGATGATGCGGTTCTGCATCTCGTTGCCCGTGTCAAGCGGTTGCAGGCGGTATTCTTTCGCCTTGATGCTGTCGACAATGCCGAAGTCGGTATCCTGGCCTTTGTAGAGCAGCTTCAATTCATCCACGTTTTCCAGCACGACATTCCCTTTGGGCGAACACGTCACCCAGTCGATGCCTTCGGGCAGAGGCAGTGTGCCGTTCGTCTCAATCTGTACGAAGAAACCCGCCTCATGGAGCTTGTCGACCAGAGACTTTGTGAGCTGCAAGGCAGGCTCGCCGCCCGTGACAACGATGTGACGCGGCTTCTGCCGGCTTGCCTCCGCGACGATTCCGTCTTCGCTCATCTCCTTGTAAGACTGATGGTTCGTGTCGCAGAAGGGACACTGGAGGTTGCAGCCCGAGAGGCGAAGGAAGAAAGCCGGCGTGCCGGTGAAGTGCCCTTCGCCCTGAAGCGAAATGAAAGTCTCGTTTACCCTCATTCCTCCACGTATGTCGCCATGTTGCCCTCGCTCTCCTGTACGTCTACACGATAGCATTCAGGCAGTTGGTCGCACACCCACTTCGCGATGTTCTCGGCAGTCGGATTGCATGGAAGCACCTCATTAAGGTTGGCATGGTCCAGTTGCGACTCAATGCGTTGCTTGATGAGTTTAAAGTCGATGACCATGCCGTCCTGATTAAGTTCACGAGCCTTGCAGTAGACCGTAATGGTCCAATTGTGTCCGTGCAGCTGGCTGCACTTGCTGGGATAGGAGAGTTCCAAGTGATGGCTGGCAGAGATGACCAGCCTCTTGCTGATATAATACATAATGCGAAAGTTTGTGCAAAGATACAAAAAAGTTCATAGTCCATAGTTCATAGTTCGCAGTTTTTTTGTACTTTTGCACATTGATTGCACTTAATCAGGTAAAAAGATTAGTTTATGAGACAACTTAACGATAGTGAGATTGCTGCCCTGAAGAGTCAGGGCTGCACGGCAGAGGAGTGGCAAAACATCACGGTGGCAGACGATTTCTGCACCGACCACATACAGCAGACGAACTTCTACGGCAAAGTGACACTCGGCTCGTTCAACAAGACGATTGAGATAAGTCAGGGCTTCACGAAGCACAGCGGCATCCGTCGCACCACCCTGCGCAACTGCATCATCGGCGACGACTGTCTCATCGAGGACGTCGGCAGCATCAACACGACGCCCGACGCTTCCTTTGGCGAAGGACACATCATATCCGTCCTTAATGAAGTAGGCGATGGAAACGTCATGATATTCGACGGGCTGAATTCCCAGCTCGCCTCCCTGATGGTGAAGTATGAACAGGACAAGGAATTCACCGACGTCGTGCGACGACTCGTAAAGGAGGACATCATATCACATAGCATGGCCGTCACTACCATAGGCAACGACGTCCGCATCACAGGAACACACGACATCACCAACTGCCACATAAACGACGGCTGCATCATCGACGGAGCTTTCCGCCTCCGAGACTGCACCTTGAAGAGCATTCCCGGTGCCTTCGTCACGATCGGGGTGGGTGTTATCTGCCAGAACTCTGTAATCTACAACGGCTCAAGCATCACCAACGCCAGCAAGCTCGAGAATTGTTTCGTGGGCGAAGCATGCAAGATAACCGACGGCTTCACGGCCGAGAACAGCCTCTTCTTCGCCAACTGCTACATGAGCAATGGCGAGGCATGTGCCGCCTTCTGCGGACCTTTCTCTGCCTCCCACCATAAATGCTCGCTCCTCATAGGCGGAATGTTTTCCTTCTACAACGCCGGCTCGGGAACGAACTTCTCGAACCACGCCTACAAGATGGGGCCCATGCATTGGGGCGTATTAGAGAGAGGCACCAAGACAGCCAGCGGAAGCTACATCCTGCTGCCCGCCAGGATAGGCACTTTCAGCGTTTGCTTTGGAAAACTCATGCACCATCCCGACACACACAAACTTCCCTTCTCATATCTCATCGCATACGGCGATGACATGTACCTCGTGCCTGGACGCAACCTAACCACCGTCGGCCTTTATCGCGACATACGGAAATGGCCGAAACGCGACAAGAGACATGACAAGGGAAAGAACTCCATCGTCAACTTCGACTGGCTCTCCCCCTTCTCGGTTGGCGGTATCATGGTGGCAAAAAGAACGCTCGAAGCGCTCAGAGAAGTGTCGGGCGACGTGGAGACCTACAACTTCCACGACTACGTCATCAAGAATTCTTCGCTCAAGAAAGGCATCAAGTACTACGACATCGCCCTGCGGATTTACATGGGAGCCGTCATGAAAAGGCATCGCCTGGAGCGTCCCGTCTCGTCGGTCGGCACAGGGAAATGGAGCGACCTTAGTGGTCTGCTCATTCCCTTAAGCGAGGAGAAGCGCATAGTCGAAGGGATAAAGGACGGTACGCTCACAGGCATCACAGCTATCAGGGAAGAATTCGTGCGTGCAAACGACAACTATGCCGAGTACAGATGGGCATGGAGCTATCGCCTCATCTGCGAATACTATGGCATCGACGAGATAACAGAAGAGACGGCAAAACAGGTTCACGAGGATTATGTAACTGCCCGCCGCGCCTGGATTGCCGAGATTCGTAAGGATGCACAAAAGGAATTCGAGCTTGGCGATATTGACAAGAGCGTGCTCGACGACTTCATGGCACAGCTCGACCAAGAGACCGACTGGGAGAATCTCAGGTACGATATGTAGTTATAAGGTTCCTGTCCACACCCCCAAAGGATCATCTTCCGGAATGAATCCTGTAAGTGTCTTATGGCTTCCAAGGAGTAAGGCGTGGAATGTATCGCGGAACATGCTTGCAATACTCATCGTATGCTTTGCCGAATCGCTTACGAAGTCCTGGTTCCTCGGACAAAGGGAAGTAGAACATATTGATAAGAAGAAATACTACAGCCCATATTCCTATAGCAAGTGAGGCAAGCATTAACGCCTCTCCTGTAAGCATCAGTACAACCCCTGTAATCATAGGATTGCGCACATAGGCATAAGGTCCGGAAACAATCAATCTGGTGGTAGGGTCCCAAGGTGCAGGCGTGCCATTGCCATGTTTAGGAAACAATCTGACCGTTAATACTGCCAGAAGTAAGCCAGCGAGAAAACAGACAACACCAATTGCCAACCTCCACGGCACAAATTCTTCCAGATGATAATCTGACACATACAATAATATCGATGGAATAATCACACAGATAGGTACAGGTAATGCAATAACCGCCTTAAAAACTCGATATTTCAAAGATTTGTTGTTCATGGAACTGGTTCGTTAAATTAAAGAATCTGTCGCTTAATCAGTATAAGTTTCATCATAATCACCTTTCACGTCGTCTCCATAAAGTAACTTTTGTCATTCCATTATAATTATAATACAAATGATTTGGTGTATCGACTATTTTGAGGTGAGTTCCCAGAAAGCAATGGCGGCGGCATTACCCACGTTAAGGCTGTCCACGCCATTGTGCATGGGAATCTTCACAACGAGGTCTGCGGCATCAATGATTGCGTCGGGCAAGCCATCGCCTTCAGTTCCAAGGATGAGTGCAAGGCGCTGCGTTTGCTTTAGCTTCTGGTCGTCTATGCTGATATCATCCTTCCTGAGGGCCATCGCAGCTGTCGTGAAACCCATCTCCTTCAGTTTATGAATAGTGCCTGTGGCCGTTCCGTCGGCTGCATCGAGCCATGTCCAGGGCACAAGGAACACGCTGCCCATCGAGACGCGAACTGCTCTGCGGTTCAACGGGTCGCACGAGTCGGTCGTCATCAGCACGGCATCTATGCCGAGAGCTGCTGCCGAGCGGAAGATGGCACCGACATTTGTGGTGTCGCATACGCCGTGAAGGACGGCAACGCGACGTGCATCCCGACATATTTCTTCTGGTTTCGGAGGCACAGGCCGCCG
Source organism: uncultured Bacteroidaceae bacterium (assembly GCA_905235305.1). Classification (GTDB taxonomy): domain Bacteria; phylum Bacteroidota; class Bacteroidia; order Bacteroidales; family Bacteroidaceae; genus Physcousia. The sequence goes on along the minus strand of CAJOLC010000016.1, from coordinate 37,229 downwards.
CATGGCGCAGAGCACGCCACGTGTCAAAGTGTAGCCCGTCAGCTGTGCCAGGAGCTCACGACTACCAGTATAGACGGGCATATCGGCAGGACATCTTTCTAAGATATCATGGGCATCGCCATCGATATGTCTGCTTTCACATAGAAGAGAGACTGGTTCAAGGCCAGCATCGAGCGCGACCTTGATGACTTTCGGACTTTCTGCAATGAAGATGCCTTTGGCCGGTTCGAGTCTGTTACGCAGTTGAGCCTCTGTCAGCGTACTATAGACTTCCAGTCCAGGATACTCTAAGGACGTGACTTCAACCTCTTTCATTTTCTGTCCTCTGGCATGCTCCGTCCCGTCAAGAGCGTTCCGTCGCCAGCCAAACCCTCGGCACTGACGCTGAGATGTGTTTGCTTTCCGTTGCCATAGAAGCGAAACTCAGCCTTACCTGTATCATCAAGTTTCAAATCTGGATTCCAGTAAAGCGTGCGACGATAGTCTTTCACGGCAGGAAGAGGCTTATTCGAGTAGTCGGGCTGATAGAATTCTTCGGCAACGGAATAGCCTGGCAGGACGTATCGGCGGTCACGAGAAGTGGCACGATGCGAGTCAAATTGGTCGATGAGATGAAGGTCGACGGCAACCGTCGGAATGTCTTCGCCGTCGTAGAGCGAGTTGCCTTCACGGCGAGGACTGTAGTCGGTGTAGATATAGACCTTTCCCAAGTTCTTCAGCAGGTTGTACTTCTCCTTCTCAGCTGCCGGTATGGTGAAGAACTCCTCTGCCGGCATGCCTGTGACGCCGGTGTAGGTACGACCTGATGAAACGGCAGACATGTTAGATAGGCGCTGGAACTCCATGCGCAATTCCAGGTCATAGTTACGAGACAAGTTCATGTCACCGATATAAGTACGGGAGATGTCTCGCACGAAACGGCTGTATCCGTAAAAGATGCCCGGACAGAAGCCCGCATCACAAACTTCGTTGAACGCCTGGTAAGCATCGATGACATATGCAGGCTTCGAAGCGTCGAACTTGCCCAGGCGGGCGCGCTTTACACCTATCGTCACTTCGTCGAGCAGGCGTGAACCGTCCATTACCCAGTCGGGAGCTATGACAGAACCTTTAGGCGCCGCAGCCAAGTGGCACTGATACCAATCGTAAGGTTTCACGAAGCGAGGGTAGATGGGACGTAAGCGGACATAAAACTCTGGGTAGTTAAGTTTGTCGTTGCGATCAGTGCTGGGATACTCCCAGACATGTGTCTTGCCTTTCCATTTCGTACTGTCGCTGGCAGCAAGATGGAAGATGCAGCCCTCGTAGAAGCGTGGCGTTGGGATGGAGAACATGTGCTTCTCGGTCGTCATTTCGCCGTCGATGCCCTGCTCGGCACCAGGTTTGGCAAAACGAGCCCTGACAAGGAGCTCACGATTTAGTTCCTTCTCTGACTGTGTGAAGCGTGCCAACTGGTCGCGATCCGTAACAACTTCGGGTCCTGTCGTCTCTCCAAGTTGACGTGTAGCCGTGACGCTTCCGGCGTCTTCTGCTTCTCTTGTATCTGTATCCTCGTTAGAAACTGCCTGTTCTTCACCTGTCAGGCTGACAGCATCGGTAGCAGTGGTGACATCATCCAGCGAGATGGCATTGTCGGCGAATAAGGACTCCTGCTCGCTTGCCATGTATTTGTTGACCTCGCCCACCAGGAGAGGTGTCTGCTCGGGATTGTGGTTGAGGACAAACGCGCCTGGTGTAGTCATCGTATGCCAGTCGTAGCGACGCCAGCCTTGAATCATCAACAGGAGGTCGAGGGCACGATTATGTTCCTCGTCATTCTTTTCAAAGTAGTAACCTGGATTCTCGACGAAGCCTCGTATCTCACTTGCCAGGAGCATTTCCGTCAGGATATTTCCGTTGTCGTAAAGGTACTCGGAATGTGTGGCGTCGCAAACAGAGACGCTGACTGTTGCGCCGGGGCGTCCGCCTTCTACAGAGAGGTTGACCGGTGCGAAAGGTTCCACAGGACTGCTTCCCACGCCGCTGATGCGGAGATTACTGCTCGGGACGAAGTCTTCCTTGCAACAGAAGAAGAGCCTGTCTGCATAGACGCGTCCTACATTATTATATATAGTGACCTGGCAGACACCAGTCTTCAGTTTAGATTCGTCGAGGGCAATTGTGGCTGAACTGCCGGCGGGGATGGTTTGGAAGTCAAGCATCACGCCATCATGCATGACAGTCATGCCGAGTTCTTCGCTGGCTGCGGTGCCCGCCGTCCTAATTTCTATCTTCCTGTTCCCGACGCCATTGTTCATGACTTGCATGGCCACGCCGTCCTTTTCCGGACTCGGGAGCTTTTCTTTTACCGTACCTTTCTTGCCGGTATAGGTGACGGTGTAGGTCTTGCCACTTTGAGGTGTGAAGACGAAGGAGCCGCGGCCACGACTTTCTATGCTGGCTTCGGCGACGACGTTGTCTGAACCTTCGGTAACCGTCACGTTGCCATCGAGGTGGAGTCCTTCGTTGCTTGTCGCTTCGAAAGCTACCCGGTTGGGCACTCCTGCCACAAGGTTGCCGCCTTCCGGAAAGAGCTGGAGCCGTGGCTTGGGTGATGTCTCGTCGACTTTCGACTGACGACGCAGGGGGCGAAGTGTCATCTCGTGGAAGAAGTCGCCAGGTTCCTTGGGTTTATCAAAGATGGGAAAGACTCGGCTGTAGAGTTTCTCGTAGTCCTGATAGTACTCTTTCGCCATACGTTTATTGAAGAACCATTGTTCGGAGACCTTATTATGCGGGTGCTCTGTGATGCCCCAGTTGAGCTGCCAACGCGTGTAGGCACGCAGCTCGTAGTAACCTCCGTAGAGGGTGTCTTGCAAGACGAAGCTTCCGTGCACCTGTCCGTTCTGCAATTCTAACTGTTGACGTTCCACCAGATAGCCGTCTTGATTCAGCAGTTCTGCGTAGAGAACTCCGCTGATGCGACTTGGCGTGCCGGTATCGCTCCGACGCACATACGCCTTGTAATAGATGGTGTCTCCAAGGAAATAACAGGTGTTGTCCATGTGGACGAACACTTGCTCCTGGGGAATCGACTTGCCGAACTTGTCGAGACGTTCTGCCCAACCCTCCAGGGTGTTAGGTGCGGGCGAGGTCTGAGCTGAGACAACCGAGAAGAGGAAAAGCAGGAGATTGGAAAACAGGAACAGTCGCTTCATGACATTTCTTACGTTGATTGATTCTGGTTGCAAAGTTATGAAATTATTCTTAATTCTACTTCTTAGTTTCCCAATAATTTTATATCTTTGCCAACAAAACAACAAATTAACCGACACTCTATGAATTCAGAACTGACAACTATCGTGAACCGATTTGCCTACGAAGGTACCGTCTGCGAGATTAAGCCGTTGGGCGAGGGACTCATCAACGACACCTACAAAGTGACGACTGCTGAAGCAGACAAACCCGACTACGTGCTGCAGCGCGTCAATCACGTGGTCTTCCCCGACGTGGACTTAGTGATGCGCAACATCGACGCCGTAACTTCCCACATCAGAAAGAAGCTTGCAGAGCAAGGCACGGCAGACATCGACCGCCGCGTCCTGAGATTCATACCCGCGAGACAAGACGGGAAGCTCTACATAAAGGTACAAGGAGCAGGGGGCGAGGTGCAAGAAGCAGAGAGCGGACAGCAGGAGCCGACCTACTGGCGACTGATGGTCTTCATCGACAACGCCATAACCAAGCAGGCTGTTGACCCCGAAAGCAGTCGCGCCGCAGGTCGAGCCTTCGGAAACTTCCAGGCAATGCTTGCCGACATACCAGTCAAGCTGGGCGAGACCATCAAAGACTTCCACAACATGGAGTTCCGCCTCGAGCAACTGCGAGACGTCGTCAGGCGCGACCCGGCAGGAAGAGTGAAAGAAGAACGCGTGCAGAAGATGCTCGAGGAAATAGAGAAACGCGCCGACGAGATGTGTAAAGCCGAACGGATGGGCCGCGAAGGAATACTGCCGAAACGCGTCTGCCACTGCGACACGAAAGTAAACAACATGATGTTCGACCAGCAAGACAACGTGCTTCTTGTCATCGACCTCGACACCGTGATGCCAAACTTCATCTTCTCCGACTACGGAGATTTCCTCCGCACTGCTGCCAACAAGGTTGCCGAGGACTGCCGGGAGATGGACAAGGTGCAGTTCCGCATGGACATCTTTAAGGCGTTCACGGAGGGTTACATTGAAAGCGCCAGGAGCTTTCTCCTGCCGGTCGAGATAGAGAATCTGCCCTACGCCACCGCCCTCTTCCCATACATGCAGTGTGTTCGCTTCCTCTGGGACTACCTGAGTGGCGACAAGTACTGGAAGTGCCAGTATCCCGACCACAACTTCGTCCGCGCAAACAACCAGCTGCATCTCCTCATGAGCATCGAAAAGAGCTATCCCGAGATGCAAGCCTTCATCGGAAGTCTGCTGAAGTGACGCCGGCCAGGCCGAAACTTCTCCAGAGAAGTCGCCGGCCTTGACCAGAGAAACGACTCGGAGCGAAACGACAAATCCCCACGCACCAACCTTCATTTGGGTTACCGCGTGGGGATTTGTCGTCCTCCATGTCCCGTGCCGGGACGCCGACCGACTTACCAGATGTCCTCGGGCGACTCAGGATTGTCGTAGACTTCCTTGGGGCACCACTCCAGGTAGTCCACAAAGAGCTGCTTCTGGTTGAGGTCGGGCTGCACCGTCTTAAAGCGCATATAGTAGGTGACGTCGGGCGACATCGTCTCGCGCACCACGATACGTCTGGTCGCTTCAAAGTTCATACGGTTGGTTTTAGATCCTCCAGGGATTTCTACAATGTATTCAGGTCCCTTCATGAACCCGTTGTTACGCATCTTCTTGTCGACCTCAGCGTTGTAGTCATCGTCATCAGTATCGAGTTCCCAGCCCAGTATGTTGGGCTGAGCGTTGCCGCCCAACTGCATATTGACAGGAATACCTTGTGCCACGAGCTGGTCCTTGTGTGATCCCCAGTAGACCTGGCAGATGCCGCGAGTGCTGCTTTTGGTGGAGACGCCCATTCGTATCTCGTAGACTCCCTGCTTGGGGACGGGCGGAAGAGTAAGGGTGATGTCGTAGACGCCCTCAGCGAGGAGCTCGTCGCCTTGGTAGTTCGGCCAGTCTTGGTCACGTCCGCTCAGCAACATAAACTCGGTCTGCTTGGTGTTTACTGTGGCGTTCTCGAAGTACTGCTTGTCAGGATCGCTCGAGAAGTACCAGATGGCATCGTTTTTTGTAGCAAGGCGCATGTCGTTGTTCATTGCTTCGGGCTGCAATTCCCATGCGTCGTAGCGCAGACGCACTTTTGCCAACTCGTTGCGGACGTGCTCTGTATAGGCTATGGGCTGCCTGATGGGATAGATGATTCCATTTATCAACTTGATGATTCCTGCGGTCTCGTCGGTCTTGATCTCTACTCCCTGGTTCTCCTCCGTGCACTCCTTCTCGTGATAATTGTCGTGACGTCCGTTGTTAAGTTTAGGGAAACGGTTCAAGTATGGGCCTCCGCTCTCTGCACTTTCCCAGATGCGGAGCAGGCGACGCTTGCCGAAAGTGACGTAGTGCGTCCAGACAGGTACGGTGGGCGAAGCAGACTGGAGCCGGTAGTTGTAGCCTTTTTCGTTGTAGTGGATGCCAAGTTTGTCGACGGGTATTCGTGCCGGGAGGAGGTGGTACGTGACGAAGCGATTGAGGAGATTGTCGACGTCGTCGTAGTTATCATCATTGATAGCATCGGGATAATAGCCTTGATTCTCAATCCACGTCACTACATCTTCGATGGTTATTTCCCGCCTGTCCTTGCCGATAGCCTCTTCCCAGAAGTCATCTGTCTCGGCAAAGAGGGTAAATCCATACTTGCGATGTTCCGGGGCCTCGATTTGCCAGCTGCGAGTCGAAGTTGGGGAAAGCTCCGGTCTTGTAGAGCGTCTCGTAGCGTTCATCCCTTACCTGGCTGAGTGTGTCGACCAATCCACACGCCTGTACCAGGTTTGCCATTACGCTGAGGCCGCTCTCGTAGTCTGCTGCGAACTTGTGCAGCGTGCTGCCCATCGTCTCGTTGCTTGGGTTGATGACATACGAGACCTCATGTATGTATCCGTTGATTGCCTCGATGTCTCGGTTAGTCTTCGAGATTGGGCACATGCCGTCGATGGAGCAGCTGTCGAGGTCGCCCCTATAATAAGTGACGCTTATCTTGCGGTCGGCCATGGTATTTATAGAGAACTCCTCGTTAGTCTTGGGGAATTCTGCCGTGAAATATGTCTTTTGTTGTTTTGTGCCGTCCAGTATGCTGTTCAATACCACGACAGAACGTATGCTGTCCAGCGACCTTTCGTCGGGGAAGGAATTCCAGTCTGCTTCGGGGATGATACCTTTGATGACGAGCGAGTCAAGGTATTTCTGGATGGCATCATTCGTAGGAGCGAAGACAGTATAGTAACCGTAAGCCGTCATGAGCTGGTAGACACTCGTCTTGCTCACATCGCTCACCTTCTGTTCCTTCATCAGACGCACGTACTCACTGAACTGGGCATGATCCTCCAGATAACTGGCCACCGTTCGCTCCGTAAAGACATATCGTGCCGATGTATCAACGTCTTCATGGCAGGAGTAGATGGCTGCGACTGACAGTAAAACACAGATAATAGATAAGACTTTCCTCATAATCCTTATATCATCCTTTTGGGTTATACACATTCCCCTTTCGGGTTTGTACGCCTGATAAGACTCGAACTTACACGCCTCTCGGCACCAGATCCTAAGTCTGGCGTGTCTACCAATTCCACCACAAGCGCATCATATCGCCACAAAGTTACACTTTTTTAACCAACCTGCAAAGAAAATAGAGAAAATTTTGTTAATTTCGCCTCACTTCGCATAACATTTTCCCCTTTCTGACGTTATTAGGGTGTATGGAGCACGCAGAGTTTGAACATTTAGCCCCTTTCTTGCGCACAAGAGCGACGCAAATCGCGGAGGGTTTCTTCTCTTCGACGGAGCAATCCGAGGATGTGGCGCAGGAGACGATGATACGTCTCTGGAAGGCCTGGCCCACGTTGCCGTCGCCGCTGGATGCCGAGAGGCTGGCCGTCAGGATAGCCAAGCACGAGTGCATCGACGTGTGGCGGAGGGAGCAGCGGCGGCCTCACTCACCGCTCACCAGCAGTCACGAAGTCACACTTCCCGCTTCGAATGAAGACCAGACGCTCGAAGAAAGCGAACTCAGGACAGCACTGCACAATGCCACACAAACGCTCCGACGCTCCGAGCAACGCCTCTGGCGGATGTTTGCCGAAGCAGAGATGCTGCCGCGCGAAATAGCGCTCGCCACCGGCATCAACGTCAGGACGGTCAGCGCGATGTTAAGCCACGCGCGCGGACACATATATAATGTATTAAAAGAAGGAGGATACATCGATGGATAAAAGACGACTCATAGACGAATACCTCGAGGGGAAGCACCCCATCGAGGAGGAGAAGTGGGAGCTGCCCTCTGAAGACGAGCTCGACCGCGACGAGGCGCTCTTCGACGCACTACTCGCCGAAAGGAGGAAAGTCCCCCTCCAGACCTCCCCCCGAGGAGGGAGGCTTTGGGTCGCCGCCGCAGTTCTCATCGCAGCCGTCGCACTCTTCACCTGGAAGAGCTTCATGCCGAACCCTCAGACGCAACTCGTCGCAGAAGAAAACGCGACACGTCCCGAAGCCAAACGCGACACGTCCCGAAGTCAAACGCGACACGTCCCGTTGTCAAACGCGACACGTCGTCTTGAAGAACACGACGTGAGCACTTCGGAAAGTTCACACGAGAAGTTGGCAAAGTTCACACGAGAAGTCGACAAAGTTCGCACGGGAAGTCTGAAGACTTCTCCGCAGAACTCTGCCGAAGCCTCTCAACCTGCAGCCCCAACCCTCGTGCTGAATGATGCCGCGGACAGTCTCTACTACTACCTCACGATACTTGAGGACCAGATGGGCGACTGCCAGGACAGCGCCTGCCTGGCTGAGCTGACGGACCTCATGCGAGCAGACGAGCGCATCAGGGACTTGGTGAACAAGATTGTCCACCAGCAGGTGGAGACCGCCTACAAAGAAGAATACCTCGTGGATACCACGACTCGTTACGTCCCATTATAAACCATTTAACAACGCATACCACTATGAAAAGACTCACACAACTCAGCATCCTGCTGCTTGGCCTGTGCTTCGCCATGCCTCTCTACGCGGAATGGAACACGGACATAAAGGAGCTGGAGAAGGCCTTGGAATCCTTCATCAACAACAGAAACGTGTCGCTCTCGAACCCGTACCTGATTGAGCAAGGTCAGCCGATTGACAAGAAAAGCATCAACGTCAAGGAAACTGACTGGGTTACGAACTTCACATGCACGGACGACGAACCGCTGACGAGCCTTTGGAAAGAGTTGATGGCGCACATCAAGAACGCCTCTTTCTTCCACTGCTCAAGTGAAATGCCCCAAAAGTCAGAGCCTTGGAAGGGATTGCGACTCGACGGCAGGGACGGAATCATTGTGCTGTCAGGGCGTGATAAGAATGTGTATGTGCTCACCTTCAAGGACAAAGACGGCAACGACAACGGTTTCTTCCTCTCATGGAACGACTTGCCCGACGGGGGAAAGAAGGGAACATTGGACCGCTTCATTGGCAGGAATCCCGAACTCGTAACGCTCGCAATGGAAGAAAGCCGCGTCACGATGGACAGCGTCCGCACTGCCATCAAGATAGGCGAAACGGTGAAGAACAGTCAGAAAGGCACGGCGGCGGACATCGACACGACCTACATCGACGGCAAGTGGGCGGTGAGCACGGAGTATCACCTCAAGGTGTTGCGCGAGATGGACCACGTCAGCGACCACTACGACGACTTCCCCGGCCTGAACAACAAGGTGAACAAACTTGCCGAACTGAGCAGGAAAGCCACCAGCGAGCAGTTAGCTTCCATCGGATTTGCCTTGAAGCGCGAGGCCTCACGCTATGAACGTCTGCTCACACCCGAGGAGTTCTCCCTCATCTGGAAAGGGCTTTTTGCCATGCAGACAAAGGCAAAGAAAGCCGACGCCGAGATACAGATCTACTTCCGAGCCGCCGAAATCATTCTCCGGGGGAAGGTCAACGAGTCGATATACTTGGGATTCACTGATACGAGACGTCATAAGTTCTTGCAAGAGACTGGCTTCACCATCACGAAACACAAGAACGGACGTCCGTACTTCGCCGTTTGGGGCAAGCACTACACAGGCAATCCCGACCTGATATACCTGGATGCCTGTGCCGACGAGGACGGCGTGCTCCAGTATCATGCACAGCACGTCGAGACGAACCTCATGCCTGGCGTCTACCGACTTACTGCCGCAGGACGCACTTCCTATAGTGGCAACACGGGAGCCTTCATCTTTGCCCAGACGGATGGGAAGCCGATGCTAGAGGAGATTCCTGCTTGCGACGACCGCGGAGGCAGCATCTGGCGGGAAGCAGCCCTGCGTGTCAAGGAGGCCGACGACAAGGGAACCCAGATCTCGCCCAACGATGTCCGCATCGCTATGGCCAATGGCGGCATGGGCTACGGCTGGAATAAAATCGTCATAGATAACATCATTGTCCGTGACGGCAAACTCACCTACGGCGTCTCCTGCGACGAAGACTTCACCGGGCGTCCCTTCACGGGCCATTGGCTCTCAGCCGTCGATTTCGTCCTCGAACGCACTGGTGAACTACCATGACACATGTTAGTTTGGTTTCAAATGTTATTAAATGGCACCTTCCTGCTGCTGCGTTGCGAGATGCGGCAGCCTCTTTTGTGTCTTCCTGCGTGTCAATGTTAATAAAGCATAAAAGACACACGACTCGCATGACATTTCGCCTTCCCGCGCGTTATATATATATAAGGTAGGAATAATGTCACAATGAACCGCATCATCACCATCCTGTTTGCCCTCGTCACGTTGAGCGGTCAGGCAAAAGTCAAGGTTATCAAGGCGCCGAAGGCAATGGCGTCTGCCAACATCTACAATGGCGAGCTGAAAGCCAACGAGGTCATCCTGGCCGACACACTCACCACGGTACGCTTCACCATGACCTATCCGGAGGGACGCAACTTCCGCTTCGTCAGCACGTGCTACCTCATGGACGAGGAGGGCACACGCTATCCGCTCCGTCGCGCCGAGGGAATCGAGCTCGGGCAGTGGGTCTCGGTGCCCGAAAGCGGCAGCATGGACTTCACGATGCACTTTGCTCCGATGCCGAAGCGCACCAAGGTGTTCGACTTCATAGAAGGTGACGTCAGCGGTGCCTTCATGTTGCTCGGCATACATGAAAGCAAAAGAAACCTCCCCAAACCCCTTAAAGCCTCTCCCCAGCCCTTTAGGGAAGGGGATGGGGGAAAGGCTTGGTTCGGAACCGACACCATTACCGTCAAGGGTCGCATCGAGGGTTACGATGCCGAGCGGTTCGGCTTCACGTCGATGGAATGCTATTACAGGAACCTCCTCGAAGAGGATGAAGTCACGTTGGTGCTCGACATCGCACCCGACGGGACGTTCCAGAAGAAGTTCCTCGCCAGCTATCCCGTGAAGGAAGAGTTCTTTACACACAATTCGAAGCTTGACTTCAGCGAGATTCCCTTCTTTGCCCGTCCGGGCGAGACCATCGACATCACGGTTCGCGAGACAGCCGACGGACGTTGGGAATGCCAGTACAATAACGGCAGCAGCAAGGAAGTGGAGCGTCTGCTGAAGTCGAAGCTGCTGGTCAGCGAAATGGTTTATCCGCTTGGCACCTTCAAGGGAACGTTCGCCGAAGCTAACCAGAAGGCCGACGAAGTCTGGCAGAACCTGATGTACAGGCTACAGGTCGTGAGCCGACGCGACCATTTTACGCCGTTGGAAATGCAGCTCGCGAGGGCAAGCGCAGGGACCCACTTTGCCGAAGCCTACATGTCGTATGCCATGAATCGGGGGTACGACTTGGAGAAGCAGGAACTTCGCGACGGCGTGTATTACCGGGAGATAGTGGACAGCACAGAGTGGAACGCACTCTTCGACGTGCGTAACTACGACAGACTCAACCGCATTGACTTCGACAATCCGCTGCTTCTTTCGGAAGGCATCACGTACTTCACCATCAATCGCATCCAGTATGCAAAGCCCGCATTTGAGCGTATGTACGAGGATGCAGAAGGTGACGACAAGAAACAAATAACGAACCAACTTGCCGCGCTGCGAGAGTTGATGGGCTGCGACCACAACAATCTGCTGGCACAACTCTGCATCTATCAGGAGATGCTCAGCAACTTCAAGTATCTGCGCCTCAATCATGAGTTCCGACCCGACACGCTCGACGACATCATGCAGCACTACTTCTCGGCCTTCGCCCATCCCTACGTCCGCCAGAAAGCCGAGGCATTCTATGCCGGAAAGATGGCCGAGAAGGACCTCTCCACGCCCCTGCCTGCCGACAATCCCATGGCAGACTTCATCCGCTCGCTCTCCGAGAAGTACCCCGGACGCTTTCTCTTCATCGACTTCTGGGGCATGGGTTGCGGCCCTTGCCGTGGCGCGATTGAGCAAAGCAAGCAGAAGCGCGCCGAGATAGCCAAGCGGGACGACGTGAAGCTCATCTTCATCGCAGGCGAATCGACAGCAGGAGGCAGCGACGCTTACAAGAAATATGTGGCGGAATGGCTGGCCGACGAGGACGCCATCTGCGTCAGCAACGAGGACTTCCGCCGCTTTGAAGAGCTCTTTCGCTTCACAGGAATCCCTCAGACCATCACGCCCGAAGGCCGCCGTGTCCGCGACGACTTGCGTATCGACGGCTACCACAACTTCGACGGCGGATTGCAGCTGCTGAAAGCGAAGTTCAAGTCAGAAAGATAAACCGAACGGGGAATAGCGAAACATCCAAAATAATCATTCCGGATATTGTATCCTGGTATGATATATGGTGCGGAGGCGGGCACTAAGCACTTCTTTGGCTTCGGCTATCTGGCGGAAAGTGATGGCGCACTCGTCGAAGTTGCCTTCGCTGACCTGTGCATTGACTATCTTATCGACCAACGTGGAGATGCTCTCCTCGGTGTATTCCGTCAAGCTTCTCGATGCGGCCTCCACAGAATCAGTCATCATCAGGATGGCCTGCTCCAAGGTTTGTGGCTTGGGACCTGGATAAGTGAACGGAGCAGGGTCGAGCGAGGTCTGTGCCTTCTGAGCTAAAACGTAGAAGTACTTGGTCAGGCTACGACCATGATGCGTGGAGATGAAGTCGCGCACCACCGACGGCAACTTATACTTGTCGGCAAGCTTCAAGCCTTTCTCCACATGCTGGACAATGATTTGTGCGCTCCGCTCGTACGACAAGCCGTCGTGCGGGTTCTGCCCATTCTGGTTTTCGGTAAAGAAGACGGCGTTCTCGAGCTTGCCTATGTCGTGATAGAGAGCTCCGGTACGGACAAGCTGAGCCCTTGCTCCCAACCTGTTGGCAACCTCTGCAGCGAGGTTTGCCACCTGCAAGCTGTGGTTGAAGGTGCCGTTGGCTTCCTCGGAGAGGCGTCGAAGCAAAGGATTGTTGACGTTCTGCAACTCGACGAGCGTCACAATACTCGTGAATCCGAAGATGCGCTCAATGGGTATGAGCAACAGATAGACAAGCATGGAAAGCACGCCAGCCACCATTAGGTAGATGTATGGCCAACGACTCATCACCTGTCCCCCATCGGCTGTGCCCCTGACGAACTCGAGGCAAAGATAGGTGAGCAGAGTGGAGATGGTGACCCAGACCGCTGCCCGGAAGAGTTCAGAACGCTGGGACAGCTCTCTCAGAGAGTAGATGGCAACGAGCCCTGCCACAAGTTGCGTCACGATGAATGGGAAGGGCGCCGTCAGGACAATGGACGAGGTAAGAATCGTAATCACATGAGTGACGAAAGCCGTCCTGGAATCGAGGAAGATACGAAGCACAATCGGCAGCACGCAATAGGGCACCAGATAGACGCTCGCCCACATGTGAGCCATGATGGTATAGGTGATGATGGGGAAGATGAGGAAGAAAGTCATCACGAGCGAAACAGTGCGGAGACTATCGAGATAGTCGCTGCGGAATTGCTGGAAATACATCAGAAGCAGGACAACCATGATGGTGGCAAAGACTATTCTGCCTCCGAAGCGGGTCAGCTTTTCCTTGGCCGTCAGGGTATGTTCCCTCTGATGCTGCTCCCATGAATACAGGATGCCCATCACTTCATCGTCCACAATCTGCCCACGGTCTACTACCTTCTGCCCTTGCAGCACGACGCCTTTTGTCCTGACCAGACGGTTGTCGACCTCCAATCGCTGCTGGGCACTCTTCTCGGAATCATACACAAGATTCGGCTTGACGTATTTCATGAGATCGAGCCCATGCAGACGGCTGTGGCTGAAACGGGCACTGTCCTCTTCGTTGACAAGATATTCGTAGGCAGTCTTCTCGGTATAAAGCTGGTCGAAGCCGCGTCCGTTCGACTCGTTATCGTGATAGACACGTGCCCTCTGGGGCTTCTCTGCCTCGAAACGTGCCAGTTCCTCTCCCGACAGAATACCGATGGAATAGATGTGCTGAATCTTTTCGCGTATATGGGGCTGGTAGTAATACGGCGTGCCTTGCATGGCAAGCGAGTTGAAATCCTGCCTGAAGGTCTCCAATTGCTCCTCCATGACATCGGCATCCAGCCGGAAGTAAGGTTCATAGAACTGCTTGAGGCTGTCCTGCTCACGGAGAATCTGCTCAGCATACTTTAGGATGGGGAAGCTGTCTTGTGCAATGAACGCCTCCTCTTCCCATGGCTCGCCTTTTTGGTAATGATAGGAGGCACTGTTTCCTCGCGGCATGAAAACGACCAGAATGGCTATCGCAATAACCGAGAAAAGCACGCGGTAGAGGTAAGCCTTGAGGCTCAGCTTATGTTTATGATTGTATCGGCTCATCGTTTTTTATTAGGATTTATGTGTTATGAGTTAAGATAAAACTGCTGGCATGACATTATTTCGTACGCAAAGTTACGAAATAATCCCTAATCTCTATCCTTTAATCCAAAACTTTTTCGTACTTTTGCACTGAATTAGAAGAAGTGTCTGTCTTAACTCTTAACTATATCGCATGACTGAATCAAGAAAAGTTCGTGTCCGTTTCGCCCCAAGCCCGACAGGACCATTACATATCGGCGGTGTCCGCACTGCCCTCTATAACTACCTCTTTGCCCGTCAGCACGGCGGCGACCTCATCTTCCGCATAGAAGATACTGATTCGGGGCGCTTTGTGCCTGGTGCAGAGGAATACATCATCGAGTCCTTTAAATGGCTTGGCATCAAGTTCGACGAGGGCGTGAGCTTCGGCGGGCAGCACGGCCCCTACCGTCAGAGCGAACGTCGCGACATATATAAGAGGTACGTGCGCGAACTCCTGGAGCGTGGAAAGGCCTATATCGCTTTCGACACGCCAGAGGAGCTCGATGCAAAACGTGCCGAGATAGAGAACTTCCAGTACGACGCCAGCACCAGAATGCACATGCGCAACTCGCTGACCTTGCCGAAAGAGGAAGTCGATGCGCTCATAGGGGAAGGCAAGCAGTACGTCGTGCGCTTCCTCATTGAACCTGGAAGGGACGTAGTCGTGGATGACATCATCCGCGGCGAAGTACGCGTAAACAGCAGCATCCTCGATGACAAAGTGCTCTACAAGAGTGCCGACGAGCTGCCCACCTACCACTTGGCCAACATCGTCGACGACCATTTGATGGAGGTCACACACGTCATCCGCGGCGAGGAATGGCTGCCAAGCGCCCCCCTTCACGTCCTTCTCTACGAGGCTTTCGGCTGGGCCGACACAATGCCCCGCTTTGCCCACCTGCCGCTCCTGCTGAAGCCTGTAGGCAACGGCAAGCTCAGCAAGCGTGACGGCGACAAGCTCGGTTTTCCTGTCTTTCCCCTCGAATGGCACGATCCAAAGAGTGGAGAGGTAAGCAGTGGCTATCGCGAAAAGGGTTATCTTCCGGAAGCGGTCATCAACTTCCTCGCCTTGCTTGGCTGGAACCCAGGGAACGATCAGGAGCTTATGACGCTCGATGACATGGTGCGGCTCTTCGATCTCAGCAAATGTTCGAAGAACGGAGCAAAGTTCGACTACATCAAAGCCGCATGGTTCAACCATCAGTACCTACTTCAGCAACCCGACGAGGCATGGGTGCCCAGCTTCGACAAAGTGCTTCGCGAGCAAGGCATCACGGCAACGGCTGAGCAGGAGAAGGAAGTGGTCCGCATGATGAAGCAGAAAGTCATTGAGTACACCGACGGACAAGGACAGAAGCACAAGCGCAACATCAGCTTCGTCAGTGACCTCTGGCCCCTGACACGCTTCTTCTTTGTCGCACCTACCAGCTTCGACAGCGAGGACAAATTCATCCGCAAGAACTGGAAAGAGAGTACTGCTCAGGAGATGAGGCAACTTATCGAAGTACTTTCCGCCGTGGAGGATTTCTCCGTAGAAGGACAGAAAGCCGTCGTTGACGCATGGGCTGCAGAGACAGGTCTCAAGCCTTGGAACGCTTGGCGCATCTGCCTCGTGGGCGAAGGACAAGGCCCCGACATGTACGAACTCTCGGCCTTCCTCGGCAAAGACGAGACCCTCCGCCGCATGAAGTTCGCCATTGAGAAACTTAGCTAAGGGAACATTTCGCAATAGGGCTTGCCGGCTTCACTATAGGACGCCATTCATTCCTTCGCAAGGCACTTGCTGCCCCCGTCAAGAGTAAGAGTTGTCGGGTCTGCGGACAACAATAATACAGAAGGAGAGACGCATCGAGCGCCTCTCCTTCTTATTCATTTTTTATTGGACTATACTTAGCCAAGATACATGCGTAGCAGGCTGTTGCGACTGCCGGCACGAAGCTTACGAATGGCTTTCTCGCGGATTTGGCGGACACGCTCGCGGGTGAGTCCAAATGTTTCGCCTATCTCTTCGAGCGTCATCTCGGGCTGGTTGTTGATGCCGAAGCTGCGTTCGATAATCTGCTTCTCGCGTTCGTTCAAGACGCCAAGTGCACGGTCAATCTCCGTGGAGAGGCTCTCGCTGACGAGGCCCTTGTCTGCCATAGGTGAGTCGGGATTGGTCATGACGTCGAGCAGGCTGTTCTCTTCTCCTTCGATGAAAGGTGCATCAACACTGACATGACGTCCACTGGCACGGAGCGAGTCGCTGATCTTCTCGGGCAGTTCGTTTACGAGCTCTGCCAATTCATCGGCACTCGGCTTGCGCTCATATTCTTGCTCGAACTTCGTCATGGCCTTCGTAATCTTGTTGACAGCACTGACCTGGTTGAGAGGCAGGCGGACGATGCGACTCTGCTCTGCAAGGGCCTGCAGGATGGTCTGCCGAATCCACCACACGGCATAGGAGATAAACTTGAAGCCCCTGGTCTCGTCGAACTTCTCGGCTGCCTTTATCAGACCTACGTTACCTTCATTGATAAGGTCGGGAAGGGAAAGCCCCTGGTTCTGATACTGCTTGGCCACACTGACGACGAAGCGCAGGTTGGCTCGCACCAGCTTGTCGAGAGCGCGGCGGTCGCCTTTACGTATCCTCTGCGAGAGCTCCACTTCCTCTTCGACGGGCAGCAGTTGCTCACGTCCTATTTCCTGCAGATACTTGTCGAGCGATGCACTGTCGCGACTGGTGATGCTTTTTGTAATCTTTAGTTGCCTCATATACCTTATATATTTCGTTCTAACGAATTAGCGCGCAAATATATGACTTTTTCATTATAAATTTAATGCAAAAGTGCTAAAAGATGTGAAAATGACGTAAAAACGCATAATCTTCTGCAATTTAGCACCTACTCTTGTCTCTATTTCGTCTTTTTTCCTTACCTTTGCCACAAATTATGATTTTACTGACTACAAAAGGTTTAACAAAATAAATAAAACAATTATGTCAACAGCAACAATCATTATTCTTGTAGTCATCGTGCTACTTGTCCTTTGGATTATCGGCATCTACAACAATCTGGTAACCTTGCGTAACAATCGCGAGAATGCTTTCGCAAACATTGACGTACAACTGAAGCAGCGTCACGACCTCATCCCGCAACTAGTTGCTACCGTGAAGGGTTATGCCACTCACGAGAAAGAACTGCTCGAGAAGGTGACCGCCGCCCGCAACGCAGCCATGAGTGCAACCACCATCAACGACAAGATCGCTGCCGAGAGCCAGCTCTCCAATGCCATGCTCAATCTTCGTGCCGTTGCAGAGGCTTATCCCGACCTGAAGGCCAACCAGAACTTCCTTCAGCTGCAGAATGAAATCAGCGACATTGAGAACAAGCTTGCTGCTGTCCGCCGTTACTTCAACAGCGCCACGAAGGAGCTTAACAGCGGTGTGCAGCGCTTCCCGGCAGTCCTCTTCGCAAGCATGTTCGGCTTCCACAGTGAGCCTCTCTTCGATTTGGGCGAAGCAGAACGCGTAAGCTTGGACAAGGCACCTGAAATCAAGTTTTAGTCCACAGTCCATAGTCCATAGTTAAATCTACGCCCTCGAACAGGACGAGACATTTATACTATGGGCTATGAACTCATAACTATGAACTGTAAAAAATGAGTTACGTCGGCATCCATACGCAACAAGTTCGCAACAACTTCAAGAGCTTGTTGCTTCTCATTCTATTTCCCTGCATCATACTTGTCATCGTGTATGCCTTCGTGGCATTCATGAACATGCAAGAAGTGCCGGACGGCTACGGAGGCACATCGTTCACCTTTGATGCTGTACAGACGGGCGAGGCATTCGTCATGGCATTGCCTTGGGTGGTAGGAATCGTGGGCATCTGGTTCATGATTGCCTACTTCACAAATACCAGTATGGTGAAGAGGGCGACAGGAGCCAGGCCGTTGGAGCGCCGAGAGAATCCGCGCGTCTACAACATCGTGGAGAACCTCACCATGACTTGCGGAATGCCTATGCCCAAGATAAATATCATCGACGACCCGCAGCTCAATGCCTTTGCCAGTGGAATAGACGAGAAGAGCTATACCGTTACCGTTACTACAGGCATATGCAACCTATTGGACGACGACGAGCTGGCTGGCGTGATAGGCCACGAATTGACGCATATCCGCAACCGCGACACACGTCTGCTCATCATCAGCATTATTTTTGTAGGCATCATGAGCACGGCCTTGAGCCTGGCAGTCAGGATGCTGTGGAACACGTTCATCTATGGTGGAGGCAGCCGGAGGACTAACCGGGACGGGAAGAACAGCGGCATGGCAGTCATTGCCGTCATCCTTGTCGCCATCGTGCTGGCTGCGATAGGTTATTTCTTCACCTTGCTCACTCGCTTTGCCATCAGCCGGAAGCGCGAATACATGGCCGATGCCGGCGGTGCCGAGCTATGCGGCAATCCGTTAGCTTTAGCTTCGGCCTTGCGCAAGATAAGTGGCAACCCTGGCCTCGGACAAGTGGACCGCGAAGATGTAGCTCAGCTCTTCATCGTAAGGCCTGCCTTTTTCAAAAGCGAATTCACCAACATGATGAGCAAGCTCTTCAGCACGCATCCGAGCACGGAAAGCAGGATAGCCTACCTGGAACAGTTCTGAGACAGCCAGACCTACACATTACAGGAAACAGTAAACCGACAAACACTAACTATACTAATGTTGAACTTTGTAGAAGAATTGAAGTGGCGTGGCATGATTCACCAAATGATGCCAGGCACAGAAGAATTATTACTGAAAGAACAAGTATCGGCTTATGTGGGCATAGACCCTACGGCAGACAGTCTGCACATAGGCCACCTTTGCGGCGTGATGATGCTTCGTCACCTGCAGCGCTGCGGTCATAAGCCCATCGCCCTCGTAGGCGGAGCCACAGGCATGATAGGCGACCCGAGCGGGAAGAGTCAGGAACGCAACCTCCTGAACGAGGAGACGCTGCGTCACAATGTGGAGTGCATCAAGAAGCAACTGGCGCATTTCCTCGACTTCGAGAGTGACGCGCCCAACAGAGCCGAGCTGGTCAACAACTACGACTGGATGAAGGACTTCACTTTCCTGGATTTCGCACGCGAGATAGGCAAGTGCATCACGGTCAATTACATGATGGCAAAGGACAGCGTGAAGCGTCGCCTGAACGGAGAAGCACAGGACGGCATGTCGTTCACCGAGTTTACCTACCAGCTCCTGCAGGGCTACGACTTCCTGCACTTATACCAGACGAAGAACTGCAAGCTGCAAATGGGCGGCAGCGAGGCAGCGACCAGTGGGGCAACATCACCACCGGCACGGAGCTTATCCGCCGCAAGCTGGGTGTGGAGAACGAAGCCTTTGCCCTCACCTGCCCGCTCATCACGAAGGCCGACGGCAAGAAGTTCGGCAAGACGGAGAAGGGCAACATCTGGCTCGACCGCAACCGCACCAGTCCCTACGCCTTCTACCAGTTCTGGCTCAACGTGGCCGACGAGGATGCCGAACGCTACATCAAGATATTCACGTCCCTCGACAAAGCCACCATCGACGCCCTCATCGAGGAGCATCGCCAGGACCCGGGGCTTCGTGTGCTGCAAAAAAAGCTGGCCGAGGAGCTCACCATCATGGTTCACAGCCGCGAGGACTACGAGGCAGCAGTCGAGGCCAGCGGCATCCTCTTCGGCAAGAGCACGAAGGAGAGCCTGGTGAAGCTCGATGAACAGACGCTCCTCGACGTATTCAGCGGCGTACCCCAGTTCGAGGTGAGCAAGGAACTGCTTGCGGGCGAGGGCACAAAGGCAGTCGATCTCTTCGCAGAACACACGCAGTGCTTCCCCAGCAAGGGCGAGATGCGCAAGCTCACGCAGGGCGGCGGCGTCAGCCTCAACAAGGAGAAGCTCGCCTCGTTCGACCAGATGGTGACCGAAGCCGACCTCCTCGACGGCAAGTACCTACTCGTGCAGCAAGGCAAGAAGAAGTATTTCCTGCTCATTGCGAAGTGATGCCTTAACTCCCATTTACGGGGGGACAGACGAAAAAACTGTAGGGAAAGAAAAAAAATCATTGGTCACACTTCGTTGTTCAATAATTTTTTCTTACCTTTGCAGCCGCAAACGATAAAAAGTTTGCTATGGGATTGGACTATGGTGTAATGGTAGCACAAGAGGTTTTGGTTCTCTCAGTCCTGGTTCGAACCCGGGTAGTCCAACCAACAAAGAGCGCGATGCACAGACGTGTATCGCGCTCTTTTTGTTTGTGCCGCACAGAGGGCAGGCTCCGAAAACATGGGGCAGCAGTCCCCCAATAGTGCGGAAATGGTCTCTCAAGCCTTTCGCATTGCCCGATGCAGCATAGAGGGTTGTTTGAACATACATGTATGTGCAATTGAATGTACATGTATGTGCAATTGAATATACATGTATGTTCAAGCAAGGCATCCTGATGAGGGAAGCTGAGAAGGTGAAAGGATGGAGAGGCAAAGTGTGGCGGGCTGACTGCTTCGGCTGCCTGGCGAGCCACCTTAACGCTGGATAGTGCCGAAGGTCTTTACTGTTTGGAGGGAGAGGATGCCTGCCGGGAACCTTGCCGGACAGTGATATTTTAGGCAGGATTACTTGTTTCGTATTGCAGAAAATCGTATATTTGCGACTGAATCAACACATTTTGCCACCTGCGGCTCCCTAATGGCCGAGTCGCGCCTCAACTTCAAAACACGAAAACCCTAACTTCTTTTATTTAACTTAACCTTAATTTTTCAGCTTATGAAGCGACTTTACTTTCACATCCTGACGTTGTTGCTGTGCCTGACCATCAGTGCTCAGGACTACACGCAACTGACGAACCTGCCTACCGTCTACATCCGGACCACAGGCATGGCAGCTGTTACCAGCAAGAAGACCTTCGTCAATGCCACCTGGACAATGGTCGATGGTGCCGACACGACAAAAATTTCTGGACTAAGGATTCGCTGCCGCGGCAACTCCACCTTCAGCGGTGCCGGCGCCACGAAGAAGGCTTACCGCCTGAAGTTCAGCAAAAAGGTCGACCTCCTCGGCGACAAAGGAGTGACGGACTACAACTGGGTATTGATGGCTAACCACTACGACAAGTCGCTCATCCGTAATGCCCTGACCACGGACATCATGGGAAGATTCGCAGGCATGGAGTTCAATCCGGGCGCACGCTTCGTGGATGTCGTCCTGAACAACGTGTATATCGGCAACTATCAAATAACCGACCACCCCGATGTCGAATCGGGCAGACTCGACATCGAGACGCCTGGAGAACTTGCCGAAGGCGAGACGGCCACCGAAGGCTTCTTCCTCGAGGCCGACGGATGGAAGGATCATAAGTACGTCACCACCACCCGCCAGAGCGTCCCCGTGCGTATTCACAAGCCAAAGGACGGCCAGGTGACCACAAGGCAAGCCAACTATGTGCTCTCATGGCTTGACCAATTCGAGGACGCCCTATTCGGCAACGACTTCAGGGATCCAGAGCTCGGTTACCGCAAGCTTGTAGATTCCGTATCCCTCGCCAACCTCTACCTCTGCACCGAAATGAGTGCAAACTATGATGGCTTCTGGAGTACCTATCTCTACAAACGCCCCAACGACCTGAAGATGTACTTTGGTCCGCTCTGGGACTACGACATTGCCTACAACAACGACACCCGCGGCAACAACACCACCAACCGCATGATTGTCGACATCAACACCGGCGTGTGCCGCTCCTGGTTCACCCGTATGTGGCGCGACCCGTGGTTCAAGCAACTCATCCTGCGGCGTTACCATGAACTGAAAGATGCCGGCATCGAAGCCCACTTGCTGAATGCCGTCGACAGCCTCGGCAATCTGATTGCAGCCTCTGCCGAATTGAATTTCCAGAAGTACGGCATCAACACGAAAGTCTATAACGAAGTGGTCCTGCACAACACCTATCAGGAGTACCTCACCGACCTCAAGGACTTCATCACCGCGCACTTCGCGTACCTCGACAACGAGCTTACCGAACGCGCCAACGCCACCTACGAGGACGAGGCAAGGGAGTTCGAGCTGAACATCAACTACTTCTATCGCATCCAGAGCGTAGGCGTGCAGACATTCTTCGACGTTACAGACGAAGCGCTGACTGATGGAAGCCTCGCATATCTATGGCCCAAGGACACACTCCGCCGCACGCAGCAGTGGAGCATCCATCAGGTTGGCGACGCTTACCAATTCATCAACAGGGCAAGCGGCTTAGCTCTCAACGCTCCGAACGGCGACCTTGAAACACAACTCAACGTAGTCAAGGCCGACGAAACCGACGAGGCACAGCTCTGGAACATCGTCCTTGCAAGCGAAGAGGCAAGCTATTACAACATCATCAACAAGAAGTACAGCCGCACGGCCAATGTTTCGGGAGGCAGCTCGGCTGCCGGTACGAAGCTCATCACATGGGAGAACAACGAGAAGAACTACACCAGCCTGAACCGTCAATGGCTGATTATCCCCGATGACTTCAACTCGGACGAAGTCTGGGACATCGGCAATATCGTCGAACTGCTACAGAGCGAAATTGATAAATACGAGGAGCTTATGGCCACGGAAACGCCTGGAACAGGCGCAGGGCAGGTGAGTCAAGCCAGCATGGACAAGCTCGCAGCCATCATCGCCGAGGCGAAGGCTGCCATTGAGAGTGGCGACCTGAACACATTCCTCACGCATACATATATATATTATATGGAGCGTGCATGGCAGGCCGTGCAGGATAGCCGCCGCACCGACGAGGGCATCAACTTCGATGCCGAAGGCAACTTCCACCTCTTCCAGACAATTCCCGAAGGTGCCTCTACGGCCACGGCTGCACCGGCCTTTGCGGAGAACGACGACAACCCTTGGGGCTTCTACCGCTACGCACCAGCCGACGGGACTTACGCCAAGTTCACCCACTTCGACACCAACAGCGCTAAGGCCAAACCAGCCAACGGCAATGCCTGGTACACCAATGATGAATACTGCTTCATCACGGAGAACGGCAACATACACCCGCTGGCTTCCAACGGAGAGACTGCATCCCCGGCCATCGTCTTTACGGCTCCCGAGGACGGCATCTACTTCGCCACGATGACCGTCTTCCGCGACAAGAACGGACAGACCAATACGCTCAACATCCGCAGCCGCTACCTTGGCGATGAGAAGCAATGCCCGCAGAGCAGCTACATCTTTGCGAAAACCTACGGTACCGCAGAGGTTGACGGTGCAGACGGCAAGGTGCCACAGACGCTCGACTTCTTCATCAAACTGAAGAAAGGCATGGCCTTCACCTTCGAGATTGACGGCACGTCGGACGGCAACGCTCGTTCGCACATCGCAGACCTCGCCGTTGCCTCCTGCCACAATGCCGGCAATCCCTTCACCGATGAGGAGGCTCAGGCCTATCCGCGTTACTACAACGCCACAGGCGAAGAGGCCATGGGCGAAATCGACTTTGATGCCGACGGCAACTTCCACCTCTTCCAGACAGCAGAAGGTGCCGACGCAGCCACCGCCGCCGATGCTTTCGCACTGAACGACAACGAGCCGTGGGGCTTCTACCGCTACTCGCCTGCCGAAGGCACCTATGCGAAGTTCACCAACTTCGATACCAACAGTGCTAAGGCCAAGGCTTCCAACGGACGCGCATGGTATAGCTTCGACGAGTATTGCTTCGTTACGGAAAACGGCAACATACACCCGCTGGCTTCCAACGGAGAGACTGCATCCCCGGCCATCGTCTTCACGGCTCCCGAGGACGGCATCTACTTCGCCACGATGACCGTCTTCCGCGACAAGAGCGCGCAGACTAATCCCCTCAACATCCGCAGCCGCTACATCGACAAAGGCAAGACGTGTCCGCAAAGCGAATACCTTTTTGAGAAGGAATACGGCACGTCCGCCATCGACGGAGCCGATGGGAAAGTGCCGCAGACCCTCGATTTCTTCATCAAGCTGAAGAAGGGCACGGCCTTCACCTTCGAGATAGATGCCACCTCGGACTCAGGCGCACGCTCGCACATCGCCGACCTCGCTGTGGCTTCCGGCTATGATGCCGACCACCCGTTCACAGAGGAAGATGCAGAAGCCTATCCGCGCTACGCCGCTCCCGCCAGTGATTCTGGAGACGGAATCGCAGCTCCCGTCAAAGGAACGGCAGAGGGCATGATTCACGACCTCAGCGGCCGTCGCGTCACGAAGTCAGGCACGCTGCCTCACGGCATCTACATTCAGGACGGAAAGAAAATAGTGAAATAGCAGAAGCCTCGCATTGACATCGGGGAAGAAGCACTGACCAAGCAGTCAGGCAGAATAAGGAATCTTGCCACGGGAACAGCCTGTGGCAAGATTCTTTTTGTCTGCAAACATTCAGGCGCACCGTTCCGAAGCAAACATCATGCAAGGGAATGACAAAAAGAAGAGCAGGGAACAGGCCATCATGCCACACCTATCACGTCACCCCATCAAGGAGCGTTGTTTGAACATACATGTATGTGCAATTGAATATACATGTATGTGCAATTGAATATACATGTATGTTCAAACAACCCACTATGCCATGTCGGGGAAAGAATAAGAGGAAGAGAGGATGGGAAGCACTGCGAAAGGATGAAGGTACAAGGCTCTGTTGACCCATTCGGGACTTGTCATTCACCCATCGGACGCCGTCCCGCCCGAATCCTCTCCTTTCGCAGGCGCAGACGGAGAACGGAGGAAAGGGAAGAAGAAACTAAAAAAAATGCAAGACCTGAACAATGAAAAAGGTAAAAAATGCGGGGGAAAGTTAAATTTTCTATATATATAATGTGTAATTTGAAAAAATGAATTACCTTTGCAGCCACAATTTAGATTGATACCCGAAAGTTGAAAACAGAAATAACAGGCAATGAAAGATAATTTGGTAATCGTAGAGAGCCCTGCAAAGGCTAAGACAATCGAGAAGTTCCTGGGTGACAGATACAAGGTGCTTTCCAGCTACGGGCACATTCGCGACCTGAAGAAGCGCTCGTTCAGCGTGGATGAAAAGACATTCGCACCACAATATGAGGTGCCGTCCGACAAGCAGAAAGTGGTGGCTCAGCTGAAGAGTCAGGCAGATCAGGCGAGAATGGTATGGCTGGCCTCCGATGAAGACCGCGAAGGAGAAGCCATCAGCTGGCACCTCTACGAAGTGCTCGGACTCAAACCCGAAACGACGCGCCGCATTGTCTTCCACGAGATTACGAAGCCTGCCATCCTGGATGCCATAGAACATCCACGGCAGATTGACCTCAACCTGGTGAATGCTCAGCAGGCTCGACGCGTGCTCGACCGCATCGTGGGCTTCAAGCTCAGCCCCGTCCTTTGGCGCAAAGTGAAGCCAAGCCTCTCGGCAGGTCGCGTCCAGAGCGTGGCTGTACGCCTCATCGTAGAGCGTGAACGCGACATCGAGAACTTCAAGTGCGAGGAGAACTACCGCGTGACGGCAAGCCTTACCCCGACATCCTCCAGAAACGGAAAAGCTTCGTCCGACGAAAAGAGGGAAGAGGTGAAGGCCGTTCTCAGCCGACGCTTTGCCACCATCGAGGAGGCAAGGGCGTTCCTCGAAAGCGTGAAGGGCAGCACATTCACAGTTCAAGACATACAGACGAAACCCGTGAAACGCACACCCGCTCCGCCATTCACGACAAGCACCTTGCAGCAGGAAGCCGCCCACAAGCTTGGCTTCACCGTGGCACAGACAATGATGGTGGCTCAGCATCTGTACGAAAGCGGTCGCATCACATACATGCGTACCGACAGCGTCAACCTGAGCACACTCTGCCTGGGTGCCAGCAAGGCTGTCATCACAGAGCAGATGGGCAAGGACTACGTCAAGACACGCCAGTACCACACCAGCTCGAAAGGCGCCCAGGAAGCCCACGAAGCCATCCGCCCCACATACATGGATCAGCAGCAAATCGAAGGAACCGGGCAGGAACGCCGCCTCTACGACCTCATCTGGAAGCGTACCATCGCCAGCCAGATGGCCGATGCAGAGCTTGAGCACACCAGCGTGACCATCAGCATCGGCGGCAGGGAGGAAACCTTCATGGCTGAAGGCGAGGTGGTGAAGTTCGATGGCTTCCTGCGCATCTATAGCGACACCAACAGCGAAAGCACTACGGAAAGCGATGCCGACAATGACAACCTGAGCACCCTGCCCATCCTAAAGGTAGGCGACACCCTGAGCTACGAGCAGATCGTTGCTACGCAGCGCTTCTCCCAGCGCCCCGTCCGCTACAACGAAGCCAGCCTAGTCCGCAAGCTTGAAGAACTCGGCATCGGTCGCCCAAGCACATATGCCACCACCATCACCACCATTCAGCAACGAGAATATGTAGAGAAAGGCGACAAGCCAGGCGAAGAACGTTCGTATCACACCATCACGCTGAAAGGCGACAAGCTGACACAAGCTTCCCATACGACAACCGTTGGCCAGGAGCGAGGCAAGCTGTTGCCCACAGATATAGGTATAGTAGTGAACGACTTCCTCATCGAGAACTTCCCGGAAATCATGGACTACAACTTCACAGCCGATATCGAAAAGGAGTTTGACGAGATAGCAGAAGGCAAGATGGCATGGGAAGGCGTCGTCAAGAACTTCTATCAAGGGTTCGAACCTCTCGTAGAGAAGTCCGTCAACACACATACAGAACACAAGGTAGGCGAGCGCCTGCTTGGCAAAGACCCCACAACTGGCGCCGCCGTTACCGTCAAGATAGGTCGCTTCGGCCCTGTCGCTCAAATGGGCAGCAACGAAGACGGGCAGAAGCCTCGCTTCGCCCAATTGGGTAGCGGACAGAAACTCGAGACCATCACCCTGGAAGAAGCCCTCGAGCTCTTCCAGCTACCACGCAAACTTGGCATATATGAAGGCGAGCCTATCACCATCGGCGCCGGTAAGTTCGGTCCCTACATCTCTCACAAAGGCTCGTATGTCTCCATCCCCAAGGGCACAGACCCAATGGAGATTTCCTTCGAACAAGCCGTCATCATGATGCACCGCAAGCATCAGGAAGAGGCCGAACGTCACCTCAAGACCTTCGAAGAAGATGCTGACCTGGAAGTACTGAATGGGCGATACGGCCCATACATCACCTACAAGGGCGACAACTATCGTCTTCCTAAGAATATGCATGAAAGAGCTAAAGACCTGACTTACAAGGAGTGTATGGAAATCGTGCAAGGCCAGAACGAAAAGCCTGCCGCTAAACCCACACGCCGCCGCTTCACACGCAAATGAAAAGCATCATCCTGATAGGCTACATGGGCTCCGGCAAGACCACTGTAGGTAAGCAGCTTGCTGCCGCCCTTGGCCGTACATTCTACGACCTCGACTGGTATATCGAGACACGCTACCATAGCACCGTGGCACAAATCTTTGCCGAGAAAGGCGAAGAAGGATTCCGACAGATAGAGAAAAGTATGCTCCACGAAGTAGCAGAGTTCGAGGACATCGTGCTCAGCTGCGGTGGCGGCACTCCATGCTTCTTCGACAACATGGACTACATCAACAGCGTGGGCGAAAGCGTTTACCTGAAGGCAACGCCACAAGTGCTGGCCGAGCACCTCAGGATGCGTAAGGTGGAACGTCCGCTGATAAAGGGCAAGAGCGAAGAAGAACTGCTCGAATACATCCAAACCTCGCTCAAGCAACGCGAGCCCTATTATCTCAAAGCAGAGCACATCATCGACGTGACGCTGCTCGACAACTATGACAAGCTCCAGACCAGCGTCCACCTCATCCGAGAGGAACTGGGACTGTAAGGGCCCCCTACCCTCCCTCCTTAGGGGGAAATAAATCGTAAATAGTAAATTGTCATATCATAAATGAAAAAGTGGCGAATTGAGGACTCCGAAGAACTCTACAACATAAAAGGCTGGGGAGTCAATTACTTTGGCATCAATGAAAAGGGACATGTCTATGTCACGCCCAAGAAGAACAGCGTGCAAGTGGATTTGAAGGAAGTGGTCGATCAGCTTGCCACACGTCATGTGACGGCTCCCGTGCTGCTCCGTTTCCCTGATATCCTCGACAATCGCATCGAAAAGACTGACGAATGTTTCCGCAAGGCTGCCAAGGAATACAACTACAAGGGCGAGCACTTCATCATCTTCCCCATAAAGGTGAACCAGATGCGCCCGGTCGTAGAGGAAATCATCAGTCACGGCAAACGCTACAACCTGGGACTGGAAGCTGGTTCGAAGCCTGAGCTTCATGCCGTCCTCGCCACGAACATGGACAGCGACAGCCTCATCATCTGCAACGGACACAAGGACCAGAACTTCATAGAGCTTGCACTTCTGGCACAGAAGATGGGCAAGCGCGTCTTCCTCGTCATTGAGAAACTCCCCGAACTGGCTGTGATTGCAGAAACGGCAAAGAAGCTTGGTGTACATCCGAACCTTGGCATCCGCATCAAGTTGGCCAGCAACGGCAGCGGCAAGTGGAGCGAAAGCGGCGGCGATGCCTCTAAGTTCGGCCTCAACTCCTCTGAGCTACTGATGGCTTTGCAAATGCTCGATGAGCTCGGACTGCGTGACTGCCTTCGCCTCATCCACTTCCACATCGGCAGCCAAATCAACAAGATACGACGCATCAGCACTGCCCTTCGCGAGGCGGCACAATACTATGTCCAGCTCCATACGATGGGATTCGACATCAAGTTCGTCGATTGCGGAGGCGGCCTTGGCGTGGATTACGACGGCACAAGAAGCAGCAACAGCGAGAGCAGCGTCAACTACAGCATACAGGAGTATGTGAACGACTGCATCTATACCTTCGTCGAGGCAGCCGACAAGAACAGCATCCCCCACCCCAATATCATCACGGAGGGAGGCAGATCCCTTACCGCTCATCACAGCGTTCTCATCATCGACGTGCTGGAGAGTGTGTCGGCGCCACAGATGCCCGAGGACTTCGAACCAGGGCCAGACGACCACAAACTCGTGCATGACCTGACAGAGATTTGGGACAAGCTCTCATCGCGTTCGCTTCTGGAGGACTGGCACGATGCCGAGGATATTCGCGAGGAGGCACTCGACCTCTTCCGTCACGGCATCATCGACCTCAAGACGAGGGCTCAGATTGAGTCGCTTTATTGGGCCATCAGTCACGAAGTGGCAGAGTTGGCGCACCATCAAAAGCATGTTCCCGACGAGCTGCGCAACCTTGACAAGCAGATGGCGGACAAGTACTTCTGCAACTTCTCGCTTTTCCAAAGTATGCCCGACTCGTGGGGCATCGACCAGCTCTTCCCCATCATGCCCATAGCAAGGCTGGAAGAACAGCCGACGAGAAGTGCGACCCTGCAGGACATCACTTGCGACAGCGACGGCAAAATATCGGCTTACGTCAACGGCGGACAGCAGACGAACTACATTCCCCTGCACCCTGTCCGCCAGGGCGAACATTATTATATAGGCGTCTTCCTCGTCGGAGCCTATCAGGAGATACTCGGCAACATGCACAACCTCTTTGGTGACACCAATGCCGTACACATCAGCGTCGATAAGGAGCAGTACACGATTGAGCAGTTCATCGACGGCGAGACCGTTGCCGATGTGCTCGAATATGTTCAGTACGACCCCAAGAAGCTCGTGCGTCGCCTTGAGATTTGGGTCAGCAGGGCAATCAAGGACGGCAAGATAACTCAGAACGAAGGCAAGGAGTTCATCAGCAACTACCGCGCCGGACTCTACGGATATACATATTTAGAATAAAGAACTATGAATTTCATCAAGTACATCGGTGTCGACGACCTCGACATAGACCTCTTCGAGAGCCAATACATCGTGCCGGAAGGCATGAGCTACAACTCGTACCTCATCGAGGACGAGAAGATTGCCATCATGGACACTGCCGACCGCCGCAAAGGCGACGAGTGGAAGGCTAACCTCACAGCAGCTCTTGCTGGCCGTAAGCCTGACTATCTCGTGGCACATCACATGGAGCCCGACCACGCTTCGCTCATCGCAGAAGCGCTCGAGACTTATCCAGAACTTAAGCTTGTCTGCAGCGCTCAGGCTCTGAAGATGCTGCCCAACTTCTTCGATGGCTTCCAGTTTGAAGGCCGAGTCATCACCGTCAAGGAAGGTGATACGCTCTCCCTGGGCAGCCATACGCTCCACTTCATTGCTGCACCCATGGTGCATTGGCCTGAAGTGATAATGAGTTACGAGGACAAGGAGAAGGTGCTCTTTGCAGCCGACGGCTTCGGAAAGTTCGGGGCTTTAGTCAACGAGACGGACGACTGGGCTTGCGAGGCACGCCGTTACTACTTCAACATCTGCGGCAAGTATGGTGTGCAGGTGCAGAACGTCTTGAAGAAGGCTGCGACGCTCGACATACAGACCATCTGTCCGTTGCATGGTCCGGTACTCGAAGGCGAGGCAATGAAAGAGGCCATCAGGCTTTACGACATTTGGAGCCGCTACGAACCCGAGAGTGAAGGCGTACTCGTGGCATACGCCAGCATTCATGGCGGCACGGCAAAGGCAGCCGAGCGTCTGGGCGAACTGCTCAGGGAGAAAGGAGCCAAGAAGGTGGTCGTGAGCGACCTCAGCCGCGATGACATGGCTGAAGTCATCGAGGATGCCTTCCGCTACCCGAAGGTCGTCGTCATGGCAGCCAGCTACGACGGCGGCGTCTTCCCCGTCATGCACGACTTCCTCTACCATCTCCAGATAAAGAACTACCAGAAGCGTCGCTTCGGCATCGTCGAGAACGGCAGCTGGGCACCCAGTGCCGGACGCGTCATGCGCGAGATGATCGAGGCGATGAAGGACTGCGAGATAGCAGAACCCACCGTCACCATCCGCTCGCGCATGAAGCCTGCCGACGAAGAGCAACTCAACGCATTGGCAGAAAGCATCTTGGCCTGACCATCCGGACACAGCAACGCCCTACCCGACAGACGAAGCCGGGAGGGGGAACGAATTATAACTGGTTATAACCCGACTTATAACCAGTTATATTTTTTTTTATCCCGAATCGGTCATTAACCGCCCCTTCACCACTCACCCCCGCACCTTGCTCCTTGCCCCCCATCACTATGCGTTGTTTGAACATACATGTATGTGCAATTGAATGTACATGTATGTTCAATTGAATATACATGTATGTTCAAACAACCCACCCTGCCATGTCCACCGACGCGGCAGATTGGGGAGGTAAAGGCAATAGGGTAAAAGGATAAAAAAAACAGGCCTGATGGCCTGTTTTAGTATATGACTGCCTGTAGTGTCCTACTCGGCACGATGTGTCTGACTACTCTACTACCCGTTTTCAAGGTCCGGACGAGCCCCAAAGCATGATGACATGAGCTGTGGGATGCGCCTATCTGTCTATCTGACCATCACCTTGCGCACAGCGCCGCCCTTCTGTGGCACGAGGTAGATGCCACGAGGCTGATTGCTGCCAGTCGACCTACTGTTTACGAGAGTCCGCCCTGCAAGGTCGTAGCAAATGGGGGATGGAGTCTCCTGGTCTGCCATTATCAGTTCTACGGGATTCCCCTGCTCCTTGAGCTGGGCCATCGTGAGGGAGGTGGCATTGAGCACATCCATGTCGAACAGATTGTCGTCGGTGACGGCCTCGACAGCCTTAGTCAGGAGAGCGACGACGGTGAGGTTGTCGGCGTTCCAGCCTGCATCGAGGGTGGTGGAGAACTGCGCTGAATAGTCCGTGCCGTCAGTCTCGATGGGTGAACCTATAGGCGACGTGAGGTAGCCTCTCAGTACATGCGGATGAAGGTAGTTCTGGCTGGTGGTGGTACGCCCTGTGGTTTGGTTATAGACCGTCTGTCGGCTCTTGACGTTATCCTCAGTGACGAGGAGCGTCAGAGCGATGTCTCCGTAGATGGCCTCCGCTTCGGGAAGCATCTCACCCTTGGCTGTGACGGTGAGCTGCCTTGTCGTCTCGTCGTACTTCCCCTCAAGGTTGATGCTGGCGAAGCATGGTGTGGCGAGGTCCTGCATGGCGATGTCGGACAGGATATTACCGCAGAGTTCAGTGCTTACGGCAAGGTAGTCGTTCATGTCGTAGGCAATGTGGGCGTCGCCAGGGAAGTAGGCACGGTTGACGGTAAAGGAGGGATAGGTGTAGGCATAGAGGTCGCAGAGGTAGGCCGACTCGTCGATGGCGAGCAGAGAGCCAGGACGATGCACGTTGACCACTGCCACTTGCTCGTTGCCTTCCTCCATGTATTTCATGGAAGTATTGAGCATCGCGGAGTAAGGCGAAGTGGCGTCGGTATAGGCCTCAACATAGACCTTGTCGCGAGGCAAGCGGTCGCGGTAGATAGCGAACTGGGAGTCTATGCGCTTGCTCTTGTCGTTGGTGGGCGATTGGCCATTGATGCTGTTGATGAAGACCGAGAGTGTGTGCATCCGGAATGGACACCATTAGGCCTGACGGTAGTTATCGAGCTGGCTGGTTGTCAGACCGGCGAGCCATGTGGCATGCTTTTCCACTTCAGCCTCAGCGAGTTTGACAAACACTTGGAAGCTCTTTCCGAAGAGTTCCGGCGCCTTCTCCGCATTGCGCAGAAGCAGCAGGCTCATGATGATGTCGGCAGCCATCTCATAGAGGTGGCGCGCACTGAGGTCGAGCAGTTCCTGGTCGGCAGCCTCCTTCACAGCAGCCACGCAAGCGTTGTACTTCTCCGTCATGGCAGCGATGCGCGCATCGCGAGATGGGTTGAAACTCTCTATCACTTGGCTGTAGAAGCCATTGGTGACATAGCGAATGGCGGCAACAGTCTGAAGCTGCGTCGTGCCCTCGTAGATGGAAGTAATGCGGGCATCGCGGTAGATGCGCTGGCAAGCGTACTCCAACATGAAACCACTTCCGCCGTGAACCTGAATGCAATCGTAGGCGTTTTGGTTGGCATACTCACTGTTCATGCCTTTGGCCAGAGGCGTGAAGGCATCAGCAAGTCGGCTGTATTCCTTCAGCTCGGCACGTTCCTCGGGCGTAAGCTTGCGGTCGCGACCGATGTCCTCCAGAGCCTTGTAGATGTCGACGTAGCGTGCCGTCTGGTAGAGCAAGGCACGACCAGCATCGAGACGGGCCTTGATGTTGGCAATCATCTCCTGCACCGCAGGGAATTCGATGATGGCTTTGCCAAACTGCTTGCGGTCGCGAGCATAGGCAATGGCTTCGTTGTAAGCTGCCTGCGAGAGTCCTACACTCTGTGCGGCAATGCCCAGACGTGCGCCGTTCATCAGCGACATGACATATTTAATAAGGCCGAGCTTACGGTCACCGCAGAGTTCAGCCTTGGCGTTCTTATAGACAAGTTCGCAGGTTGGCGAGCCATGGATGCCGAGTTTGTTCTCAATGCGACGCACGTCAACGCCGCCGTCGCGTTTGTCGTAGATAAACATCGAGAGGCCACGGCCGTCTCTTGTGCCTGCTTCACTACGGGCCAGCACAAGGTGGATGTCGCTGTCGCCGTTGGTGATGAAGCGCTTGGAGCCATTCAGGCGCCAGCACTGGTTCTCCTCGTCGTAGGTTGCCTTAAGCATGACGCTCTGCAGGTCACTGCCGGCATCCGGCTCGGTCAAGTCCATCGACATCGTCTCACCCTTGCAGACGCGGGGGATGTACTTCTCGCGCTGCTCCTCGTTGCCGAAGCAATAGAGTGTCTCTATGCAGTCCTGCAGGCTCCAGATGTTCTCGAAGCCGGCATCTCCGGCAGAGACAATCTCGTTGGCAGCCGTATAGACCGTGACGGGCAGGTTCAGTCCGCCGAAGCGACGGGGCATCGTCATGCCGTTGAGACCCGCATGGTTCATGGCGGCGAGGTTCTCGTAAGTCTTCGACGCATAGCGTACACGTCCGTTCTCATGGTGCGGCCCCTCTGCATCGACATCTTCGGCGTTGGGTGCCACGACGTTAGCCACGATGTCGCCCACCACATCAAGCACACGGTCGTATGAGTCAATGGCATCGGCGAGGTCCTGCGGAGCCTCATCGTAAGTATCTTTATCCTCGAACTGACGTTCCTTGAGCTCAACGATACGCTCCATCAAAGGATTATTCTCGAGCTCGAACTTTATCTCTTTTATGTCTGTATAATAGTTAGCCATGTTACTTGCTGTTTTGCTTGTAATACTTAATGAGCTTTGGTACGACCTCTTCCACTGTGCCGTTGATGACGTAGTCGGCAAGCTGGTTGATGGGGGCATTCTCGTCGCTGTTGATGCTGATGATGATGCCGGACTCCTTCATGCCTGCCACGTGCTGAATGGCTCCGCTGATGCCACAGGCGATGTATACCTTGGGACGAACCGTGACGCCTGTCTGACCGATCTGCAGGTCGTGGTCGGCAAAGCCTGCATCCACGGCGGCACGGCTTGCGCCTACTTCTGCATGAAGCACTTTGGCAAGCTCATAGAGCTGGGCAAAGCCTTCCTTGGAACCTACGCCGTACCCGCCTGCAACGATGATAGGTGCGCCCTTCAGGTTGTTCTTTGCAGCCTGCACATGGCGGTCGATGACCTTCGTGACGTATTCCGCCTCGGGTACGAACTTAGCGACATCTTCCACGATGACCTCGCCCTTGTAGTTCGGGTCGAGTATCTCTGCCTTCATCACGCCGGAGCGGACGGTTGCCATCTGCGGACGATTCTCGGGGTTGACGATGGTTGCCACGATGTTACCGCCGAAAGCTGGGCGTATCTGATACAGGAGGTTGTCGTAGTGCTTGCCTGTCTTCTTGTCGTCATGGCTGCCGATTTCGAGTGCAGTGCAGTCTGCAGTCAGGCCGCTGTGCAGTGCCGACGAGACTCTCGGACCGAGGTCTCGGCCTACGACGTCAGCTCCCATCAGGCAAATCTGCGGCTGCTCCTGCTTGAAGAGGTTGACGAGGACTGCTGTGTGAGGCTTGCTCGTGTAGGGAGCGAGGCCTTCAGCATCGAAGATATGGAGACGGTCTACGCCGTAGGGCAGTATCTGAGCCTCCACTTTTCCCACGATACCGCTGCCGGCAGCAACGGCTTCAAGCCTGACGCCAAGCGTATTGGCCAGCTTTCTGCCTTTAGTCAGAAGCTCTTGGCTTACTTCGGCAACCTTTGTGCCTTCAAGCTCGCAATAAACAAATACACTATTCATAGGGCGTTATCCGATTGTGTGGCTTGCGAGGAGTTCCTGGATGAGACCGTTCACATCCTCGTCGCTGCCGGTTAATACTTTACTTTCCTTTGCCTTGAAGACAATATTCTCCACGTTCTTCACCTTGGTTGGCGAGCCTGCAAGGCCGCATTGCTGCAGGTCTGCGTTGACATCGGCACAGCTCAGCTGGCCGAGCTTCAGATAAGGCTTCTTGTCGTACTCGCCGGCGTAGGGGAGGTCGGCGAAGGTGGTTCCCTGCGGAAGTTCCATGGGAGCGAGGCAACGCTTGTATTTCATGACGCGCTTGACGTTACGCGGGCGGCAAGGTGCTGCGCTGCCATTCACCGTGAGTACCAGAGGCAGAAGGCTTTCCACTGTCTCCACGCCTCCGTCGATATGGCGTTTGACGGTTATCTTACCGTCTTTAAGGGAGAGGATCTCCTCGGTGTAAGTAATCTGGTTCAAGCCGAGTTTCTCGGCAACCTGCGGTCCGACCTGTGCCGTATCGCCGTCGATGGCCTGACGGCCGCCGATGATGAGGTCCACGTTGGGGCAGACGTGCTTGATGGCAGTAGCGAGGGCATAGCTCGTGGCGAGTGTGTCTGCACCGGCGAAGGCACGGTCCGTGAGCAGCCAGCCGCCGTCGGCGCCGCGATACATAGCTTCGCGAATCACTTCTGCTGCACGTCCCGGGCCCATGGTCAAGACGTTGACTGTGGTTCCGGGGAATTGGTCTTTCAGTCTCAGAGCCTGCTCCAGGGCGTTAAGGTCCTCGGGATTGAAGATGGCAGGCAACGCGCTTCGGTTGACGGTACCCTCGGGCGTCATGGCGTCCGGGCCGACGTTGCGCGTGTCGGGTACTTGTTTGGCAAGTACGATAATGCTTAATTTCATGTTCTTATATATAAATATATAATGTATAAACTACGTAATCGGGCGCAAAGTTACGAATTTTATTCGACATTGCAGCACTTTCTACTGAGATATTCTTAACTTTGTGCCATAAATTCTAAAATGTTTCGTCATGCCATACAAAACGGATGGGATACTATTTGAGTTGCAGCCTCGGCCCACTAAGGGCGACGACGGCAAGCCCCTGCTCTATGCTCAGCCTGTGATAGAACGCAAGTTCGACCTGGAGGACATCGACAGTTTCTGTGCGAAATACCGGCATACGAGCAAGGGCGAGGTGCACCGCTTTGCCAGCCTCCTGGAGGAGGTCGTGGCGATGTGGCTGCGTCAGGGGCACCGTGTGGAGACGCCCTTCGGCTCTTTCGCGCCGAAGCTGAAGCTGCTGGGGGAGCATACGGACCCTGCCTTAGTGCTGGGCGGCGACGTCATCTACTGCGGTGTGGAGTTCATCCCCTCCAAGAAGTTCGTCAGGGACGCCGACTGCTCGGAGGAGGGCTTCCGCAAGCAGAGGGCGAGCGTGGGTAACAGTCAGATGCGCGACACGAAGGCCATGGACGAGGCCTTGCGGATGAGCATCCATCACGGACACATCACGATCAGCACTTTCATGCAGTACAGCGGCCTGAAATATAACTCGGCCAAGCACTTCCTCGACAGTCTCTGCGAGGGGGAAAAGCCCCGCCTGAGCCGATACAAGGAGGCGCGGACGTGGCACTATACCGTCAACGAATAGCCTGCAACAGCATGAAATCGGGTTCGTAGCGGCCGCCGTGAACATTTTTGGCGGCCGCTACGGTTTCTTTTGGCGGCCGCCGTGAATTCTTTTGGCGGCCGCCAAAACGTCAGGAGACGCATTGTATTACCCCACGGAATACGCTGTCCCACCCTATTCGGCACGTTGGATCTACCCATGCAGCTGCAAGGACCGTCCGCACCATACTGCTGCCCGAGCCGTTTCCCCACGTCGGAAGCACGGCTGCAGGCCATAGCTCGGCCCATTTCGCCTGTTCTTTCTGTCCCTCAAAGCCATTCTCGCAGGCAAAATCACACCTTTTCAACAGTTTATCAAATAAAATAAGGGAAAAATAGCACAATGTTTCGGAAAAACATTATCTTTGTA
>CAJOLC010000015.1 GCA_905235305.1 uncultured Bacteroidaceae bacterium | reverse complement strand
GAGAACATCTTGAAGCCTGTCACCCTGTAGTTCCGCCAGTCGAAGCCCAGGCCTAAGCTCAGATGGTCTTTCCTGCCAATGCGGACTTTCGTGCGTATGACGTCGCCCCATTCTATCTCGTAGGACTGACCCATGTCGATGTCGACGCCCTTTGCCTGGCTTACGCCGCCGATGAATCCGAAGGAGATGCTGCTACTGAGCGAGAGTGTGACTTCCGCGCCCTTGTTCTTGTCGCCCTTGACATTCAGCATGGGCAGGTCGAAATCCCAGCCTCCTGGCTTCTCGTCGTGTTTGTCGTCGTCTGCTGTCGCGTTCGTTGCTCCCAATGCCACCAGCAGGATGGCTGTAAGAATCTTTTTCATTGTCTATACATTATTATATATGTTACTTCTTCTTGAATGTCTTTCGCAGGTCTGCAAGCGTGGCTTTGCCCTCCATATATACGACGGTGATGTCGAAGCGCTTGGCTTTCTCCTTGCACTGGTAGCAGATGTAGCGGTGCAGGCCGCTGTCGGTGTCGATGAGTTGCACGATGGCATAGTAGAGGAAACCGCCTCGGCTCTCCATCTCCATGTCAGTGTCGTCGGCGATATACGCCTTCATGTCGGCAGAGAAGAGCCTGTCGGCAAGCTGCCGCTCTGCTTCGTCTCCGGTGAAGGAGGCTGTGTGCAGCACGTTGAGCTTGTAGGGAGCGAGGTTGTCGCCCCTCATGATGCCTTCCCTCATCTCTTGCCGGCTGACGACTTTCCCCTTGAAGATGTCGTTGATGTGGAGCCCTTTCTGTGCCGAGAGAGGCAGGGAGACGATGAGTGCGAGTGTGATGAGTAGGTGTTTCATTGCGTGTTGAATATGTCGTGGAGTTGCTGTTCCTGGTTCTCGTTGCTGAAGATTTCCTGCAATGCCTCCTGTCCCATCTGCATTGCCAGCTGCCTGTCTGCTATCTTCTTGCCGCCGACGTAGGCTATCGCGCAGTCCTCTTCGCTCCCTCGGGACGTGCGGAGGACGAAGGCCAAGGCAGCGATGCAGGCCGCAGCCAGCAGCAGGGCAAGCTTCTTCCCCATGCTTTTTCCTTTCAACCTCTGCAGTTTGTCTCCCGCAAACCTGTTCAATGCCTCGGCAGAAGGTACGGTCTGTTTCTTGTCCAGCAGTGCGAACATCTCCCTGTAGGGCAGCAGTTCGGCAGGCAAGTCCTCGCTGCGACTGAGGATTTGGCGTAGCTGGCGGAGTTCTTCCTGAGTGCTCTCGCCGTCGAGGTAGCGTGACAGCAGGTGTTCGATGTGTTTAGTCATGATTGGATTGCGATGTATAGAGGGTGAATTGTCTGAGCAGCGTCTTCCTTGCCTTGCAGAGGGCGGTGCGGACGGTCGTCTCGCTGATGCCGAGAAGTTCTGCAATCTCGCAGTTCTCAAGCCCGTCCTGTTGGCTCATCCTGAGTATCTGCATCTGCGAGAAGGGCAGTTCGCCGATGCGTTCCTCCAGCCATTCGGCGTTCTCCTTCTCCTCGAGCATCCACTGCGAGTCGTGTGTGCTGGCAAGTTTTATCTCGTCGTTCAGCTCGATTGGGAAGGTCTTTCGTCCCCGAAGCTTTGAGATGCACAGGTTTCGGCAAATGGCATAAGTCAAGGCTTTGACGGAGTGGACGGCGTCAAGTCTGTCCCTGATGCTCCAGAGCCGCAGCAGGGTGTCCTGCACGTTGTCTTCTGCTTCAGCCTCGCCCCCGAGGAATCGGCGGCTGGCAAGCAGGATGTCGGCCCGGAGGTCGCGTGCCAATGTGCAGAACTCTTCCTTATCCATCAGTTTTCGCCTGTCTCTGTTATAAAGACGCAGAAAGGTGAAGTTTGTTCCCGCCGAAGCGGAAGAAAACGCGAATTTTGTGTCGAATGACAAAAAAAGCAGGCCAAGACCGCCGTTTCGACTGGTCTTAGCCCGCTTCAGTAAGTTTGTTCCTGAACAGGAATCAAGGTCTATTTCTCAATCTCGAGCAGCTCGACGGTGAAGATGAGGCAGGAGAAAGGAGGAATCTTGGCCTGCTCACGGTCCTTGTAGGCGAGTTCCTGCGGCACGTAGAGCATCCACTTGCTGCCTACGGGCATCATGCAGAGCGCCTCCGTCCAACCGGGGATTACGCCGCTGACGGGGAAGGTGACGGGCTTGTTACGCTTATAAGAGCTGTCGAACTCCGTGCCGTCGATGAGATGTCCCTCGTAGTTCACCTTTACCTTCGACTCCTTAGTGGGAATCTCGCCCGTGCCGGCAGTCAAGACCTTGTACTGCAATCCGCTTGGAGTGACCTTGATGCTGTCCTTCCTGGCATTGGCCTTGAGGAACTCCTCGCCCTCCAATCGGTTTGCGCCGTACTTCTTCTCCATGTTCACCTTGTGGTAGTATTCCATCTGCTTCTTGACCAGCGCCTGAGTGCTGTCCATCGAAATGGTGGCGTTCTCTCCGGAGAAGCCTTCGCGGAAGCCACGGATGAAGAGTGCCTTGTTCAGGATGTCGGTGCTGTCGTTCACTTGCTTGGAGACACCCGGATAAATCTGTTCCTCTACTTGCTGACGGATTTCTATACCGGCCAGGCGGGCCTTCTCTTTCTTGTCGGCCTCGGACAGGGCTGCCTGCTCAAAGCCTTTCATGAAGTCGGCCACATAAGTAGTGTCGATACCCATGCGCTGAGCCAGATACATCTTCAGCCCATTGCTGTTGGCGCGACCGTAGTAGTAGCTGAAGGTGTCGACGCTAACGGTGTCGACCACCTCAACAGGTTCCTTCCCTTTCTTCTTCTTGGCGGTTTTCTTTGCAGCACTTGCACCCAGGGAAATGCAGGCGCAGAGTGCAAAGAGGATATACTTCTTCATCTTTTACTCCTCGATGCCAAGCAGTTCAATCTTGAAGATGAGGCAAGAGAATGGAGGCAGCTTCTCGCCCCTGTTCTCGCTTCCATAGGCCTGTTCCTGGGGAATGTATACCATCCATGTGGAGCCAACAGGCATGTTCGTCAGAGCCTTTGTCCAGCCTGGGATAACCTGGTTGCAACGGAACTTGGCAGGTGTCTCGCGCTTGTAGCTGCTGTCGAAGATGGTGTCATTGAGGAGCTTGCCCTCGTAGTTCACGCTGACCTTGTTAGAGTCGGCAGGAATAGCACCATTGCCTTCGGTGATGACTTCGTAGTAGATGCCGTCGCCCAGCTCCTTGATGCCTTCCTTCTTGGCAATGCCTGCCATGTAGTCTTCGCACTCCTTCTTCCATGCGCCATACTTCTCAGCCATCACTCTGGCCTTTACTGTCTGCATCAGTGTCTGCATGGTCTGTGCAGCTTCATCAGGCGTCATCTTGCAATCCTTGCCACTTGCGCTGGAGATGAAACCAGCCAGGAGGTTCTGAAGGCTTACCTGGCGAGTGCTGTCTTCACCGAAGATCTCATAGCTGAGGCCGGGAATCCACTGCTGAGCAATCTGCTGGCCCATCTGGAGGCCTGCATAGTAAGCAGCCTTCTTCTTGCTGTCGCCGGCATTAGCACCTTCTGTCAAGCCCTTGAAGAACTCGTCCATGTAGGTGGTGTCGACGCCCATGCGCTGCGTCAGATATTCCTTCAGGCCTTGAGTCTGAGCCACACCGACAGCATAGGTCAAGGTGTCAATATCGTCCTTCAGGTTAGCCTTGGGAGTGCCGTTTGTGCAACTTCCCATGATAGCAGCCACTACAACGGCTGCGAGAATAGAAAACTTTTTCATGATGTTTGTTGTTTAATGTTATGTGATGTTTAACTTTTTACTTTTTCACCTTTTCACCTTTTCAAAGCACTTTGATGAGCTCCACGTCGAAGATGAGTGTGCTGAACGGCGGAATGCTTGCACCGGCGCCCTGCTCTCCATATGCCAGGAGGTAGGGGATGGTAAAGCGGAACTTGGCGCCTTCCTTCATGAGCTGCACGCCTTCAGTCCATCCTGTAATAACTTGGTTCAAGCCAAAGTCGGCAGGTTCGCCTCGTTTGTACGAGCTGTCGAAGACAGTTCCGTCGAGCAGACGTCCCTCATAATGGCAGCGAACAGTGTCGGTAGCCTTGGGGCTCTTGCCTGTTCCTTCCTGCAAGACTTCGTACTGCAGGCCGCTCTTCGTCACGGTCACGCCTTCCTTCTTAGCATTTGCATCGAGGTAAGCCTTGCCTTCGGCAATGTGAGCCTGAGCTTCTTCCTTCTGCTTCTTGGTGAAATACTCTTGCAGCATCATCTGTGCCTCGCGAGCGGAGAAGGCAGTCTCCTTGCCTTCAATCACATCAGTGATGCTCTTTGCGAAGTCCTCGATGCTGAAACTCTCAATGTTCATGCTCTTGATTTGCTGGCCGATGCCCAGTCCCAAAGCATAGCTTATCTTATCCATATATATACCTTATTATTATAAATGCGCCGCAAAATTATAACATTTTCCCAACTCTGCATACTTCCATTACGTTTTTTTTGCTATATTTGCATATCTTTAACGTTAAGGAGGGGTAATTATGAGGATTGTAGTCTTGACAGGTGCAGGCATGAGTGCTGAAAGTGGCATCAGTACATTCCGTGATAACGGCGGACTTTGGGAGCAGTACAATGTAGAGGATGTGGCAACGCCCGAGGGATGGGCACGCGACCCGAAACTCGTTACGGAGTTCTATAACATTCGTCGGAAGCAGTTGCTTGAAGTCAAGCCTTGCCTCGGACATGAGCTCGTGGCAAAACTTGAAGAGAGGCATGCGGTGACGGTCGTGACTCAGAATGTCGATGACCTTCATGAACGTGCTGGCAGCACATGCGTCATTCATCTGCATGGTGAGCTGATGAAGGTGACGAGCAGCTGGTCGCCGAACGACCCGCGATACATTAAGACGCTCGACCCTGAGCATCTTGATGTAAAGATGGGCGACGTGGCTGCCGACGGCAGCCAGCTTCGTCCATTCATCGTATGGTTTGGCGAGGCGGTTCCCGAAATAGAGCGGGCTGCAGAGGAATGTGCTAAGGCAGATATGCTCATAGTTATCGGCACGAGCCTTAATGTCTATCCTGCTGCCGGACTTACCCGCATGGTCCATCCCGGTACACCGATTTATCTCATCGACC
Source organism: uncultured Bacteroidaceae bacterium (assembly GCA_905235305.1). GTDB lineage: Bacteria > Bacteroidota > Bacteroidia > Bacteroidales > Bacteroidaceae > Physcousia. The sequence goes on along the minus strand of CAJOLC010000015.1, from coordinate 17,775 downwards.
CTAAGCCTGTTGCCTGGAACAGCGACATGCCTGTCCATCATATTATGAAGGGTGCCAGTGAGGGCATGAAGGAGTTGATGGAAAAAATGGGAAAATGAAATAATGAAATAATGAAGATGAGTGAACTAAGAATACGTTGTCGTAACACTGGAAAGAGAATAAGTGTGCCTTTCGGCAGCAATCTCTATGAGGTCTTTGCAGGGGCGGACTTCCAGATGGACTATGGGCCAGTGGCTGCCCGCGTCAATAATAAAGTGCAGGGAATGAACTATCGCTTCTACAACAACAAGGATGTGGAGTTCCTGTCGCTTACTGATAAAAGTGGTATGCGCACCTATACGCGTACGCTCTTCTTCATCTTGGCGAAGGCTGTCGAGGATACCTACCCTGATGCACAACTTATCATTGGCGGCTCCGTTTGCAGTGGTTACTACTGTCAGCTTCGCTTGGGGCGTCCTGTGGAAGACGAGGATGCCCGTCGCATCAAGTGTCGCATGCAGGAGATCATAGATGCCGATATGCCCATACATCGCATACAGTGTCCCATCGAGGAGGCTATTGAGATGTTCGAGAAGCGGGGGATGAAGAGCAAGGTTCAGTTGCTGGAGAGTCAGGACGACCTGTATACATATTATTATAAGCTGGGGGACACGGTCGATTACTTCTATAGTTGTCTGCTCACCCGCACCGGTCAGGTGCATCTCTTCGACCTTGTCAAGTTCTACGATGGCATGTTGCTTCGTGCTCCTTCGCGTAAGGATCCGTCGCAGCTGGAGGAGATGATGGGCCAGGAAGGGAAGATGTTCGACGTCATCCTCGAGCATCATAAGTGGCAGGACATCCTTGGCGTGCGTACGGTAGGCGAGCTCAATTATGCCATCAAGGCTGGATATGCCACGGACATAATCAATGTGAGCGAGGCTTTACAGTCGAAGAAGCTCAGCGACATTGCCGACGAGATTGCCCGGAGAAAAGCCCGCATCGTCTTGCTTGCCGGCCCGAGCAGCAGTGGCAAGACTACTACGTCCAAGCGGCTGGCAGTCCTCGTGATGGCTTGCGGCTTGCGGCCTCATACTATCAGCACTGACGATTACTTCGTGAACCGTGTCGATACGCCCAAAGACGCCAATGGCGAGTACGACTTCGAATGCATCGGAGCGGTCGACACGCCATTCTTCGAGGGGCAGATGAATGCCTTGCTGAGGGGCGAAGAGGTGGAGCTTCCACGCTATGACTTCAAGAAAGGCGAGCGGGTCTTCGAGGGAAGAAAGCTCAAGATAGGTTCGGACGACGTCATCATCCTTGAAGGGAATCATGCTCTCAACCCAATCCTGACGCAGCAGATACCTGAGGAGGAGAAGTACCGCATCTATGTCTCTACCCTCACGACCATACAGCTCGACGATCACAATCATATTCCGACGGCCGACATACGCTTGCTCCGCCGCATTCTCCGCGACTTCAGGCATCGAGGGTTCTCGGCCGTGGAAACCATCCGACGCGCCGCAAGTGTCAGTGCTGGCGAGGAGAAATGGATATTCCCCTTCCAGGGACTGGCCGACGCGACGTTCAACAGCGCCTTGCTCTATGAGCTGGGAGTGATACGCGACCAAGTGATACCTATCTTGGGACAAGTGCCGGAACGGGCTGTCGAATATGCTGAGGCGAACCGTCTGCGCAAGTTCCTGGCTTACTTCAGAGGCATTCCCGGCGACCAAGTGCCGCCTTCGAGCCTGCTCCGCGAGTTTGCCGGAGGCAGCTCGTTCAGGTACTGACGAGTGAAATTGTGAAATTGCGAAATACACATGGACCGACACAAAACCAATCACTATGAAACATTTCCTTATTCTGCTGGCTGTGGCCGGCACAATGTCACTCACGTCTTCGGCACAGGATGTGCTGATGGAGAATGCTAAGTTCCATGCGGGCGACAATGCTTCGTGGGCAGGCGAGAACGTCGACGAAAGCTCGTGGCGAGACATCAAGAACTCTGCCACATGGACGTCGCAAGGCGTGAAGGTGGAGAACGGCTTCGGCTGGTATCGCTATCACGTCAGGCTGCCCAAGTCGCTTCTCGAGAAGTCCGACCTCAAGGAGACGGTGGACTTCATCCTCGGAGGCATTGACGATGCCGACGAGACCTATCTCAACGGCAAACTCATCGGCAAGACCGGCCGCTTCCCCAGCGACGAGAAAGGCTACGCGAGCCAATGGAGCACGAAGCGCTGCTATCGTGTGCCGGTCACGAGCAACCTTGTCAAGTGGGACGGCGTCAATGTCCTGGCAGTCCGTGTCTATAACGCCAGCGACCCGGGTGGCATGTTCGAGGGACCCATCCGCGTGCGTGTTCCGAATACAGTTGACAACCTGAGCATCAGCTTCACCGAAGCAAAGGCAGCGAACGGCACCTTGCAAGGCATCAGCACCATCAACAGTAAGATGAAGGCGACGAAGAGCGGCGTCTTTGCCGTCAAGGTCGTCGACCCCGAAACAGGGGAGACGCTCAGCGAGAAGTCGATGAAGGTTTCAGTCAATGAGAAGAAGAACAAGGCCATTGCTGTGCCTTACGACAACCACCGCATGGTGCGCATCATCAGTACTTTCACTGAAAGCAAGAGCGGACTCAGCATCACTTCCCAATATATTCCAAAGTACATCCTCACGCCCGCCGCACCCGCCACGCCCCGATTCAACACGCCTTCTCTCTACGGCGTACGTCCCGGCTCGCCCATTCACTTCCGCTTCGGCGTGAGCGGAGACAAGCCTGTCAAGATCACTTCCGACGACTTGCCGCAAGGACTCTCCATCAATCCCGACAACGGAGCACTGAGCGGCTCGCTTGCCAAGGCTGGCTCCTATACCTTCACGGTGAAGGCAAAGAACGCGAAAGGCGAGCAGTTGCAGCGCTTCACCATACGCGTCGGCAGCACGATAGCCCTGACTCCTCCCATGGGTTGGAACAGCTGGAACTGCTGGGGCTTGAGCGTCACGCAGGACAAAGTCATCAGCAGTGCGAAGGCTCTCATCGAGAAGGGACTCGCCGACTACGGCTACAGCTACATGAACATCGACGACGGATGGGAAGCTCCCGAGAGGAACCCCGACGGCACGATAGGCGTCAACGAGAAGTTCCCCAGCATGAAAGCCCTCGGCGACTGGCTGCATGGCGAAGGTCTCAAGTTCGGCATCTACTCGTCGCCCGGCGACCTGACATGCGGCGGCTACCTCGGCTCGATTGACCACGAACTGCAAGACGCCGAGAGCTACAACAGCTGGGGCATCGACTACCTGAAGTACGACTGGTGCGGATACGGGCGAAAGCACCAGACAGAGCCAGACAACCATACCGTCGCAAGCTACGTCCGTCCCTATCTTCTCATGGAACGCTGTCTGCGCCAGCAGCCTCGCGACATCTTCTACAGCCTCTGCCAATACGGCATGGCTGACGTGTGGAAATGGGGCGAAGCAGTCGATGCAAACTCCTGGCGCACGACGGGCGACATCACGGACACTTGGCAGAGCCTTTACAACATCGGCTTCGAACGCCAGCCCGAACTCTACCCATACGCTAAACCGGGTCACTGGAACGACCCCGACATGCTCATCGTCGGCAAGGTAGGCTGGAGCGATAACCTCAGAGACAGCCGCCTCACGCCCGACGAGCAGTACACCCACATCAGCCTCTGGACGCTCCTTGCCTCGAATATGCTCATAGGCTGCGACATCGCTCAGATGGACGAGTTCACCGTCAGCCTGCTTTGCAACAACGAAGTAAATGCCGTCAACCAAGACATCCTCGGCAAGCAGGCCAAGCGCGACGTCGAAGACGGCAGCATCCAGATATGGAGCCGCCCGCTCAGCGACGGCAGCTATGCAGTGGGCATATTCAACGTAGGCAAGACCGACGCACACGTTGACTTCAAGAAGTACTTCCCGCAGCTTGGCATCAAGAGCCTGAAGAGCGTCCGCGACCTCTGGCGCCAGCAGGACCTCGATACCTCGGACGTCACCTACTTCATTCCCACCCACGGCGTGAAGTACCTCAAAGTGAAGAGTGAAGAACCGATAGGTCGACGCCAGTCAATGAAGAGTGAAGAATGAAGAATCTGCTGGCGCTCTGATGAGGGCTGACCTCCTGGCGCCCCGGCAGACTCCTTCCAGAGATGTTTGTAAAAGGACGCGTCCCTATGGGCAGAGCGACGCGTCCCTCCCTGCCATGCGACTATAGTATTGAAAAAACGTTACATGTGAAGCTAGATGATTTGACTGCTGCCAATATAAGGCTTCACGGTTTGAGGCTATGAGGCCCAGAGGTTGGCTAACCTCCGGGCCTCTAAACTTTATAGCCTCACGGGCTGAAAGCACGGCAACCTCAACCCTTACAACCCTGTTTCCAGTGTCTTCTCGACTGTTCCGTCGCTGTAGCGGATGATGTTGATGCCCTTTTGGGGCTTCGACAACCTTTGTCCGCCGAGCGACCAGATGCCGACAGGATGTTTCTCTGCTGCTGTTTCGGGAGCCTTTATGCCGTCGATGATGTGCTCACTGACAGGCTTGAAGCTTGTCGCCGACACACCGAGTATCGTGGGAATGCGCCCTGCGACTGTGGACGTGAAAGTGATGCCTTTCGTCTTCTTGCCTCTGTCTGCGCTCAGGGTGTACTCGAAGATGCGGAAGTTGGCGCGTCCGTCGAATTGGTCTGCGCTGTAGCCCGCACCTGCACCACGCTTGATGCGGTCCAGCCCGTAGAGTGCCTCGCCAGCATTCGCACTGCCGCTGAACCAGTCGGGAATGCTGAACTGTGCTGCCTCTTCCGACGTGCCGTCTTCATAATCGACTGCTGCTTTCAGCGTGGAACTGCCTTCTGCCGATATGACGATGAAGCGGAGCTCCTCGCAGAAGGCAGGCTCGGTGAACTCGACGGAACGTGGTGAACCTGCCGTCCTGAGCACGAGCGAGTTGTTCTTTGCCGGGTCGATGATGTACTTCGTGCCGCTGTTCGTGGTGAGAAGTCCGTCGACGATGGGCAGGGAGCCAGCGGCTCTGACGTCGGAAGTGAAGAGGCACCAGCCCTGACCGTCGAGTGTCTCGGTGGTGAAGTTCGTGACGGGAGTGGCTTCAGCCATAACGTCATTGGGCCAGTTGGAGATAATCATCGGCACCTCTTCCGGTATGGCGCCAGCGAACTGTTCGTAGGCTTCCACCTCGGCCAACGAGGGATAGAAGTAGGGATTCAGCGTGGAGACGATGGCCAGGTACTTTGTGTTCTTGTATTCAGGCAGGATGTACGAGAGCTCCGAAACGCCGTCGAGGTCTGTGAACGTCTTGATGGTCTGCATGGAATTGAGGTCGTTTCCTACGCAAATCTCAATCGTGTTGGTCACCGTGCCCATATTGCCGTTGTCGTTTTCGCCGTAGTTCTCGTCGGGCAGGTATATGTTGACCTTCGACAAGTTCCAGCCTTCGGGATTGGGAGACGTGAAGATGGTCCAGAGGTCACGTTTGTGGTTGGAGAAATCCTCGATGGCGAGCAGGCCTTCGGTCAGTTTGTCGCCGTCGGTAAGTGTCAGCACGTCGTACTCGTCGAACGTAGCTTCGTAGGAGTAGTCGGCGTTGTAGTGACGCACCGTTGCAGTCATGCCGTCCAGAATGTTCGGCTGAATGTCGGTGTCGATGGTGACGCTGAAGTTCCTTTGCTGATAGGCACCGCCGTTGTTTATCGTCACTGCCACGTCGGCCTTCCCGTAGGAATAACCTGCAAAGACAGGCACTTCGAAGGTCTGGGTCTTTACGTTCTCACGGATTTCGCCGATGGTGACGCCTCCCGAGGCCTTTGCCGTGCAGGTGAAGTAATCTTCACGTTTGTCGCCGCCAAGGTCGTAGTGAACGCGAACCAGCCTGCCTCGGCCTGCGAAGAGCGTGAATTCCTTCGGGTCGATGCTCATGGTGAGATTGTTGTCTTCACGTCCGTAGGCCTCGAACTCCCAGATGCGCAGGGTGCCGTTGACGTGGGGACGAAGCCGGATGTAGCGAGCCTTGACGGGAGCAATATAGTCGCTCTTGATGGAAATCTTCTCGTTGCCGGGTGTCGAGTTGTTGACCACGGTCTGCCAGTTCACGCCGTCCTGCGAAAGTTCGATGGTGTAGGAGTCTATCTGGTCAACGCCTGACTCGGGACCGGCGTTGCCGTCGTAGATGACGAAGCCGTAGATGCGGTAGGCTCCTTCGCAGTCGAAGACCACTTCGTTGTCGGGAGAGATGTTGCACCACTTGGAGGAAGTCGCGCTGGGGTTCGTCACTCCGTCGATGATCTTGCCCGGGACTTCGGTAGAGTTCGTTGAGCCGCTGTAGCTTACGACCGTCTTTCCCATGACGACGTTATAGACGGCGTTCATGGCCGAAGCGTCGGCAAAGACGTCGAAAGCCTCGGCTGTGTAGTCCGTAGTGCCCACGTCGTTGGTTGCTGCCACGGTAAGACTTACCTTTCCTTCCTCTTTTGCCACGACGCTTACCGACGGTCCGTCGAGGCTGCTGCCACTGGCAAGCTCAACGCCTTCGGGCAACGTCCATGCGTAGCTGGTGGGATGGCCGGTGCAGTTGGCAGTGACGGTGACGGTTTCGCCCGTGAGGAGATAGCTCTTAGGACTGACGGCAAAGGTCACTTTCGGTGCCGTCGGAGCCGGATAGTCCACGTCGAGCTGGCTTGCAGCCTTCTGCACGCCGTCCTTCATCACTGGCACAACGAGTACCGTGACGTGTCCGTCGGAACCATTTCTCTCGAAGGTCGGAATGTAGAAGCCTTCGTCGCGTGTCTGTCCGACGAGTGTCTTCTGTCCGTCCATCGTCTGCGTGTAGATGTCGAAGTGGTCGAAGTTGTCGGTCCAGGTGTATTTCCAGGAGACGCGGATGTCGCCCCTTTCTTCGCCGAGGACGCTGCTTGTTTCGAGGTCGGTCACTTCGACGGAGGCCGGCGAATAGCTTTCGGGCAGCACGGCAACCTGTCCGATGTTGAAGGCGAAGCCAGTGACGCGTGCTTCTGCCTTGATGTTGACGGCAAGCATGTAGATGGTCTTGCCATTGAGGGAAGCAAGGTCGAAGTCGCACACCGTCCATCCGTTCACCTCTGTCTGCGTGCCTTCCAGGGTGACGTCGGGTGTGACGGAGCTTTCCGTCGAGAGCTGTGCCTCCACGGTGACAGCATTTTGTGTCTTATAGACGAAGCGGAAGATGCCTCCCGACGTGACGGGAATCTGTGTCTTGTACAGACGCATCAGGTGGTCGCCGGCAGAGAGGGTGCCCGAAATCTTGAAGCTTGAGCCCACGTTGAATGCGTCGTCCCAGTCGATGGAGACTGAGATGTTGGTGTTCCGCTCTATCCACCATCGCCAGGTCGGCAACACACTTTGCATACCGGAATGGTACCAGTCGGCTGTACCTTGCTTCTCTCCCTGGACGAAACGGTGCTTGCCGTTGCCCACGCTCATGTCGCTGACGAACGGCATTGACGTGATGGCCGAACGTTCGAGCACACGGCTTGATACGCCGGGGAAGCCGGAAGCGACTGTCTTCGTGGGGTTTGATTGGGTGTTCACCCACATGTCTTCTTCGTTGTCGAAGACGGTCTTGGCAATGGGATAGGCTGTTTCTCCGTGACAGTTGCTGGCGGACTTGAATGCCGACTTGGCAGGGGCTTCCCATATCTTCGTCTCGGGGCAGAAGAGGTCGAGCGAGCCGACGTGTCCCGTCTTGGGCATGGCGGTGTTCAGAGCCGTAGTCCATCCCAGATGGCCTGCTTGGGCAAGCTCCACGCCTGCATAGATTTTGGAGAATATCTGCTCTTCTGTGCAGCCAATCTGCGAGGCGTAGCTACGGTGGTCACCCACGGCACCATACTCGAGGAAGTGCGAGGTGTTCAGATGTGTGGAGAGCAGTCCTGTGTTGGGATAGCGTGAAGCGTTGTACCACTGCAGCTCCATCTGTGTGTCGAGATCGTCGGCCATTGCAGCTGCGTAGAAGTCGCGGAAGAATGCTTCCCATTCGCTTTGTGAGCCGCCACCCGTCTCTTCGTTGATGAACCAGCCGTCGAAGCCGTAGTACTTTGCCATCTCATACAGCTTGACAGCCATGGGATAGTGGCCGCCTTCCTGCACGAGCATCTCCCGCACCCACTGCTGCGTGCCGCCGAAGGCTGCTGGCGGGAAGAAGATGTTGCCCAGGCTCTTCACTCCGCTCATGTGGGCAGCGTCGGTGGAACCTGCAGGCGGAATGTTGATGATGCCTTCAGAGGCTGCGCCTGCCCAATAGACCAGTTTGTCCATGTACTGCCAATAGGTGGGCTGGTAGCCAAGGAAGTTGCCTATCTCGCCCTGCGAAGGGCAGAGCGAACAGGTGGGGTAGAGGATGGTGGCGTTGCAAATTTGTCCTTCGTAGAACTGATTGTTGTTGGCTTTCATCAGGGCTGGTTCCTTGAAACGTTTCTGCAAGGGAACTTTCGCCACGTTGAAGGCATCGTCGGGATTGGAGCCGGGCGTCCAGTTCATAATGTCCTGCGGATGGCAGCACACGTTGTAGGGCTGCTGCGCCTCCACGGAGATGCTCAGCAGCAGAAGTGCCGAGACAGCAAGATGTTTTAGGTTCATAATGGTGTTATATTTAGGTTGTTGTTTTGTCAGAAGTGTGTCGTCATTCATTTACTAACGAGTAGTTTTATTGATGTGTCGTTACGGGAATTGTGCTTTAGCCATGCCGTACATCGTGCAGGCATCGGACAGGAAGTACTCATTCTCCCCTGAAGTTGTTGTGGCTCTTTCGGTTGCCCTCGTCGTCGTTTGTGTCGTCCACGTCCCACCAGAGCCGTGTGCTTTGCAGGTTCTTCTGTTGCAGTTCGGCATTGTCCTGATAGTACAGGTTCTGGCTTTCGCTGTTGGGATAGAGCAGACGCTTGATGAGATGGCGGTCGAGGACAGGGTCGCCACTAGTGTTCGTGACGGTGCCGGTGCTGGCGTCGTACATCCCTTCGAGCGCAGGATAGTCCGTCCGACGGAAGTCTGCCCAACCTTCGTTGCCGTTGGGGAAGACTGCCATCCACTTGTGCGTGATGAGAGCTTCCAGGATGCGTTCCCTGTCTCCACTCTCGAAGGTGCCGTCCGCAAAGTCCTTCAAGCCGTCGATGTAGCTTGCAGCCTCTGCCGCATCCACCTGATAGTGGTCCATCGAAGCCTGTATGCCTGCCTGCACATATCCCTTGACGTCCATCGTAAGTCCTGCCCCCGTCCAGCCGCGAAGCACGGCTTCGGCCTTGAGGAATAGGCTTTCGGCATAGCCCAGCCACACATGCGGACGGCAGTAGTTGAAGTAGAAGTCGGGGTTAAGCTCCTTCGACGCGGGCTTGGGCTGCGTCTTTGTCAGGCTGTAGGTAAGCACCGACATGGAGATGTCGTCGTCCTTCGCGTTGCGGTGACAACCGACATAGTCCTCGCGGAGGGACTCCTCGCCGGCGGCAAGGGTCTCGGACGTCATGTTGCCGCGATACCAACACTTGATGCAGCGGGGGTCGATGACCTTAGTCACGTTCGTTGCATTGCGCCCGGAGCCTTCTCTGACTGTGTACTCTGCACCGCCGGTCGATAGGTTTCGGTAGAACTGTTCCATGTCCCACGACAGCACGAACTCGCCTCCGTATGCCACGGAACACATGGCCATGCCGTTCTCGTCGCCACCTGCGTCCTCGCCACCCATGCTTACCGGGGCGTACTTGGGCACGGTCTGCATGTTGTCCTCGTTCGATTCGAGCAGGCCATATTCGTTGTTCAAGGCTGCTTCACCTTCCTCCTTGGCACGCTCAGGGTCAATGTTCGATATGCGAAGTGCCATGCGCAGGCGCAAGGTGTTGGCGAAGCGGAGCCACTTCAAGTCGTCGCCGAAGTAACAAATATCGTCGTCCGTCACGTTGTACTGCGAGGCATCGTTCGGCTTGATGCTGTCCACGGCCTGTTCCAGCATTCGGAACATACAGTCGTAGATGTCCTCCTGCGTGTCGTAAGCCACGTTGTTCTGCTCGGGCAGCTTGGCCTGGACGTACTCCTTGCAAGGCATGTCGCCGTAAGTGTCCGTGTGTGACAGCAGGACGAAGGCCATGTAGATGCGCACCTTGTAGAACATATTCCTGTAACGCTCCGGCGTAGGATTGAACTTGAGGGCACGCAACATCTCCCGGTATTCTGTACATCTCTGGTTGTAGAAGTCTTCCCATCGGTAGGCGGACCAGCCGTCGGTGTAACCATATCTGGGCGAACCGTTCATGTGCTTCGGCTGGTTATAGGCGCCGTAGCCAGAGTAAACGTCGTGCGTAAGGTTGGTGGCACGCTGATACTGCGAGTAGTAGCTCTGGTAGAGGAACGAGCGGAACTTGTCCGGCACAGCACTGATTTGGTCTTTCCAAAAGGCAGAGTCCTCGGCGGAGACTTCGTAGTTCAGGTTGATGTCGGCATACTTCGAGTCGTCATCCACGATGATAATCTCTCCGCCGCCTGTTCCGTCGGCCTGTTCCAAGGCGTATGGGTCGTGACTCATCTCGGTCAGATCGTAGCAGGAACTGAGGAGAAAGGCTCCCGCCAAACCTCCCAAAAGGGAGACTGCCTTGACTGAATGCTTTACCTTATTATATATATTATGTGTCATGACTGTAATCTTTTTGGGAATGTCAGAGGCCTAAATTGACGGTGAAGCCGTAGGTTCGGGCGTATGGCACAGCAAGGAAGTCGAGTGCCTGCGAGAACATTGTGGTGTCGTAGCCGCCTTCGGGATTGCCGGGAGCATTCTTCATGAGGAAACAAAGGTTACGTGCCACGAACGAGAGACGCAGCGAGGAGAGCGGCGTCTTACGGAAGAACTTCTTCGGGAAGTCATAACCGATGGACAGTTCCTTGAGCTTGATGTACGAAGCGTCGTGGACGAATTCCTCGGCGTAGCCTTGTTCGGAGGAATAAAGTCCGATGGTCTGGTAGTAACGTCCGGCAGATACCGGGATGTCGTTGGCAGTGCCGTCGGCTTTCACACCGGGCACTATCATGTACCAATCCTTGCCGCTGCCCAGGTCGGTGTACACTCCGCGATCCAGTGTCCGCTGCGACGTGCCCACCATCGTTGCCATGCCTTCGCTGACGCTCACTATGTCGCCGCCAAACTTCATGTCGAACATGGCCGAGAGGATAATGCCTTTGTAGTTGAAAGTGGGTGTGACGGACATCAACAGCTTAGGCTGAATGTTGCCGATAGGATGGTCGAGCAGCCATTGTTCCTGATTGCCTCCGCCTGTTTCGGGCTGTGGCAGTCCGTTGGCATCCACTATGATTCGGCCTGCATCGTCACGCTTCATCAGCTTGTTGGCATAGATGTCTCCGAGCTTTCCGCCTGCCACAGCACCCACCTTGACAGGCATGTGGGAGTCTCCGGCAAAGTAGATGCGACCGACGCCGTCTGCCAGTTCGGCCACTTTGCTGACGTTGTGCGCCAGATTCAGGTTGAGGTCGAAGGTGAAGTCCTTGGTCTTGACGGGTGTCGTGTAGAGGGTGAACTCGATGCCTTTATTGGTTATCTTGCCTGCGTTCACCCATTGCTGGCTCCACGGCGAAGAGGCATCGACGAGCATCGCCTGGTTCTTCGTGCTGTTGTAGTAGTAGGTGAAGTCGAAGCCCAAACGGTTCTGGAGGAACTTCATGTCGATGCCCACCTCGTATGAGCTTTTTATCTCGGGTTTCAGGTCGTTGTTCATCTTGATGGTCTGCACGCCGGATTGCCTGATGCCGTTGGAGAAGCTGTACAACTGGGTGTTGTAGAGATTGTAGGGGTCTGGGTCTTTGCCGACTTGTGCCCACGAGAGACGGAGCTTCGAGAAAGTGATCCATCGGGGAAGAGGCTTGTTGATGGAACTCATGAAGTCGGAGAAGATGTAGCTCAGGGAAGCCGACGGATAGAAGAACGAACGGTTGCTGGAGGGCAAGGTGCTCGACCAGTCGTTTCTTGCCGTGAGATCCAGCGACAGATATTCCCTGAAGGCCACCTGAGCGGAGGCAAAGACGGAGTACATCGCCCTGTCGCTGCCGTCGTCTATCGCACTGTTGAGTCGCTCGGCGGTGTTGAATATCCAAGTGTCTTTCAAGAGCATGTTCTGCACGGAAGCCCCGAGGAGTTCGTATTTCTGGTACATGATGTTGCCGCCCAAGGTATAGGCGAAGCGCCAGTTATCGTTCAGGGTATAGTCGCCGAGGAACATGGCGGAGATGTTATGCTCGAAGTGGTTCGTCTCTCCCCTATACATTCCGTCCTCCGTGAGCTTAGACTGCCAGGTGTCCTCACCGGTGGTGATGGCCTGGTCTGCCAGGCTGAGGTTGGTCTCCTGGATGCGTGTTCGGTAGTAGTCGAAAGCGTATTTGGCCTGGAACTTCAGCCAGCTCTTGAAGTCGAGGTTGGCGGCGAAGTATCCGAAGGCACGGAGGCGCTCGTCGCTGTTCTGTAGTTGATGGCGGATGTAGTAAGGGTTGCTGTAGTGTTGGTCAGGCCCGAACCAGTTCTGATGCGGGCGGAGAGGGGTGCTGTACTGTGCCAAATCGCATAGACGCACGTTGGCCGGGATGAGCAGCAGCTGTCCTACTTCGCCCCAGAGACCTGTCTGCGGACGGTCTTTGGCTTTGGTCCTGGACAGCGACACCTTGCCGTCCACGTTGAGGTAGCGGTTGATGCGTTGTCCTGCGCTCAGGTCGATGTTCATCTTCTCCAGCCTTTCATCCTTGAACATCCCGTGGTTGTCGTTGAATCCGAAGGAGAGGCGGAAGTGGGAATCATCGGTCTGCTTGCCGATGCTGGCAGTGTGGAAGTGGGAGAAGCCTGTCTTGAAGTAGTCGGTCAGCTTGTTTCCGTAGGCTTTGTAGGGAATGATCTGGCCGTTCCAGGTGTAGTCCTCGTGGCCGTCGAGCAAGGGTCCGAAGGAGTTTTCGCCTGTCATGCGGACGATGTCGCCGTTGTCGTCATAGACATACTGCGTTTGCCCCTTGCTGCCCTGGCCGTATTTGTCCTGCAGCTTGAGGGTCTGTGCGGGCTGACTCCATGTGAAGCTGCCGGAGTAGGAGATGCCCCAGCCGTCCTTTTTAGCACCCTTCTTCGTGGTGACAAGTATGACGCCGTTGCCTGCGCGTGCGCCGTAGAGGGCTGCTGCGTTAGGGCCTTTTAGCACGGAGATTGATTCGATGTCCTCCGGATTGAGGTCGAAGACGGTTCCTCCCCTGTCGTATCCGCCGTAGGCCGTCACGCCGCTCGTCTGGTTGTCGGAGAAGGGAACGCCGTCCACAACCCAGAGCGGCTGGTTGTTGTCCGTGAGGGAGGAGTTGCCGCGGATGGTTATCTTGGTCGATCCACCCAGTCCCGTCGATGCGGTATTCATCTCGACGCCGGCTATCTTGCCAGCCAGTGCGGAGGTCACGGAAGGGTCTCCCGTCACGTTCAGCTGCTCGCTCTTGAGGTCCTGGACTGCATAGCCGAGCATCTTCTTCTCGCACTTGATGCCGAGCGCCGTGACGACCACCTCTTCGAGCTGTGCTATGTCTTCCGACATCTCCACGTTGACCACCCGCCACTCGCCATCGACCATCGAGTTTTGACTCAATGCGACTTCCTTCGCCTGGAATCCCATGTAGGAGAAGACCAGCACGGGAGCGTCCTCGCCGGTCATAATGGTGTAGTTTCCGTTGAGGTCCGTGATGGCTCGCTCGTCGGTGCCTTTCACGGCGACGCTGGCTCCGATGAGCGGTTCGCCCTGCTCGTCGAGGAGTTGTCCGCTAATCTTTTTCTTCGGTTGCTGCGGTTCGTCGTTCTGCGCGACCTGCGAGGGCTCTTTCTCCCCTCTTTTTTCGGGGATGGAGTAGGCTGTGGCAGTAAGCGACAGGAGCAGCGCCGTCAACGCGAATCGAACGATGAGGCCGTTCAATCCTTGTGATGTTCGTTTTTCTTCCATTTGTTATGTTATTTTGCCCTATTTGCCTCACAAAGTTACACATTACTGATTATTATTGCAAGCGGAAAGTTGTTTATTTCGCTCAAAAATGGAAAAAGATTAAATGGAATGATATTCCCGAGCGCGCGCAGCTTTTGATAATATGTAAGCAAAAGTGGCAAGTCCGCTTACTTTCTGTATTTTTCAAATGCACGAAAAACGGCATCGGAATAGCTGAACTGTGCCTGACCCCAAATTTATCGCAATTTTCTTGAATTTTGTAACATGCTGAGGGTGTGGAGCTTAAGTTTCTCGTGTCCAGAAGAAGGCAGCAAAATGACCCGATTTTGCATGAAAAAGTGGCTTTTTCGACCTGTTATGTGGGTCGATTCGGCACAGGTTTCTTCTCAATGCCCTGTGCTAAAATCGTCAATGTCCTATAGAGGATGTTCAAACTCTCCCTGCTGAGTTGATTAACTTGCCTGTATAAGTCCCCGATTTCCCCCTTTATTAATCATTTTGCCTCCCTGTCGCGTTCATTTCCGAAATAGCAAATAGAAAGCAGAACGGCGTGCCAGCTTACTATTTGCCGGGCGGCTTTTCGTCCCTTTTCGCCCGTATCTCTTTAATTTTTCGCCTTTATGTTTTCATTTTAAATAATTTTGTCGTACCTTTGCACGCGATTTTAGGATAACTGAGGTACTGATTAACCTCTGCTCCTGTAGTTCAACGGATAGAATAGAAGTTTCCTAAACTTTAGATAGGGGTTCGATTCCCCTCGGGAGTACTGCTTCGGCAGTTCATAGTGTAGAGTAGAAAGTTAATAGTTAACTATGGAAATAAAGGAAAAAGAATCTGTAGTAGTAAGGTTCTCTGGTGATTCCGGCGACGGCATGCAGCTCGCCGGAAATATTTTTTCTACTGTGTCCGCCACCGTGGGCAACAGCATTAGTACGTTCCCGGACTATCCTGCCGACATCCGCGCTCCGCAAGGCTCGCTCACAGGTGTCAGCGGTTTTCAGGTTCACATCGGTGCCGAACAGGTCTATACGCCTGGCGACCTCTGCGATGTCCTCGTGGCAATGAACGCAGCGGCCCTCAAGACGCAGTATCGCTACGCTAAGCCCGATGCCGCTATCATCATCGATACCGACAGCTTCGGACCTAAAGACCTGGAGAAGGCACAGTTCAAAACCGAGGATTATCTCGGCGAGATGGGCATCGACCCGGACAGAGTGATCGCCTGTCCTCTCACGACGATGGTGAAGGATTGCCTGGCCGACAGCGGTATGGACGCCAAGAGCGTGAGCAAGTGTCGCAATATGTTTGCCCTCGGTCTGGTGTGCTGGTTGTTCGACAGAGACCTCGACGTCGCCTTCAACTTCCTTCGGGAGAAGTTCGCCAAGAAGCCCGAAGTGGCTGAGGCAAACATCAAGGTCATCCAGGCAGGCTATGACTACGGACACAACACGCACTCCAGCGTGGCCAACGTATATCGCATCGAGACCAAGAACAAAGTGCCTGGTCGCTACATGGACATCACGGGCAACAAGGCTACGGCATACGGCTTCATCGCAGCTGCCGAGAAGGCTGGGCTCAAGCTCTACCTCGGTTCCTATCCCATCACACCCGCTACCGATGTTCTCCACGAGCTTTCCAAGCACAAGAGCCTCGGCGTCGTTACCGTGCAGTGCGAGGACGAGATTGCAGGCTGTGCGTCGGCAGTCGGTGCTTCCTTCGCTGGAGCACTCGCCGTAACGAGCACCTCTGGTCCCGGCATCTGCCTGAAGAGCGAGGCGATGAACCTGGCAGTCATCATGGAGCTGCCCATCGTCGTGCTCGACGTGCAGCGAGGCGGCCCCGCGACGGGTCTTCCTACGAAGAGCGAACAGACCGACCTCTTGCAGGCTCTCTTTGGTCGTAACGGCGAGAGCCCAATGCCTGTGGTCGCAGCCGCCAGCCCCACCGACTGCTTCGAAATGGCTTACGCTGCCTCGAAGATAGCGTTGGAACACATGACGCCCGTGATTCTCATGACGGATGCCTACGTCGCAAATGGTTCCGCAGCATTCAAACTGCCCAACCTCAGCGAGTATCCCGCCATCACGCCGCCTTATGTCCCAGAGGATTTGAAAGGCTCTTGGACCCCATACATGCGCAACGAAGCCGGCGTCCGCTACTGGGCAGTGCCCGGCAGGGAAGGCTTCGAGCACATCCTCGGCGGCCTGGAGAAGGACGACAAGACAGGTGCCATCAGCACGAACCCCGAGAACCACGACCTGATGACCCGCAAGCGTCAGGCTAAGATAGCTGCCATCCCCGTCCCAGACCTTGAGGTGGAAGGCGACAAGGACGATGCCGAGTTGCTCATCGTGGGCTTTGGCGGCACATACGGACACCTGCATGCAGCGATGGACGACCTGCGTGCCCAGGGTAAGAAGGTTGCCCTCGCACACTTCCGCTACATCAATCCTCTACCTAAGAATACAGCCCATGTCCTGCGTCGCTACCCGAAGGTCGTGGTCGCAGAGCAGAACATGGGACAGCTCGCAGGCTGGCTCCGCATGAAAGTCGACGGCTTCGTGCCCGAGCAATACAACGAAGTGAAAGGACAACCCTTCAAGGTTGCAGAGTTAGTAGAAGCATTTGACAAGATAATTAATAAGTAGAAAGGACACATACTATGGCTTACACGAACAATGATTTCAAGAAGGGACAGCCGAGGTGGTGTCCTGGATGTGGTGACCACTTCTTCCTCGCCAGCCTTCATAAGGCAATGGCAGAGATCGGTGTGGCGCCTTCGCAGACTGCCGTCATCAGTGGTATAGGTTGCTCAAGCCGCTTGCCTCACTATATGGCGACGTATGGCATGAACACTATTCACGGACGCGCTGCTGCAATTGCCACTGGTTGCAAGGTCGCTAACCCTGACCTGACGGTTTGGCAAGTCAGCGGTGACGGCGACGGGCTTGCTATCGGAGGCAACCACTTCATACATGCCAACCGCCGAAACATCAACTTGAACATGATTCTGCTCAACAACAGAATCTATGGTCTGACGAAGGGTCAGTACAGTCCCACCAGCCCGCGCGGCTTCGTCAGCAAGTCGTCGCCTTACGGAACGGTTGAGGATCCTTTCCGCCGAGCTTTGCTTCGGCGCGAGGGGGCATTTCTTTGCCCGCGCCGTTGCCACCGATGCCCCGGGAACCATTGAGGTACTCAAGGCGGCCTACAATCATAAAGGTGCCAGCGTGTGCGAAATCCTGCAGAACTGCGTGATATTCAACAACGGCACCCACGATGCTGTGTATTCGAAAGAGGGCCGCGCCAAGAATGCCATCTACCTGAAGCACGGCGAGAAGATGCTCTTCGGAGAGAACAACGAGTACGGCATCGTACAGGAAGGCTTTAATATCAAGCCTGTGAAGCTGGGCGAGGACGGTTATACGGAAGCCGACGTGCTGGTTCACGACGCAAAATGTGAGGACAACACCCTGCAGCTGAAGCTTGCCGAAATGGAGTGGCCCGTGGCTCTTGGCGTGATTCGCGACGTCGAAGCCCCCACCTATGACGACTGCGTCTGGCAGCAAGTCGAGGAGGTCAAAGCAGCTAAGAAGTACCACAACTTCGCCGAACTCCTCGAGACCAACGACATCTGGACGGTGAAGTAAGCGCTTACTTATAAAACGAGAGGTCGTGTCAAAAGTACCAGACACGACCTCTCTTTTGTCTTAACACATCCTCTTCCATTGTAATAGCACATTCTTAAGCAGCGATTCTATAAATGC
>CAJOLC010000014.1 GCA_905235305.1 uncultured Bacteroidaceae bacterium | reverse complement strand
AGCAAAGCGAAGCGGCGGACGTCAAGGAACTCGTAAAGAAGTTGCCTGGAGCAGAGATGGACGACGACGGCAATATCACAGTCAATGGCAAGAACGTCTCCAAGATAATACTCGAGGGCAAGGAGGTTTTCAACAGCAACGACACTATCTATAATTTGGTAAAAGAGAGGGCAAAGTTCCCCGGAGGCGAGGCTGAGTGCTACAAGTTCCTTGCCGAGAACATCCGCTATCCCAAGCTTTGCCATTATTTCGGCGTGCAGGGAAGAGTCCTCGTCAGTTTCGTTGTCGAGAAGGACGGCAGCCTCTCTCATATAGAGAAAAGGCAGGCTCCGAGCAAGAAGCTCGCACAAGCGGATGTAGTTCCCTATAAGGAGGAGCACCCCGAAGCAACGGAGCTCCCAAAGGAGGGCATGGACCTCGGCGACTTGCTCTACGTGGAAGCCAAGCGCGTAGTGGAGCAGATGCCCAAATGGGAGCCTGCGAAGGACGACGAAGGCAATGCCGTCCGTAGCCTCCTCACGCTTCCCTTCATGTTCCGCCTTCAGTAATTGGTTTATTGTTAGGTATATACATCGACGCGTCATATTGCTCCTTCGTCGTGAGACGAAGGAGCTTTTGTGTTGCCTTACATTACTTAATAAATACTAAAATTTCGGTAAATCTTGCGATGGATTGGGCTTTTTTTGCTATCTTTGCCCGCGAATACTAAGCAGAGAGATATATGGGATTCTTTAATTTCTTCAGCAAGGAAAAGAAGGAGACACTCGACCAGGGACTCGAAAAGACGAAGCAAAGCTTCTTCGACAAGCTGTCGCGGGCAGTGGCAGGCAAGACGAAGGTGGACGACGATGTGCTCGACAACCTGGAGGAAGTCCTCGTGACAAGTGACGTGGGCGTGGATACAACGCTCGACATTATCAAGCGAATAGAGGCTCGTGTGGCGCGCGACAAGTACGTCACCACTGGCGAGCTGAACGGCATTTTACGCGATGAAATCGCGCAATTATTGACGGAGAACAACACGGATGACACCGAAGGCTTCCAGATTCCTGCAGACAAACGTCCGTATGTAATACTCGTCGTCGGCGTGAACGGCGTGGGCAAGACCACAACCATCGGCAAGCTGGCCTACCAGTTTAAGGAGGCCGGGCTGAAAGTTATGCTCGGAGCCGCCGACACCTTCCGTGCCGCAGCCGTAGAGCAGATAGTCATCTGGGGCGAAAGGATAGGGGTGCCTGTCGTAAAGCAAAAGATGGGCAGCGACCCTGCAAGCGTGGCCTACGACACACTCAGCAGTGCCATCGCCAACCAGGCCGACGTCGTCCTCATCGACACAGCTGGCCGCCTGCACAACAAGAAAGGCCTGATGGACGAACTCTCAAAGATTAAGCGCGTGATGCAAAAGCTCATGCCCGACGCTCCCCACGACGTGATGCTTGTTCTGGACGGCAGCACCGGCCAGAATGCCTTTGAGCAGGCCAAGCAATTCACCACCGCCACGGAGGTGACAAGCATGGCTATCACCAAGCTCGACGGCAGTGCCAAGGGCGGAGTGGTAATAGGCATCAGCGACCAATTCAAGATTCCCGTGCGCTACATCGGTTTGGGTGAACGTGCAGAGGACCTCCAACCCTTCAACAGACGCGAGTTTGTGGATTCCCTCTTCAAGTCATGAAGCCCCGTACCATAGACATCATTACGCTCGGATGCAGCAAGAACCTCGTCGATAGCGAGAAGCTCATTCGTCAGCTTGAACTGTGCGGATACGAGGTAACGCACGATGCCGAAGAGCCGAAAGGCGAGACGGCAATCGTAAATACCTGCGGTTTCATCGGCGATGCGAAGGAGGAAAGCATCAACATGATACTGGAACTTGCCCGGCGGAAGCAGGAGGGAAAGCTCCGCAGGCTTATCGTCATGGGATGTCTCTCCCAACGCTATTTCGACGAACTTAAGCTCGAGCTGCCCGAGGTGGATCGATTCTACGGCAAATTCGACTGGGAGCAGATTGTCAAGGACTTAGGCGGAACCTATCGCGAGGATGCCCGCAACGACCGACGCCTCACGACACCTTCACACTATGCCTACCTCAAGATAAGCGAAGGCTGCAACCGCCAGTGCGCATATTGCGCCATTCCCATCATCACAGGCAAGCAAAAGAGCCATTCCATCGAAGAAATCGTGACCGAAGTAGAAGCACTGGTAGCAAAAGGAGTCAAGGAATTCCAGGTGATTGCCCAAGAGCTCACGGGCTATGGCACCGACCTTTATGGTCGCCAGATGCTCGCCCCTCTCGTCGAACGTATTGCCGAAGTGCCTGGAGTTGAATGGGTTCGCCTCCACTATGCCTATCCTGCCAACTTCCCCAAGGAACTCCTGCAGGTCATGAAGCGTCATGCTAATGTCTGCAAGTACCTCGACGTTGCCTTGCAACACATCAGCGACGGGCAGCTTTCCGCCATGCATCGGCACATCACAAAGCAAGAAACCTACGATTTCATCGAAGAAATCCGTCGCGAGATACCCGATATTCATCTCCGCACAACCCTTATGGTAGGCTTCCCTGGCGAGAGCGACGACGACTTCCGCGAACTGCTTGATTTCGTCAAGTGGGCAAGGTTTGAACGCATGGGAGCGTTTGCTTACAGCGAAGAAGAAGGGACGTATGCCGCCGAGCACTATGAGGATGACGTTCCCGAGGAAGTGAAGCAGGCCCGCCTGAGCAAGCTGATGCGCCTGCAGCAGCAGATAAGTGCCGAGGTACAGGAAAGCAAGGTGGGGCAGACTATGAAGGTGATCATTGACCGCCAAGAGGGTGATTACTTCATAGGCCGCACCGAGTACGACTCGCCCGAAGTGGATCCCGAGGTGCTCATCAGGCGGACGGATGCTCCAGACCTGTGTCCCGGGATGTTCGTCTCCGTGGTGATAGACAGCGCGGATGACTTCGACCTCTACGGACATATATAGACTCCGATGCCCGATAATCAATTGCACATAAAGATATGAACAACAAGGAATTTATTGCCGACTTAGTCAATCGCACCAAGTACAACAGTAAGGAAGCTGCATCGCTGGCCAGTGCTACCGTCTCCGTCATCATAGGCGAGCTGATGGAGGAAAACTCTATTCTCGTGCCTGGCTTTGGCACCTTCGAGGTGAAGAAGAAGCTTGAGCGCGTGCTCGTGAATCCAAATACCAAGCAGCGCATGCTCATCCCGCCCAAGATGACGGTGAATTTCAAGCCCAACACATCTCTGAGGTCGAAGGTAAAGAGCGAAAAGTAATTGTCGAGTAGTACGAATTCCCTATAGAAACACAAGACTATGGCTAAGATAACTATCCCCCAAATGGCCAAGACATTGGCCAAGAAGAAGAAAATCTCGCAGAAGGATGCGGAGGCATTCCTGAGGGAATTCTTCGATTCCATCGTGCAAAACGTTCCGACAAGCTTGTCAAGGTGAAAGGCTTGGGTACGTTCAAGCTGATAGATGTCCTTGACCGCGAGAGCGTCAATGTCAATACGGGCGAGCGCATTGTTATCCCGGGGCATTCGAAACTGTCCTTTACGCCAGAGACTGCACTAAGGGACCTCATCAACAAGCCTTTTGCCGACTTCCAGGCCGTGGCTCTCAACGAGGGAACAAGCATCGAGGAGATGGAAAGTGTGCCAGAGTCTGCTCAGCCTCCCTCGTTTACGTCGGAGGAAGACTCAGTCTCTGAGGATGCGGAGCCTGAGGTTGTTGCCCAGCCCGCACCGGTATTTGCGCCGGTTTCCGAGCCGGAGCCCGAAGTGGTGCCAGAGCCTGAAGCTGCTCCGGAACCTGCCTCTGAGCCCGAGCCCGAGCCTGTTCCTGAGCCGAAAGATGCGCCCGCCACTCCCTCGGGAGATGGGAAAGGCAGTCGGCTTTGGGCATGGATATTGGGGCTTCTGCTGCTTTGCCTGCTCGTATTCCTTGCATTCAAGTTCCTGAGCAAGCCCTCTGTCAAGGTTGAACAGCCAGTTCAGCCGCAGGTGGAAACACCGGTCGAGGCAGAGCCTGCCCCAGAGCCCGAGTATGCGCAGGTGCCTGGCGGCGAGTACAAGATAGTGGGCACGATGAAGACTTACGTCATGAAGCCCGGCGATTATCTTGCCAAGATAGCCCGAGAAGAGTATGGCGACAAGGAGTTTGCCAAGTATATCATTGTCCACAATGCCTTCCCCGACCCGGACAACATTCCTGTGGACATGGAAATCAAACTGCCTGAGCTCGAGAAGATAGAGTAGGCCTGCTGCCCGCCCCTTACTCCTCGCCCTCCCATCACCCTCCCTTCGTCCATTCTTCAGTCATTCCATTTAGCCCCCTCTCGCCTGCTGCATTGCGCGACATGGCAGAGGGGGTTGTTTGAACATACATGTATATTCAATTGCACATACATGTATATTCAATTGCACATACATGTATGTTCAAGCAACCCATAGTGGAGGATGCAGGGACGCAGGTGCCGAGGCAGGGTGCCGCAACGTGATGAATGAGGCGACGCAGGTGCCGTTTTGCTGCCTTTTTAACAAAGTTAAACATCCCTATAACTTTATTTATCATTTCTTGTTTGGTAGTAAAGACAGAAAACTGTAATTTTGCGCCCGAAAATTTAATAATATAATATATAAGGTATGGCAGAATCAATCGACATTCGCGAACTAAATGAACGCATCGAGAGACAGAGTGGCTTTGTCACAAACCTCGTGACAGGCATGAATCAAGTTATCGTGGGGCAGAAGCATCTGGTGGAATCCCTGCTCATCGGACTGCTGAGCGACGGGCATATCCTGCTGGAAGGCGTGCCCGGACTGGCTAAGACGATGGCCATCAAGACGCTGGCGCAGCTGGTGGACAGCAAGTTCAGCCGCATCCAGTTCACTCCCGACCTGCTTCCCGCCGACGTCATCGGCACGATGATCTACAGCCAGAAGGACGAGAAGTTCCTCGTAGAGCAAGGTCCCGTCTTCGCCAACTTCGTGCTGGCCGACGAGATAAACCGTGCTCCGGCCAAGGTTCAGAGCGCCCTCCTCGAGGCAATGCAGGAGCGTCAGGTTACGATAGGCAAGACCACGTACCAGCTTCCGAAGCCCTTCCTCGTGCTCGCCACGCAGAACCCCATCGAGCAGGAAGGCACCTATCCGTTGCCCGAAGCACAGGTGGACCGCTTTATGCTCAAGGTCGTCATCGACTATCCTAAGCTCGAGGAGGAGAAGCTCATCATCCGTCAACAGATAAAGGGCGAGCAGCAGCAGGTGAAGCCAGTCATCGGTACGGACGAAATCATGAAGGCCCGCGAAATAGTCCGCGAGGTCTACCTCGACGAAAAGATAGAGCAGTACATCGCCGACATCGTGTTCTGCACACGCTATCCCGATAAATATGGACTGAAAGAAATCAAGGACTATATAGAGTTCGGCGGTTCACCCCGTGCCAGCATCAACCTCGCGCTCGCAGCCAGGGCGTTCGCCTTCATCAAGCGCCGCGGCTATGTCATCCCCGAGGATGTGCGCAGCGTGGCTCATGACGTGCTTCGCCATCGCATCGGCCTCACGTATGAAGCCGAGGCGAACAACATCGTCAGCGAGGAAATCATCAGCAAGATAGTCAATAAGGTCGAGGTGCCTTAAAAGACCTACCCCGTCCCTCCCTTAAGGGGAGGGGGAGAAGTCGCTGATAAAGATGAAATACAAAACCGCATCTCCAGACATTTATCCTTTGCTCAGGGCTTTTGCCCGTGAGAATAGAAAGAATGCGACGGTGGCAGAACAGGTGTTGTGGGAACACATACGGCATGATGCACTGGGAGTGAAGATTCAAAGACACATATTATTGGTGACTTCATTGTTGATTTCCTTGCACCTAATGAGAAAATGATTGTTGAGGTTGATGGTGCTTACCATGCAGAACCACGACAAAAGCCAGATGACGAATTGCGTACAGGAATACTTGAAAGAAAGGGATATAAAGTGATTCGCTTTTCAAATGAAGAGGTATTATACGATACTGATATGACTATAAAGAAAATAAAGGAGGCGTTGCGGCATGAATGATGTTCAGCGTGATAGCTCCCTCCCTTTAGGGGAGGGTCGGGGTGGGTCTGCTGAAATTCTAAAGCGGGTAAGGCAGATTGAGATAAAGACCCGTGGCCTGAGCAGCAACATTTTTGCCGGCGAGTACCATTCCGCCTTCAAGGGTAGGGGCATGACCTTCTCCGAAGTGCGTGAGTACCAGTATGGCGACGACATACGCGACATCGAGTGGAACGTCTCGGCACGCTTCGGGAAGCCTTACGTCAAGGTGTTCGAGGAGGAACGCGAGCTGACGGTCATGCTGCTTGTCGACGTGAGCGGAAGTCTCGACTTCGGTTCCGTGAAGCAGTTCAAGAGGGACATGGTGACGGAGATTGCTGCCACGCTTGCCTTCTCTGCCATCCAGAACAACGACAAGATAGGTGTCATCTTCTTCTCGGACAAGATAGAGAAGTTCATTCCCCCTAAGAAAGGCCGCAAGCACATCCTGTATATCATACGCGAACTCCTCGACTACAAGCCCGAGAGCCAACAGACAAACATCGCCTTTGCCCTGGAATATCTGACGAGAGCTATCAAGAGAAGGTGCATCGCCTTTGTCCTGAGCGACTTCATCGACCAGCATCCCTTCCTGCAGCCACTGTCCATCGCTGCCCACAAGCACGACGTCGTTGCCATACAAGTCTACGATAAGCGAGTGGCGGAACTGCCGAACATCGGCCTGCTCAAAGTACATGATGCAGAGTCAGGACATGAGCAGGTCATCGACACAAGCAGTCGGGCAGTCCGCGAAGCGCAGGCCCGGTGGTGGAAGCAACAGTCGATGCGGCTCAAGGACACCTTTAGCCGAAGCCAGGTCGATGCCATAAGTGTCCGGACAGATCAAGACTATGTGAGCGTCTTAAGAGGATTATTTGCCAGCAGGAGCTGACGAAATAGGAATTTAGAAAGAAGAATTATGAGCAACAGACTCGTGTCCTTTATACTTTTGTCCTTGTTCCTTATAGGAGTCAAGGCGCAGGTTCAGGTCGATGTAAAGCTCGACTCGCTCCAGCTCTACATAGGTCAGCAGACGAACCTCACGCTTTCCGTCACCATTGATGCCAAGCAGAAACTCCGGATGCCTGATATCAAGAAGGGACAGGAACTCATTCCCGACATCGAAGTGGTAGAGGTCGGCAATCCCGACACTGCACTTCTGAACGAAGGCCAACGCATGACAATCAGCCAAGCCTACACTATCACGGCATGGGACAGCGCGTTCTACTACCTGCCGCCGATGCAGGTGATGGTCGATACCACACGCTACGAGTCCAACAGCCTTGCGCTGAAAGTACATACCGTGGATGTCGATACACTCCACCTCGACCAGTTCTTCCCGCCCAATGACATTATGGAATTGCCCTTCCTTTGGGAAGAGTGGCGGCTGGTGATATATGGATGCCTGCTTCTTCTGCTGATGCTGGCCTGCATAGCCTATCTCTGGTATCACGTCAAGCACGGCAAACCCATCGTTCGCCTCATCAGAAGGAAGAAGAAACTACCGCCTCACCAGGTTGCCATGGACGAGATAGAGCGCATCAAGAGCGAGCGTAAGTGGGCCGAGGAGGACAGCAAGGAATACTACACGCTGCTGACCGACACCCTTCGCAACTACATTCGCGACCGCTATGGATTCAATGCGTTGGAGATGACCTCCAATGAAATCATCGAGCGACTCATTGCAGAGAACAACGAAGATGCACTCGACGAGCTCCGCGAGATATTCCGAACTGCCGATCTTGTCAAGTTTGCGAAGTGGAGTACACTCATCAACGAGAACGACGCGAACCTTGTCGCCGCCGTAGAATACGTCAACCAGACGAAGATTGAACCCGACCCGAATGCCAAGCCCGAACCGGAAGTCATCAAGGAGACTGACCAGAAGCGTCTCACGCAAGTCAAGATCATGCGTGTCGCCATGATAGTACTGGGCGTTCTTTCCGTGGCTTTGCTGGCATGGATAATATGGCGTTCGGCAGACCTTTTAATGTAAGATATTGAGATATGACATTCGAAAACCCACTATATCTGCTTTTGTTGCTGCTGGCGATACCTTACGTCGTATGGTATCTCTTGCGTCACAAGGCTTCGACGCCTGCCATTCGTGTCAGCAGCACAGAGGCTATGTTCCATGCTCCCAAGAGTCTCCGCCAGAGGCTCCTGCATCTGCCGCTTCTGTTGAGACTGACTTGCTACACTTTAGCCGTGATAGCTTTGGCAAGACCTCAGACCTCCAACAGCTGGAGCAGCAAGCATACCGAAGGCATCGACATCATGCTTTGCATGGACGTCAGCACGAGTATGCTGGCCGAAGACCTGAAACCCAACCGCATCGAGGCAGCCAAGAACGTTGCCCTGGAGTTCATCAGCGGTCGTCCCGACGATAATATCGGCCTGACGCTCTTTGCCGGAGAAGCCTACACGCAGTGCCCCATGACCGTGGATCATGCGGTTCTACTGAATCTCCTGAACGGGACGAAGGTCGATATGGCACAGAGAGGCCTCATAGAAGACGGCACTGCCATAGGCATGGGCCTTGCCAACGCTTTGTCGCGACTCAAGGACAGCAAGGCGAAGAGCAAGGTCATCATCCTTCTGACCGACGGCTCCAACAACTGCGGACAAATCAGTCCCAACACGGCAGCCGACATCGCGAAGAGCTTCGGAATACGTGTCTATACGATTGGCGTCGGCACAAACGGCATGGCTCCCTATCCTTTTTCAGTCGGCGGTCGCATAGTGTATCAAAATGTTCCCGTGGAAATAGACACGAAGACGCTTGCCGCGATTGCCCGCAAGACAGACGGCGAGTTCTACCGCGCCACGAACAATCAGAAGTTGCACGAGGTCTATCAGGAGATTGACAAGCTGGAGAAGACCAAGATGAACGTGCGTCAGTACTCCAAACGCTACGAAGCCTACGGTATGTTCCTGCTCGCCAGCGTCCTCTGTCTCATGTTGGAAGTCCTGCTGAGGAACAGCATATTAAAGCCTCTCCCCTGACCCCTCCCCTAAAGGGAAGGGGCAAAACTGTCCATAAATCGTAAATCGTCAAATAACAGCCTTACCCCTGTTCCTTCTCCGAGGAGAGGGGAGAAGAAAATAGTAAAATTGCAAATAAATCGTAAATTGTAAATCGTCAAATAGTAAATTATCTCGATGTTTCGCTTTGAAAGTCCGCAATATCTCTACTTGCTTTCGGTGCTCGTTGCACTGATTGCCATACATTATTGTATTATATATAAGAAGAAAAGGCAAGTGCGACGCTTCGGCGACCTTGAACTGACACGCCAGCTCTTCATGGGTGTGTCGCGATGGAGACCGGAGGTGAAGTTCTGGCTGACACTGATGGCGTTGGCTTCGTTCATCGTTGCCTTGGCACGTCCGCAGTTCGGTACGCGCCTCGACACCCGCGAGCGCATGGGCATAGAGGCAATCATTGCACTCGATGTCAGCAACTCCATGCTTGCCGAGGACGTGAAGCCCAACCGACTGGAAAAGGCCAAGATGCTGGTCAGCAACATGGTGAACGGCATGAAGGACGATAAGGTCGGACTCGTCGTCTTTGCCGGACAAGCCTTCGTGCAGTTGCCCATCACCAGCGATTACGTGAGTGCCAAGATGTTTCTCGAGACAATCTCGCCCTCGATGATGAGCGTCCAGGGCACAGACGTCGCGGAAGCCATCAACCTCTCAATGCGCAGCTTCACTCAGCAGGAAGACGTTTCGCGTGCCATCTTCGTGATAACCGATGGCGAAGACAATGAGGCGCGAGGCGTAGAGGCTGCAAAGCAAGCCGCAGCCAAAGGCGTTCGCGTCTATGTTTTGGGCATAGGTAATCCTGACGGAGCACCCATTCCCATCCCTGGAACCGGCCAGTACATCATCGATGAGGAAGGAAACACGGTTATCTCGAAGTTAAGCGAAGAGATGTGTCGCGAGATAGCTTCGGCTGGCAATGGCAGCTACATCTATGTCGATAACAGCAGTTCGGCACAGAAGAAGCTGTCGGAGCAGGTTGACCGACTCGCCAAAGCCAAGATGGAGAGCCAAATCTATAGCGAATACGACGAGCAGTTCCAGGGCTTCATCCTCATCGGACTCCTGCTTTTGCTGCTCGACGTCTTCCTCATCGAAAGGGAAAGCAAGACGACTTGGTTCGGCAATCTCTTCCGTCGCGGACGTCCCGTTGCCACGGTTATGCTACTCTTCTTCAGCGTGATGGCTGTGGCTCAGACCGACAGGGACTACATCCGTCGCGGTAACCGCCTGATGCGTGACAGCGTTTATGACAAGGCGCAGGTGGAGTACCAGAAGGCCATCGAGAAGGACAACACGAATCCCATATCGCACTTCAACCTCGGCAATGCCCTTCTCTACCAAAACAAGGCCGAAGACGCCATGAAGGAGTACGAGACGGCGGCTCGTCTGGAGAAGGACAAAACACGCCTGGCGCAGATATATCACAATATGGGCGTCGTCCTGCAGAGTGCCAAGCAGTTCGACAAGGCTGTGGCTTGTTACAGGAACTCCCTGCGAAACGACCCCACGAACGATGAGACGAGGTACAACTACGCACTGAGTCTCTTCCAACTCAAGAAGAATCAGGGCGGTCAGGACAATCAAGACCAGCAGAAAAGACGACAAAGGTCAAGACGAGAAACAGGAGCAGCAGCAACAGCAGCAGCAACAACAGGACAAGAAGGACGAACAGCAGCAACAGCAACAGCAGCAGGAGCAGATGAGTCGCGAGAATGCTGAACAGATGCTTAATGCCGCTATGCAGGACGAGAAAGCTACACAGGAGAAGATTCAGCAGGCACAACGAAAGCGTCAGCAGAAGCAGTTGCAGAAACAATGGTAAAATAAGGTGGCTCGGAACTTCTGCAGAGAAGTCGCCAAAGTTCTGCAGAGAAGTTATCCAACTATTCGCGTCAAGTCAACCGAAACACAATATGATGAAAAGGCTATATACATTACTCACGCTCTTAGTTCTTGCGTTAAGTCCTGTCTTTCCGCAAGCTACACTGAAGGTCCAGGCACCTTCCCAGGCCGAGGTCGGCCAGAGAATCCGCATCAGCTATGTCGCCAACACGCAGGACATCTCTGATTTTCAGGTAGGCGATTTCACAGGATTCAACGTCCTGTATGGTCCCAGTACGAGCAGCTCCACCAATATATCGATGATAAATGGCCGCACGACTCGGAACAGTACTACTACGTTCACCTACACCGTCGTGCCTGTTCAGGAGGGAACACTCAAGGTGCCGGCAGCCGCGATTAAGGTGGACGACAAGACCATCAAGAGTGGAACCGCCTCGATAGAAGTGTTGCCAGCCAGCCAGCCACAGGACGCACAGCCCCAGAACCCCAAGCAAGGCGGCAACCAACAGCAGCAGCGGCAGCAGCAGGCACGTCAGCCCAATGGCCAGATTTCCGGTGACGAGCTGTATATGTCCGTGACAGCCAGCCGCAAGAAGATATATGAACAGGAAGCAGTGATGCTCACCTACAAGCTCTATACACTGGTGAACATCCAGCAGATTTCAGGTGAAATGCCTCAGATAGACGGGTGCCACGTCCAGGAAATGGACCGCCCTGCGCAGCTTTCACTCAAGTACGAACGCGTCAACGGCAGGAACTACGGCACGGCCGTCTGGAAACAGTACATCGTTTTCCCGCAGAAGACGGGTAAGTTGAAGATTCCCAGCATCACTTTCGACACGCAGGTCGAGGTGCAGAATCACTCGATGGATCCCTTCGACATCTTCTTCGGCGGTGGAAGTCTCTCGCAAATGGTTCGCAAACAAATCGTTGCGCCGGCTGTCGAGATAGATGTCATGTCCCTTCCAACGCCGAAGCCCGACAACTTCTCGGGTGCAGTCGGCAAGTTCTCCGTGTCTGCTTCGCTCACTCCCGACCAGGTAAATGCTAACGATGCTGCAACGCTCCGACTCGTCGTGACAGGTCAGGGCAACATGAAACTCATGAAAGCACCGTCGATTCGCTTCCCACAGGACTTCGAAGTCTATGATCCCAAGGAGAACAACAAGACGTCGAACACGGCCACGGGAGCAAAGGGAACCATCACCTACGACTACGTCATCGTGCCTCGCCACGGTGGACAATTCTCCATTCCGCCAGTCGAATTCTGTTACTTCGACCCTGAACACGAGCGTTACAACACGGTCCGCACGGACTCTTTCCACCTTGCCGTGGCCAAGGCAAAAGGTCAGCCTGTAGCCTACACGCGTGAACAAGAGGAACTCAACGTGCTGAGCAACGACATCCGATTCATCAAACTGGGTGAGTTGGAAAGTGAAGAGACAGACGATTTCTTCGGAACTTCCTCATACTGGCTCACTTACCTGCTTTTCTTCCTTGCTTTTGTGGCTGCTTTCTTCTGGATCAGAAGGCAGCAGAAACTCAACCCGAACTCGTGGACGGTCAAGGGCAAGAAGGCCGGCAAGGTAGCGTCCAAGCGTCTCAAACGCGCGTCGAAACTCATGCATACGAAGGACGATGCTGCCTTCTACGACGAAGTCATGCGCGCACTTCTCGGCTATGCAGGCGACAAGTTGTCTCTGCCCACCAACGAACTGACGAAAGACAATGTCATTTCTACCCTCACGGCACGTGGCGTGGAACAAGAAGTGGTCGATTCTTTCATCGCAGTCCTCAGCGATTGTGAGTTTGCCCGCTACGCTCCGGTCAGTGATACAAACCTTGCCAAAGAGAAGATTTATCAGCAGGCATCCGATGTCATCACGCAGATGAATGCTTCGCTCAAGTCACATAAATAACTCGAAATTTGCGATGAAAAGGCTTATTTTTGCATCTATCCTTGCTTTTGTCTCCCTCCTTCTGCACGCTGCCGGCTTTGCCGAGACAAAGACCTTGGCCGACAGCGCCTATGTCCAAGGCAACTATGAAAACGCTGTGAAACTCTACAGCCAGTTGGTCGAAGAAAATCCTACCTGCGACGTCTGCTACAATCTCGGTTGTGCGTACTATCGCATCGACGACATCGCGCACAGCGTGCTTTGGTTCGAGCGTGCTCTGAAACTCGACCCGAGCAACAAGGACGTGGCATTCAACCTCGAAATGGCACGCAGTAAGACCATCGACAAAATCGTTCCGCAGCATGAGTTCATACTCTTCACCTACTTCCGCAGCATGACAAACTGGTTCAGTTTACGCATCTGGACTGCCGTAGCCTTGCTTTCCTTCTTCCTGATGCTTGTCTTCCTGCTCCTCTTTTGGGCTGCCGGCAGCATCCTGATGAGGAAAGTTGCCTTCTCATCTGCCGTGTTGCTCTTGCTCGTCACGCTGCTTTCCAACGTCTGCGCCTATCAGCAACGCAGTTTCAAGCAAGTGCATACCAGCGGCATCATCACTGCTGCGGCAGTCACTGTCAAGAGCACTCCAGCCGACAACGGCAACGACCTCTTCGTTCTTCACGAGGGTAGTAAGGTAGAAATCCTCGACAGCAGCCTCAAGGAATGGTGTCAGGTGACCATTGCTGACGGCAAACAAGGCTGGATTCCTAAGAAGAGTTTCGACCTCATATAAAGTCAAAAGCCACTCAAACCAGCATAACTGATAACATGATAGAACAGATAGTCCAATGGGATAAAGCACTGCTCGTCGCCCTGAACGGTTCTCCCTCTCTCTTCCTTGATGGTGTCATGATGACAATCACCGAAACAACCACGTGGATTCCTCTGTTTACATGTTTACTTTATGCTGTTCTCTGGAACAATATCTGGCGCCACAGTCTCCTTATTATTGCAGTTATTGCTTTACTCGTGACATTTGCCGACCAATTTTCCGATGCCTTTTGCAAACCATACTTCCACAGGTTGCGTCCATCGCAAAGCCCTGATCTGGCCAATGTAATCGACCTCGTCAATGGCTATCGTTGTGGACTTTATGGTTTCATCTCCAGTCATGCAGCCAATACCTTCAGCGTGAGTTCCTTTTTCATGCTCTTGTTTCGTGACAAGAGAATAAACATTTTGTTACCTGTTTGGCCGTTACTCGCTAGTTATAGTCGCATGTATTTGGGTGTTCATTATCCGCTCGACATAGCAGCAGGAATGCTGTGGGGCATTCTTTGTGGTGTGGCAGTATATGGATTTTATCGTTGGGTCAGCCTGCGCGTTTGTCCCCAAGTCTGCATGAGTTCTTCTTTGTGTACCTCGACAGGCTACAGGCGTTCTGACTTAAACCCAGTCCTCCTGGTCTTTCCTCTTATATTCATTTATACCATCATTAGAGCAACATTGTTTGCCTTCACAAGCTAATGAAGTCCTATGAAAGCCAAAATTACCCTTTTCATCGCCATTATTGC
This sequence comes from uncultured Bacteroidaceae bacterium, assembly GCA_905235305.1. Classification (GTDB taxonomy): domain Bacteria; phylum Bacteroidota; class Bacteroidia; order Bacteroidales; family Bacteroidaceae; genus Physcousia. Next base: position 31,661 of record CAJOLC010000014.1, on the reverse strand, counting down.
CTTCGTCGCCTGTTCGTCAGTCGATGAAAACAGTAATGCTGTGAGGGGAAACGACTTGGCTTATCGTTTGCGATATTCAGACATCTCGGCATCTTTACAGGCTGCGAAGGAAGCGTACTCTTGTTCATCAGGAAATCCAGACGACAAGGCTGAAGCGCTTAATAATATTGCGTATGTCGCTTATCAGCAGATGCGCTACGACCAGACCCTTCATCTTCTTCGGCATGTCTACGGATTCAGCCACAATCAGCTTGAACTACTTTGTGCAGATGTGTTGACGATGAAGGTGATGCAACGTATAGGCCGAGGCAAATCGTTCTTTGATGCCCGCCTGCGTGCTCAGAAACGTCTTAGGCGTATTCTCTCCGAAGAAGGCAACCTCACTGAACGTCAGAAACATCGCCTCCATTATGCCTTGACCGAACTTGGCATTGTGGCTTCCACCTACTACTATTACCTCGGCCAGGACAGTGCGGCAGTCAGTGAGATACATGAGGCTTCTCAACACGTGAATCTCGAGACGGATACCACACAGTGGCTTTACTATCATTACATGCTTGGCAGTGGCGGACTCGTATCTGGCAATCCGGAGGAGGTGACCATTGCGGAGTTCGACCATCTTCTTCGCGTCTATACACTTGCCAAAGCCAATCAATTCACTTATTTTGAGGCAAATGCATTGCAGTCTCTTTCAGCCATGATTGCCGATTCGACTCGTGCAAATTGGATAAAACAGCAGCGCATAGATGCCTACAGTTACCTTTGGGGAGAACACCTCCGCTGGCAAGCGGACAGTACTCTCTCGTTGCGATGCCAGTTTGCTGTTGCCTTGGCGCATCACTCCATTGCTCTCTTTCAGCAATATCGCGACCTCTTCCAGACGGCTTGTGCAATGCGAACGCTTGGCGAGGTTTATTTCGCTGCCGGACATTATGAAGAGGCTCTCCAGAGTTTTCTTGAGGCTTTGCATCTCGCCACTGATTTCAAACGGTCGCCCTATCAGGTTACTCCTTGGCTGGCAGGTATTCACGAGAACCTCAGTCTTACTTACAGTGCTCTTGGCGACAAGTTGCATGCCGACAATCATCGTAACATCTATCTCGACTTGCTCGATGAATCCAGACAAAACAAGGAGTTGGACAGCCGAAAGGCTCTGCTCAAGCAAGAAGCAAAAAGCGAACAAATCCAGTTTCTTCTGCTGTTGTCGCTCGTCGTTTTAGTCATCGTCCTTTCCATATTATATTATAGGCAGCTCAGACGTCATTCGCTATCATCAGAGAAACAAGTCCGCGAGATTGCTTCTGGCAAAGATTATCAGCAGGCAGATCTCAAGATGCGAAAGCTCCTGCAAGACAGCGAAGAGCGTCTGGAGGAAAGAGAAGAGGAGTGTGATGTTGTGCAGCAACGCATCCATAATGAGCAGCAACGACACATCCTTCAGCGCACAAAGTTGTCGGTTGTTTATGCCATAATTCCTTACCTGGACAGAGTCATTGCCGAAGTAAAAAAGTTCGATGTAATGGGCAGAAATGATGCAGAACACCTTTCATATGTACAAGAGTTGTGTTCCGGCATGATGACCATCAACGACCGACTGACTTCGTGGATTCAAATGCAACAAGGAAAGCTCAATATCCAGATTTCGCGCTTTCCACTCGAAGACGTCTTTGGCGTCATCAAAATGCAACAATATGCTTTTGCCCAGCAGCAGCTCACGCTCGAAGTACCCGAGTCGGACCTTCAGGTCAAAGCAGATAAAGCATTGACTCTCTTCATGGTCAACACGCTTGTTGATAATGCCCGCAAGTTTACACCTGCAGGAGGTAAGGTGATGATTTTGTCTGATTCCATCGATGATTTTGTAGAAATCAGTGTTTGTGACACAGGCGTTGGTCTTTCACAGGAAGATGTACAAATTCTTAATGACAGCAAGGTTTATGACCCCACTCGTATTGGCACGAAGCACGCGAGCAAGGGCTTTGGCTTTGGTATTATGAACTGTAAGGGTATCATCAGCAGTTACAAGAAGCTTTCTTCGCTATTCAGCGTATGCGACTTCGGTGTGGAGAGTCAAGAAGGCAGGGGAAGTCGCTTCTGGTTCCGTCTGCCGAGGGTGTTGCCTTTGATTCTTGCCTTAGTCCTTAGCCTCTCTACTCAGGCAATGCCACAGCACTGCTATGAGCTTTTCGACTCTACATACAATGCAAATGTGCAAGGTCGCTATCTTGATGCTTGGCTCTATGCAGACAGTGCCATCAATATGATCGACGAGCCTGTCGATACTGCTTTGCTCGTTTCTCTATATAATGAACAGGCTATTGCTGCTCAAGCTCTTGGAGAATGGGAAGCATATCGTGAGAGTAATTCAGAATGTGTTCGCCTGCACCGACTTTTCAGCTCCGATCATTCCCTTGCTTCCGACTGTCGGCAACTTGAGAAGATGAATGATGACTCGCATGTCCTTTATGTCCTGATAGTCTTGTTGCTCATTGCTTCTCTGCTGTTGTTCTATATGGTTGTGCTGCGACATCGTCTACGTCATCGTGCTTCGCTCAACGAACTCTATCAACAACTTTCTGCCGTTCTTCGTTCTTTCCCTGAGAATTCTGCGACATTGGACGAGGAGTTGAAGGATATTGTCAGCAATCTCAATCAGCCAGAGCTTCGCCAGCCTGTGCATGAACTCCACGACAAGTTGTCTCATGCTTTGGCGAAGTTGCAGGAAACTAACGATTCCATCGAGGATTTCGAGGAGAAGATACAGAAACAACACTTTGAACATGACCGCTTGTATGTGATGAATCAGATACTTGATAATTCGCTGAGCACCATCAAACATGAGACGATGTATTTCCCTTCGCGCATCAAACAGTTGACTGATGATATGCAGCAAAATGGCATTGATGCGGAGAAGCAACACAACCTCCTCGACCTTGTGACCTATTATCGCCACATTTACATGCTGCTCTACGAGCAGGCTCAGCGACAGACTGACCATAGCCTCTTGCGTTTGCATCCCCTGGCTGTGACCGACCTCTTGGGCTATGCATCAGAGAAGTATGGCGTAGCGATTCAACCGACAGAGGCTTGGGTCAGAGGAGACGAGACACTTCTGCATCTGTTCCTCGACCAGATGTTTGCAGTCGTGCCTAAGGATGTAACTTTCAATGTCGAAGAGCATAACAACATGATATATATAATATGTAGTGTATCGGGCGAGTATCTCACATCGGAGCAACTTTCCGGCCTCTTTTCATCGCAGACGGAAAGAGTGGAGTATCTTGTGATGCGGCAAATAGTCCGTGAACACGATGCTGCTTGTGGCCATCCTGGACTTCGACTCGTTGCAGAGAATACAGATGATGGTTACAAGGTTTCCTTCTCGCTCCTTATGACTCATCAGCCTACGAACTCATAAACCTACACGATATGGACAAATTCAAAGTAATCATCGTCGAGGACGATAAGTTGGAACTAAAGGGCACACAGCAAATCCTGCAGACGGAAGTGCCAGAGGCAGAGATTATAGGCACTGCAACCGGCGAGGCAGATTTCTGGAAACTGATGCGCGATAGTCAGCCCGACCTTGTCCTGCTTGACCTTGGATTAGGGGGCAGTACAACTGTGGGCGTTGATATCTGCCGTCAACTAAGGACTCGCTATGCAGACATGAAAATCCTGGTCTTCACCGGTGAGATTCTTAACGAACGCCTTTGGGTGGAAGTGCTCAGTGCAGGTGCAGACGGCATTATCCTCAAGACGGGAAACCTCTTGCAAAGAGACGATATCGTTCAGGTGATGCATGGTCGTCATTTGGTTTTCAACGAGCCTTTCCTCGAGAAGGTGATGGCACGATTCCGTAAAGTGGTATGCAAAGAGCAGGCCTCTGTTGATGCCTTTGTGGAATATGAGATAGATGAGTACGACGAACGCTTCCTGCGTCATCTTGCCCTTGGTTACACGAAGGATATGATAGCAGGCCTGCGCCAGATGCCTTTCAGCACTAAGAGTCTCGAGAAGCGTCAAGTCGACCTCACTAACCGACTCTTCTCAGAGCGCGAGAGGAGTGGCGTGAATGCTGTTAGGCTGGTAGTCAGAGCCATTCAGCTGCACATCATTGATCCTGAAAACTTAGTTGCTGATGAATAATAACGAGCGCAACTTTGTTGTCCTGCTGGTGTTGGCAGCCTTGCTTCCATTCATCTCGTGGGCTTTCTCGGCATTGGGTGTGCCATGCAGAAGCATCCTCGACGATGAGGGTTTGCGATGGCTTTTCCGCCATGTGGACGATTGCCTTCACAGTCGGCTGGTGATGTTTGCGCTTTGTTGTTTGATGATGCAGGGGGTGATAAAGGAGAGTTGCATACTTCCTCTTGGCCGAGCCTTCCGTGACCCGAAGTTCCTGCGTTACCTTGCTGTTTATGCAGTTGTGTTTCTCACGATACTGTTTGCCGCTATTGCGCCCGACAGTCCTTTGTTGAGTGTTACGGGAGGTCTTGCGGGGAGTCCTTTGCTCGATGGCTTGCTCTTCCTCGGTTGGTTCTCGTTCATCGTGTTCTGTCTATGTTATGGCCACAACAGACGTGAGCCTTGGCCCCAGATGCTTACTCATGGAATTCGCAAGCATCCCCTTGCAATTCCATTTGCGATGGTTGTTTCGTTTTGTTGGCAATGTATACAATACATGATAGGATGAACCTCGAGGAACTTAATGCCAGTCAGCGTGAGGCGGTGCTCTGCATCGATGCTCCTTCCCTTGTGATAGCGGGGGCGGGTAGTGGAAAGACGCGTGTCCTGACCTATAAGATTGCGTATCTTCTGGAGCAGGGTTTGCAGCCGTGGAATATTCTTGCGCTGACCTTTACCAATAAGGCTGCACGTGAGATGCGTGAGCGTATCGCCACACTTGTCTCGCCCGAGAAGGCTACGGGGCTATGGATGGGTACATTCCATGGCATCTTTGCCAAGATTCTTCGAATAGAGGGCCATCGTCTGGGCTTCGACCAGAACTATACTATCTACGATACTGCCGACAGCCTGAGCCTTGTTAAGCTCGTTGTCCGCGAGATGGGTCTCGACGAGAAGATATATAAGCCGAGTGTAGTCCAGAACCGCATCTCTGCGGCCAAGAACAGGCTTATCATGCCATCCGGCTATGCTTCTGTCCGTGAGTTCCGCGAGAATGACGCTTTCTATCATCGCACGTTGATGCCTGAGGTATATCATCGTTACGAGGAACACTTGAAGCAGTCTGACGCAATGGACTTCGACGATTTGCTGCTCAACACTTGGCTCATCTTTAAGCACAATCCTGAGGTTGCGGCTCACTGGCAGGAATGTTTCCACTTCGTACTGGTGGATGAGTACCAGGACACGAACTATGCTCAGCATCAGATAATCAAGCAGCTCACCGACCAGCGGCAGCGTGTCTGTGTGGTGGGGGATGATGCGCAGAGTATCTATAGCTTCCGTGGGGCGAACATCGACAATATCCTTCACTTCCAGGAGACATATCCCGGGGCCCGGCTTTTCAAGCTTGAGCGCAATTACCGCTCCACTCAGACCATCGTGAATGCTGCCGGAAGCCTGATTCGCAACAATCGTGAGCAGATTCCGAAGAACGTCTTCAGTGAGAAAGAGGTGGGGAATCCCATCGCTCTCTTCTCTGCCTACAGCGATACAGACGAGGCGAACATCATCCTCAGAGAGGTGCAGCGAGCCCATCGGGCTGGTATTCCGTATAAGGGAATGGCAGTGCTCTATCGCACGAACGCCCAGAGCCGCAAGATCGAGGACAGCTTCCTGCAGGGACGCATCCCCTATCATATCTACGCGGGCACGTCGTTCTACCAGCGCGAGGAAATAAAGGATATGCTCTGCTATCTGCGTCTTGCCGTGAATCCTTACGATGAGGAATCGCTGCGACGCGTCATCAACAAGCCGGCGAGAGGTATCGGCGACACCACCGTCGGCAAGCTTTTCCTCGAGGCGAGGAAAGCAGGGATGCCCGTATGGGAAGTGCTCGGCACGATGAAGGCGCAGGGGCCGAGGAGCAAGGAGCAAGGGAATGTACCTGCATTCAATTCCGGCACGTTGTCACGCCTGCAGGGATTCTGCGACATGATTAATGGCTTCCACGAGAGCTCCGCGAAGGACGATGCCTACACGCTGGCTCTTCGTGTGGCGAAGGAGAGCGGGCTGCAGGAGTATTACTTCTGCGGGCATGACCCCGACGACCTTTCGAAGCAGGAGAACTTCCAGGAAATGCTCGATGGAATCGGGCTTTTTGTGCAGGACAACAAGGAGCAGGGGCTGGGCGTTTCCGTTAGCGATTACCTGCAAATGGCATGCCTTGCCACGGACTTCGACCGTAATAATGCGGAGAAAGATGCCGACCAGGTGAACATGATGACCATCCATTCGGCCAAGGGACTGGAGTTTCCCGTTGTCTTCATTACGGGCCTGGAGGAGGGATTGTTTCCCAGTGAGATGAGTGCCGAAGTGCCGCGTGAGCTCGAGGAGGAGCGTCGTCTCTTCTATGTTGCCCTGACGCGAGCCGAAAGGCAGGTAGTCCTGACCTACGCCAAGTCGCGTTTCCGCAACGGTCGCATGGAGTTCTCTCGTCCCAGCAGGTTTATTCTGGAGATTCCGCAGGCGTATTACAAGCCGGCGGCCGACAGCCAACGGCCTGCGGACCTCGGGCGACAGACCTTCCGCAAATTCAGTCAATCCCCGATGCAAGAGCGTCCGAGAGTGCCTGTCCATCAGCCCTCGTCGTTCCGCTCAGGCGGAGTGATGACCAGTGGTCAGGCATCTGCGACCAATGGTCAACAGTCGATGGCCAGCAATTTAAATGTTGGTTCTGCGGTCGTTCACGAGCGTTTCGGCCGTGGCGTAGTCAAGGCCATAGAGGGTTCCGGCATAGATGCGAAGGCGACTGTTCAGTTTGAGAATGCCGGCATAAAGGTCTTGATGCTGCGGTTTGCCAAGCTTACGCTGCAATAGGAATGTGCAGCGGCATTGGCCGCTTCTGTATGAAATTAGGTTCGTAGCGGCCGCCGTGAACATTTTCGGCGTACGCTACGGTTTCTTTCGGCGGGCGCCGTGAACTCTTTCGGCGGTCGCTAAAAAGTCACAAACTACGTTGTCTCTCCCCACGAACTACGTTTCAACACCTCTCGAGGCACGTTGCGTGGACCTTCCCATTACGCCGCGTCGTGTCGCCCCGTCGTGTTCACTTGTCGAGATGCCGCATTCAGTTGCTGATGACAAGCGCGTAGTTGCCGTAGCTGACACGGTAGCGGTAGAGCGGACGCCCCTGAATGCCGTCGGAGATATTGCCGATGTCGTTCAGGTTATAGGTGCGTTGGCAGTTGTTACACTTAGCATAGCCGCCGGTCTGAAGCACTAAGGGCTTTGTGATGTTGTAGCTCTCGTAGCAGTTACTACATGCCCGGTCGTAGCAGACGACGCGGGCGATGTCTTCGCCCATCTCTGGTATCGTGAGGCGACCGACGATGAAGCCGCTCAGCCCGAGGTAGAAGCCGCTGTAGCCGCTTATTGCCGTGATGTTGATGGGAGACGTGTGATTGGTGGCGTCTGTGAAGATGAGTCGCTGCCCGTCGCTGGTGACGGTGCAGAACTCGCCCATACTCTCGCAGCAGGTAAATAGGACGGGCGCCTGCTGGACATTCGTGATGCTCAGCCGTGCCGGCAGGTTGCTGTACTTGTTGTTCACTTCATCGTTGGAGCAGGAAAAGCAGGAAACGGTCAGCAGGCAACATGTGATGGCCTTCAGGATGCTGTGTTTATTCATCGTTCGAGAGCTTTTTCTCCGCTTCTTCTGCCTTCTCGAAGTGGAAGTTGTTCCATGTTTGTTCGAACAGGGCGGCAATCTCCTCGGTGCATAGATTGCCGATGCTGCCTTCGTGCGTATGGTGGACTTCCTTCTTCGGCACGAAGTTCCCGGCCTCGATATCCAACCCTACCTTCTTGTAAGCATCGCGGAAAGGCATCCCTTCGGCAGCCAGGCGGTTCACTTCCTCCACGGAGAACATCAGGTCGTAGCGTGGGTCGTCCAGGATTTGACTGTTCACCTCGAGTCGTGCAATGATGTATGTCGCCATCTGCAGGCAGTCTCTCAGCTCCTCGAAGGCAGGCAGGAAGACTTCCTTGATGATTTGAAGGTCGCGGAAGTAGCCGCTGGGAAGGTTGTTCATAATGAGCGTAACCTGCTGGGGCAGAGCTTGAAGCTTGTTGCACTTGGCGCGAGTCAACTCGAAGACATCAGGGTTCTTCTTGTGAGGCATTATGCTGGAGCCGGTGGTGCATTCCTTAGGAAGCTTGATGAAACTGAAGTTCTGGCTGTTGAAGAGGCAGGCATCGAAGGCAAGCTTGCTGACTGTGCCGGCTATTCCAGCCAAGGCGAAGGCCACGTTCCGCTCCGTCTTGCCGCGTCCCATCTGTGCATAGACGACGTTATAATCCAGGGAATCAAAGCCCAGCAGCTGTGTCGTCATCGTCCTGTTCAAGGGGAACGACGACCCATAACCTGCAGCCGAGCCAAGCGGATTGCGGTTGGTGATGCGGTAGGCTGCCTCGAGAAAGACTAAGTCATCTGCAAGGCTCTCGGCATAAGCGCCAAGCCAAAGACCGAAGCTGCTGGGCATAGCCACCTGCAGATGCGTATAGCCGGGCATCAGGACGTCCTTGTAACGTTCGCTCTGTCGCTGTAGCTCCGTGAAGAGACTCCTGACGTCCTCGGCCACGAGGCGCAGCTGCTTGCGGATGAAGAGCTTGAGGTCGACCAGCACCTGGTCGTTGCGGCTGCGGCCTGAGTGTATTTTCTTGCCCACGTCACCCAGTCGGCGCGTCAGCATCAGCTCGACTTGCGAGTGGACGTCCTCTATTCCTTCCTCTATGATGAACTTCCCCGCTCGCACATCTCTCAGGATGCTGCGCAGTTCCTTCAGCAGGCTCTGCAGTTCGTCATTAGCGAGGAGACCAATGCTCTCAAGCATCGTGATGTGTGCCATTGAGCCGAGAACGTCTGCCTCAGCCAGGTACATGTCCATCTCTCGGTCGCGACCAACGGTGAATCTCTCTATTTCCGCCGTCACTTCATATCCTTTGTCCCAAAGCTTTGCCATTGTGAGTGTATTAATATGGTATACTTGCTAACATTTGTGCCAAGCCATTGACGCCTTGCTCAAGCTTCTTGCCAACCATTTGACGGATGAAGAAGTTCAGGTCGGCCTTGACTGTAAGACGCATGGCACACTCATTCTCGCTTTGCGGAAGTAGCTGAATCCACATGTTTGCTGCTATAGGTATCCCTTCGGCGGCGAATTTGATGGTCTTCTCAGGCTCGCGCTCTATGATGCGCAACGTGGCTGTGCCAACGGGTGTCTGGCCTGAGATGGAATCTGCGTCGAACTGCAACGAGCGCAGCTTATCGACAACTTGCTCCAATTGCTCTGGCGAAACCTTGTCGCCTGCCTGCTGCTTTATGCGCTCCATTGCCTCGGGATTGTCGAGGCCTTGCTGTATGACGGCCAGGTTGTTGAGGTCCGACAGACGTTCATATACGCGTCCGATGGGAGCGTATATCTTCTTAACTTCGCTTTTGTACTCAGTCATCTTGTAATTACTTGTAATTACTTGTTGTTCCAGTTTGCTGGGTCCTTGCGCCATTCGTGAAGGGTCGCTACCTCTTCATCCTTTATGTAACCCGTCTTGAGTGCTTCTGTCACGACGGCTTCGTAGTTGGTCAAGGTGAGCAGCTTGACGCCAGCTGCCTTGAAAGCCTCTTCTGCCACGGGGAAGCCGTAGGTGTAGGATGCCACCATGCCCACTACTTCACAGCCTGCCTCTCTAAGCGCCTCGACGGCTTTAAGGCTGCTGCCGCCTGTGCTGATAAGGTCTTCTACCACTACGACCTTCATACCCTTGCTGAGTTCGCCCTCGATGAGGTTCGCCATGCCATGGTCCTTTGGCTTGCTGCGGACGTAGGCAAAGGGAAGAGAGAGTGCGTCTGCCACTAAAGCACCTTGAGCGATGGCACCCGTGGCAACGCCTGCCACGCCTTCAGCCTCGGGGAACTGTTCCATGATGAGTCGCGTAAGCTCCACCTTAACGAAAGTTCGCAGGTCGGGGAAGGAAAGGGTCTTGCGGTTGTCGCAATAGAAGGGACTCTTCCAGCCGCTTGCCCATGTGAAGGGATTGCTGGGTTGTAACTTGATGGCTTTCACCTCGAGCAGCTTGGCTGCAAAGATCGATTCAACGTTGTTCATTATTCTGTCTGTTTTATGTTATTTGTCTCCTGTTATCCTTGGCTCAACCTCTTGCCTGTGAGGCCAGACGCGACCAAAGAGGCTGCGTATGTACGTATAGCCCGGGAAGTGGATGATATGGCCGGTTTATTTAATTTACGCGCTGCAAAGGTACGCAAAATAGTTCAAAGTTCAAAGTTCGAGGTTCAAAGTTTTGTCCGTTCCCTTGGATTTGCAACACCTCGGCAAGGAATAAGAGTAACAGCGATACTTTTTGTCGGCAAATCATGAGTTTGACAAATTGTCGTGAAATATGCTGTTTTCCTTACTTTATGCTATTATTGCACATTCCTTAAAAGGGAGAAAAAGGGCACGAAACACGATGAATTTGCAAATGCAATATGCCATGTTCGTCAACGCATTACGTTAAGTTGATCAACTCAATACGTTTCGTTTGAATTTTAACTACGTTGCTTTTACAGAAGAATCAGGTAAAAAAGTGTGCAAAAACACGGTGAAATGGTCGATTTTGTAAGGTGCAGTTGTCAATTTGGCATTCTTCATTTCTCGGGCCATTATGTAACATCCTGATTCTCAGCATAGGTTCGATTTAAGCGCATTTCTTTGAAAAAACGACCTTAACCATGTCTGAGACCATTTTCGGCGTTTCTGGAGCGTTTGTCAAAAATGCGAGTGTAAGCAGAATTGGCTAAATGCTGACAAAATGTCAAACGCGATGTTGGTGTTAGCTAAAGGCTTCGACTTCGGCAGAATAGTGCCCGTAGATGTATTCCACCACCATGCGTCCGTAGCGCCCCTGTTCTGCCACGAGGCAGGAAACGAGCCCCATCGTCCAACGCCAATTGACTTCGATGCAGAGGCAGATGCCTTCCTGGGCCAACATCATGTCGATGCCGACCGGACCAACGTAGTCGAAACGGCTCAGGCGTGCTGTCCACCAAGCCCGTATAGCCTGGAGGTATTGCAAAGGAATGTACCGAGCCAGCCAAGCGAGCTTCTGTTCTTCGGGCGCCACCCAGTTCCCCAGGTACGCCCCTCGCTCGTTGGTGTAGAAAAGAGACAAGCCTCGATACTCAACGCCGCCCTTTCCATCGAGCCAGAACTCAAGGGCGAAGTCGCTCACCTTATGCAGGAACTGCTCCACGACAACGCTTCCCTGAGCCTTCAGAATGCGCCTTGCCCAGGGCTTCCATTGTGGATTGTCCGTCTTCATCAAGCCCCTCCCGCTGCTGCTCCACGGCGATTTAAGCAAAGCCTCGCCGTACTCGTTTACAGTTTCCTTAGCCTCCTCGATGCTTCGACAAAGTACAGAATTGCCTGCCAGATGTCCATCGAGAGGTAATTCGTCGCGAAGCTCCTGCAAGAGCAATACGGCAGTTTGTCTGTGGGAAAGTTGTCTGATTTGCTCCAACTCCTTTTGAGAAGGCAAAAGCGACTCTTGAACTCCTGCTTGTTTGAGTTGATGGCAGAGCGCCGGACTCCATCCCCACGGCAGGACCTTCGTGTTGTCCGACAATGTCAATCTGTCCTCGCCGTTCCACACAATGTCCTCGTCCTCCGCCCACCACTGCGGAAGCCACCAGAGTTCGCGCCTCATCTGCTGAATCTGAACAGGTGGCGTGTAGCCCGGATGCCCGTCGGCAAGGGCCATATCGTTCTCTGGATTGAAGATGTAGAGCGTCATGATTCAGGAGAGACGCTTGATTTGTACGTCCGTGTAGTAGTGCTTGAGGATTTGCTTATAGCTGAATCCTTGCTCTCCCATCACGGCAGCACCGATTTGGCAAAGGCCCACGCCGTGTCCCCAACCGCGTCCGTGTAGTACGAATCGGCCAGGGATGCCATTCCTGACGTTCTTTGTCTCGACGGTAAAGGCGCTGCTCTTCAGGTGGGAAGTGCTGAGCATTCGGCGAATCTCAAGTTCCTTGCCGATGATGAAAGCCTTGTCTTTGCCCACGATTCGCAGTTTGCTGATGTGTCCGCCCGGTCCCTTCTCCACTATTTCTATGTTGAGAATCGGTCCCAAGTCCATTTTAAGGTGGCTCGTGATGCGTTCGTGAACCTCTTCCTGCGAGAGTTCTTCCGTCCATTCATAGAAGTCGTGCGTCTCCAGATCGTAGTCGTTGAGGACTTGTCGAAGTATCTGGGTGTCGTTTGTATTGCAGTAGGGGTCTTTGACGGAACGCAGGTAAGGCACTTCGATATTCTCCCAACAATACTGATACTCGTTGGTCTGTCCGCCACAACACTTGCCGAAGCGTGTGTCGCAAACCTTTCCGTCGAACATCAGAACCTGCCCTCGCGTGGCATTCACGGCTTCCGCAACCTGCGGATTGCTTGCCCTCGTGATGCCTTGATAGCGTTGGCAATGGTCGTCGGCGCAGACGTCGAAGATGGTGTGATCCTCCCTGTCGTACCAACGAATGCTTTCGCCTTCGCCCTTGACGAACGTGAAGAACGGTGCCGGTTGCCCGGCTCTTTCCTGACGACGTTGCATCTGGGCGTAGAGCCAGCTGCGGCTGATGACTGCAGATGCCTTCAGGAACTCGAGCGAACTACTACTCTTCATCTCGCTGCTTATGACGCTTGTCAGGTAATCTTCGACCGGAAGGATGTTGATTGCCACAATTTTGTCCTCGTCAACTACAAGCTTGAGGATGCCGTTGAACGTCTGGGATTCCTGTCGTTCCCAGTGGAACTTCTGCCCGATGGTGACTCCATGAAGGGTGAACGACGCCATATCTTCCTGAGGACGGAAGGTCAGCTCCTGATAGACATTGTCCTTCCAGCGGATGCCACCCTCGGTATATTCTGCCATTTGTTCGCCAACAACCTCATTGCCCTTGGCAGTGTAGACGTTGTTCATGCAGAAGCGGATGGCTGTGTCCTTCATGATGCCGACTGATACAACCTGATTGATGGCAGGCACAATGTCCTTCTTCTCTTCGGCTTCTGCGGTTGCCTCGTCTTCCTTGTCTGTAAGTTGTATGATGATGGGCTTGAGTTCTTCCTCGCTTAGCGTCACTTCCTTGAGGATGCCGGCAGCTTTCTCGGCCGTCAGCGACTCGAAGTCTTGCCTGCGAGGCGTGATGAAGAGGCCGCACATGTCAAGCGCTCCTGGGCTTATCAAGAGTTGGTCTTTACCTTCAGCATAATAGCAATCGGGACGGTGTTTGCTGCGAGGGAAGATGAGCGTCACGATTTCATCGGGCCGGCTTGCGGTTCCTTTCTCTCGCCAGCAGACGATGTTTAAGCGCGGTTCTGCCTCGTCGCCTATCACGGGCAGTGCTTTATAGACACGCTGGCACAGCAGGCTGTCGCTTTCGGCAGGAAGGCTGCGAATGACAAAGACAGGGCAAGCATAACCCTCCAAGAGATAAAGTCCCGGACGATTGCCTATGTTGCCTGCCTCTTCCATAGAAGCCATCTGCTCGCCCGTCAGGGGATAGAGCTTGCGAAGCCTTTTCTCGTACATTGTCCAGTCGCGTTCCAAAGGGACGATGCCGCGGCTTCCTGCCTGCAGATGCATATGGTCGGGACATGATGCGCCGCAAAGAGGACCGTTGTAGAAGACAATATGATGCGGCATTGACCAGGCCATGCGCCGCAGAGTACCAAAGCTGCTGTAAATGCTCTGTGGTGTGTGGCGGCGCATCGGGATGGTGAAGTGCTGGGGAAGAATGGGGTAGGGATTGACGAGGACTTGATAGTGCTTCTCCGTCATCAGCTTGTGCTGCTCTGGCGGACGGTTCTTGTCGCAGAGGAAGCAAGGTCGCTCGCTGATGCTTCTCTTGTCGATAGAGGCTCCTGTGCTGACAATTCGTGCCGGGTTCCATTGGGCAGCAAGCGTCATTTCGCCAATGGCAAGTTCCTTCGTCTGCACACTCTCCTCCAGAGCCTTGTAACGGTCGGCTGCTTCCTGCCATTCCTCCAGCTCCTTCCTGAAGAAGGCTTCCACCTCTTCGCCAGTCACCTGATGCTGCCAGAGCAGGTTGAGCTGCTGGCGCGCCTTGATTTCGAGGGTTCGGAGATGGTCCTTGTAGGTATTGTTCCTGTTGATTTTCTCTTGACTCAGTGCGGCGTCGCTGTTGCCTTCCCAGCGTCGGCAGAGATACACCTCGTCATAAATGCGCCCGATTCTGTAGCGGCGGCTTATCATGAGACCAAGGGCATAGTCCTCGCCATAGCTGGTGTTGGGAATCTGAAGCTCGCGGAGGATGGGCGTGAAGAAGGCGCGAGGCGCTCCAAGACCATTGATGCGGAGCGCATTGTTGCGGCCGTTCTGCTGCGTCCACTCGCGATGGTCGATAAGTCCCGGCGGGAGCGTGTTCAGTTGGAAGTCGCACATACGGTACGACCCGATGACCATCGCAGCACCTTCAGCATAGAATGCATCCACCATTCGCTGCAAGGTCTGGGGCGAGGAGTAGAGGTCGTCGCTGTCGAGCTGCACGACGAAGCGTCCCACCAAAGGATGATGCACCGCCATGTTCCAGCATCCGCCGATGCCCAGGTCGTTGCGCTCGGGGATGAGGTGCAGCACGCGTGGGTCGGCGGAGAACTCGTCGATGGCTTCCGTCGTGCCGTCCGTCGAGCCGTTGTCCACGACGATGAGGTTGAAGGGGAACGTTGTCTCCTGCTCCAAGACACTGCGAATGGCGTCGCGGATGGTGCGTTCGCGGTTGCGGACAGGTATGACGACGGATGCTTCCACTGCAAATGTTCCCTCCGAGAGGTTCACTTCGTCGTATTCGTCGCCGTGCAGGTAGGCGTTCAGCAGGCGCAGATGTCGAGTGCAGGCACGTTCCATCTCTACCTGACGGGCACGGTTGCGCGGGTCAACATAGTCGAATTGTTTCTCTCCGCTCAGCCTTGTGTCGCGCTCCACTTCAGTATAGAGGAACTCGTCGACGTGCAGGGGCAGCTGCTTGCGGCTGATAAAGAGGCGGAGGTCATAGAGGGCAGCGTACTGATAGTTATGCAGGTTCTCCTGAGCGACATACTCTTTCAGCACATCCGTACGGAAGAGGAGGACGGAGCCCATCTGGAAGTCGTCGCGGACGGAGCCGAGTTGATAGTCGATAAGAGGCATAGCATGGCGTTCTCCGTCGGGCGAAAGGCTGTAGTGGTCGCTGTATACCATCAGGGCCTGACTGTCCTGGGCGATGGTGAGCAGTCGTGTCAGGGCATGATATCCGAGCCTGAGGGTGTCGTACTTACAATATAATAATGTATAGGGCGCCGTGGCGGTCTCGGCAATACGCTTGATGGTGCGGGTGTTGCCCGGGCCTTCTGCCGGCAGGAAGTTGATGCTCTGCACTTCGGGCTCGGCCTGCAAGCCTTCAAGGGTTTCCCTGACCTGATCGTCGCTCCCGCAAGGGATGAAGCAGTCAATGCAATTAACCATTTTGACTATTTACAATTTATGATTTACCTTGCAAAGGTACGAAAAAAAGTGAAGAAAGAAGAATCTTTAGCCCGATAAAATGGGTGAAGGTTGAAGAATTATCTGCTTGAAGCGAGAAAGTCGCAGTCCCTCAACTCATAACTAAGGACTATGGACTGAGGACTCTTCCGCGTTGATTTGCACCTCGAAGACATCCCTTTTGACCGATGCAGCATAATGGGTTCTTTGAACATACATGTATGTGCAATTGAATATACATGTATGTTCAATTGAATGTACATGTATGTGCAAGCAACCCATCTTGCAGGAATGGGTGAGAAATGAGGTGATGCGGACTGAAGAACAGTGGATGGCGGAGCGGAGGCTCTGCTATCTCCATCCCTCGAGGTCGGCTTCGGGGAAGAGGTCGGGGTTGAAGACGGGGTCTTTTCCGCTCTTTCGTTGCTCGAGGAAGTCTTTCAGAAGGCGGAACGCATAGCGGCTCAGGAGGCAGATACTGATGAGGTTCAGGATGGTCATCAGTGCCATGGCGAGGTCTACAAAGCACCACGTCTGCTGCAGCGTCATGAAGCCTCCCATGAGCACCACTACTCCGGTCGTGCATCTGAACATCGCTACGGCCCAGGACTTGTTGCAGATGTAGCGCACGTTGGTCTCTCCGTAGAAGTAGTTGGCGATGATGGTGCTGTAGGCAAACAGGAAGATGGCGGCCGTGAGGTAGATGGTTCCGAAGCTGCCCAAGTGGTGTCTCATGGCATGATCAGTAAGGACGATGCCGTCGGTGCCTTCGTCGTAGAGCCCGCTCAACAGGATGATGAAGGCGGTGCAGGTGCAGATGACGATGGTGTCGATGAAGACGCCGAGGCTCTGCAGCAGTCCTTGTGATGCAGGATGCGCTATGGCGGCGGTGGCAGCAGCATTGGGCGCACTGCCTTCGCCTGCTTCGTTCGAGAAGAGTCCGCGTTTTACGCCTTGCATCACAGCCATTCCCACTGTTCCGCCTGCCACTTCTTGCCAGCCGAAGGCGCTGCGTACGATGAGGCTCAGCATGGCAGGAATCTGCGTGATGTTCACGGCAAGAATGTAGAGCGCAAGCAGGATGTAGCCCAACGCCATGAAGGGAACTATCATCTCGCAGAAGTGTGCTATGCGGTGGATGCCGCCGAAGATGATGGCAAACGTCAGCAGCATCAGCCCGACAGCCACGTATTCCGTGGGAAGGCCGAGCGCCTCGTTCAGTGCTCCGCACATAGTGTTGCTCTGCACGAGCTGGTGGGAGAAGCCGAATCCGAAGATGATGAAGATGGCAAACAACGTGCCCATCCACGGACGGTGCAGCCCATGCTTCATGTAGTAGGCAGGTCCGCCGTAGAAGCTATCCTTGCCCCGTCGCTTGAAGAGCTGGGCGAGCGTGGCTTCCATGAAGGCTGTGCTTGCTCCCAGCAAAGCCATCACCCACATCCAGAACACTGCTCCCGGGCCTCCCACGAAGATGGCGCTTGCCACGCCAGCCAGATTGCCCGTCCCAACCCTCGAGGAGAGACTGATGGCAAAGGCTCCGAAGGAGGTAATCTTACGCCCCGTGAAGCCCTCGACCGGCTGGCTGCTTGGCTTGAAGAGGTCGTGAAACATCGTCCTCAACATCGTGAACTGCACCGCCCGCAGGTTCCAAGTGAAATAAAGGGCACAGCCCACGAGCATCGTGATGACAATGTAGGTCCACAGGAGGTCGCTTATCGAACTTATGATGTCGAACCTCAGGAATTCAAGATTAAAGATATGTTCCATTCTCTGGTGTAGTTAGATGGAGTTAACGAGGTTAATGAAGTTAACTCGCTGCGCTCGTTTGGGAAATTAAGGGACGACAGCTCTTGGGCGGTAGCATGGTCTTAATTCTTCATTCTTAACTCTTAGCTCTTAACTCTTAACTCTAAAAGGTGAGGACCACTGCTTCCTTCTTCTGCCCATCCACTTTGATGGTCAGAGGAGCAGGCAGTCGGACGTGGCGGACATGGCTTGTCTCCTGGACGGCAGGCAGTTGGTCGAGGACTTCCTGCCTGTAGATGCCGTCGCCTCGGAAGGCATTAATCGTCAAGTAGCAGACGCCAAGTGATGTCAGGTTCTGGAAGAAGTGAGTGCCTTGGCTCGGGTCGACCTGGAAGCAGTCAAGCCCTGCCTCTACAATAACCTGTGCAGCACTGATATGGCTCCATTTCACCGGAATGCCCAGCCATGGGTCGCTGCTTCCCCAACGGCCAGGGCCGATGAGCAGATAGGAGCCTGAAGGCGTCAGGAACCCCCTGTTTATCTTCTCAATCTCTTCGGCAATCGCAGGATTATTGGCGGGCGTATAGCCCTCGGTCTTGACATAAACGATGTCCTGTATGTCGCGTATGATGCCGTGACCTATGGCACAATGCGAGCGCAACAGGCAGTCCTCGTCGGGGATAGCGGTGAGGTCCTCGTCGAGCTCCATCCTGTTGTCCACCATAGGCCGTATCTGCAGGAGGCGGAACTCGCCGCTGCGGTCGGCATGAAGGTTGACGGCAAACTCTATCTCCACGGGGCGCTTCATCTCTTCCTGCCCGTACTTCAAGACCTTCTGCATCAGTTCAGGCAAAGGGAAGATGCCGTTCTGCAGTACACCTGCAAAGGAGATGATCTTGCGGTTGCGGCCTTCGTAGAAGCCATCGTAGATGCATTGGTCCACAGGGTCGAAGGTCGAGCATATCCATTGCAGCGTTCCGTCGCTCTCGGCCTCGCGGACGGGCACCTTTATGAGGTTGAATCCATCATCGACACGCACGTGTCCCGCCTCCTCGGTGCTTTGGGCGCGAAGTGCCAGGAAGTGCGTCTGTGTGTCGCGAAGCGCGATTTCCATCTCGCTCATCTGCAGGATTTGGTGCGGATGTGCAGGGCAGACGCGCAGGCTTGTGCCGCCATGTACTTGCCCAGTCCCATCGCCAAGGAAACTGTGCCTTCCTCGGCCTTCTCATCGCCGATGGGATAATAGTTGATGCTTCTGGCCACCCCGCTTATGATGGGATAGAACCTCCCGTTGTGTTCCTCGCCGACCACTTCCTGCAGGATGACAGCCATCTTCTCTTGGTCGATGACGTTGCTCGTGGCAGTCATGTAGTCCTTGCTGGTCTGGTAAAAGACGCTGGCATAGACGGCCTTGATAGCTTCCGAAAGCATGGACAGACGCTCATAGCGGTCGCGTGCCGAGGAAATCATATAAGTACTGTAGACTCCCGCAAAGGGTTGGTAATGCGAATCTTCGAGGAGACTCGACGAACGAATAGCGATTGGTCCGTCCACAACGTCAAGGAAGGCTTCCAAATCTCCGACGAGCCTCATGGGAAGACGCCCGCGAAGGAAGTGCTCGAGTATCTCTTCATCGGGCAAGTCGGCGAGCGCAATCTGGTAGAGGTCGTTGGTATCCATGAACTCGTCGAATATGTCGGTGCATAGAACTACGGTCTTCGGGATGCTGACAGTGACGCCTTCCTGTTCGTTGAGGTCAGTGTGCCGACCGAGCAAGTGGTCGATGAAGGCCAGTCCACGCCCTTTTCCTCCGAGGCTTCCTTCGCCGATGCGGGCAAAGTTGCTGTACTGGTCGAACCGCTCACGCTGGAAGACTGCCACGACTCCTTGGTTCTTCATCCTTCGGTAGGCGACGATTGCGTCCAGGATGATAGCGCGATGTGCATCGACGTCTTGCAGGCTTTCCCACGTGATGCCCTTCAGGAACTGTGAGATAGGGAAGAGTGCGCGGGAGGCGAGCCATCGGCTGACGTTGTTGTGCGAGATGTGATAGAGGAGACTTCGCGTGGGAAGTGTCATGATGTTGTCCTGAAGGTCTTTCAGGTTGTGCAGCCTCGCCACCTCCTGCATCGTGTCGGGGTCGCGGAAGATGAAGTCGCCGAAGCCGAAGTAGTCACGCAGATGGTCCCGAAGGTCTACGCCAATCTTCTTTGAGTTCTTGTCTATGAAGCTTGCATGGCAGGCTTTGGCAAGTGGCGCCTTGTCGGTTTCGCTGGAATCGAGTATGAGTGGGATGTAGGGGTCTCTGGTGCGGATGGCGCTCAGGAGCTTGAATCCGGCCTCTTCGTCCTTTTCTCCTTCGGCTGTCATGGGAAAGCTGCAGTCGCTAATGACACCGAGCGTGTTGTCGGCGAAGCGGTTGTAGAGGTCCCAGGCTTCTTCGTAGTTGCGTGCAAGCACTATCTTCGGACGTCCTCGCATGCGCAGTGCTTCGAGGCTTGTGTTGAGGGCTTCGGTGGCAAATGCGAGGCTTTGCTGCAGGACGAACTTGTAGAGTGTGGGCAGGATGCTGGAGTAGAAGCGTATGCTGTCCTCCACGACGAGCAGCATCTGCACGCCTGCCGACTCGATGTCGTGTTCGAGGTTCATGCGGTCTTCCATGAGCTTGATGATGGAGAGCAGCAGTTCTGTGTTGCCGAGCCAGCAGAAGACGTATTCGAAGACGCTGAGGTCTTCGTTCTGCATGCGTCGGGTGATGCCGTGGCTGAAGGGCGTGAGCACCACGATGGGCGTCTGCGGATAGCCTTCTTTTATGTCGCGGGCGATGTCGAATACGCTGTTGTCTTCGGCGGCAGGCATACAGATGACGAGGTTGATGTGTCCGCCGGCCATGGTCTCCTTTGCCTCTTCGTGGCTGTGTACTTGCAGGAATCGTGGCGGGAAGCGCAGTCCGAGGCGAGCATATTCTGAGAATATCTTCTCGTCGACCCTGCCGTCGTCCTCCAGCATGAAGGCGTCGTAGGGGTTTGCTATGAGCAGAACGTTATAGACCCTGTTGAGCATCAGGTCCACGAAGGAGGTGTCTTTCAGCGTCACGGCATTTGTGATTTAATGATTTACCTTGTTTCGTTTGTCGCGCCAAAGTTACGGATTATTTCTGATACTGCCAAGCATTTGGCGTAGAGAGTAACGTATAATGTAATGTTACTGATCTGGGTTGGCGGCGAAGCCTTGATAATGTTCCGGCAGGCTGCTCATGATGGTGTCGTAGCTTTGTTGCATCATGCGTTGCACTTCCTCCTGTCCTTGGCCTTCGGGCATGATGGGCTTGTGGATGACGAGGCGAAGCCTGTGCCATGAGAGGAAGGCGAAGCCTCGCTGACGTGGCAAGACGTCGAAGCTGCCGTCTATTGTCACGGGAACTATGGGAAGCCGCAGTTCGTCGGCCAGTCCGAAGGCGCCTCTGCGGAACTTCCCCATTTGTCCTGTGAAGGTGCGTGCCCCTTCGGGAAAGACTACGAGGGAGATGCCGTCCTTCAGCACTTGCCGTCCCTGTTCGTATGTCTTCTGTATGGCTTTCGGTCCACTCTTGTCGACGAGGATGTGCCCAGCGCTCTCGCAAGCCTTCCCCACGAGTGGTATCTCCCGCAGACTCTTCTTCATCATCCAGCGGAAGCTGCGTCCCAGGAAGCCGTAGATGAGGAAGATGTCGTAGGCTCCCTGGTGGTTGGCTACGAAGACATACGATTGCTTTTCGTCCAGGAGTTCTCGGCCCTCTACCTTGACAGGCAGCAGCATCACCCAGCACATCATGCGGCTCCACACCATCGCGGGATAGTAACCCCATGTCCTTGCCTTTCCGAGGGCACAGCCAATGATGGTGACCAGGGCCGTCGCTATGGTCAGCACGATCAGCAGGGGTGCGGCTATGATGAGTTGGTAGAGGCGGTAGAGCATCAATAGTCCTCCTTCCTTGCCTCTTCGATGAACTTCCTGACATAAGGATGCCCGAGGAAGTAAGGCGGGGCGTTTGTGATGATTTCCTCAAGCTGGGGTGTCAGGACGGGGTAGGGCAGGCTGCTGGTCAGAATCATGAATATGCCTGGCCCTAATACATTATTATAATTCGCGCGTATGAAGCGTGTGATGAGTTGGTCGTTCTCGTCTGCCAACTGCTTCGACTGCCTGCCCAGTTCGAAGAGCCTCTCGTCGTCGTCCGCCCCGTCCATAATCATCTGCGCTTCGAGGTGCGGCAGCTCGGCCATTCTGGCGTCGAGCTGTGTCTTGCGTTGAATGAAGCTCGACAGCGTGTCGTTGAGGGGAGTGCCTGTGGCAGTCTGTTGTGTCTCGCTGATGTTCAGACGGACTTCTCCCTCCTCCAGCACGATAGGCATCACGCTAAGGTCGCCCAGGAAGACATTTGCCAGCATCGTGGAGTCCATGCTGCCGCCAAAGCCGAACCGCCCATGCACCACCCTTGTCGAGTCGATGCTCTTCAGCTCGCCATCCACATAGACCTTGAGCGTCAGCACCTTGCCCTCGAGGTCTTCCACATTTGAAGATCCTTTCACCATATACTGGCTTTTGCAGGACATCAGTGCCAGCAAAGTCGTCAGAAGCAAATAGCAGGACTTGTTCATTGCCGATTTTCTCGTTTCGTTTGGCAAAGATACATAAACTTCTGCAAATGGCAAAACAATTAAGACTAATTAACCATTCCGACCCATATACCCGCAGCCTTGCATCCTCCAAATGGCCAATGGTCAAGCCTCACCCCAGCCCTCAAGGCCGACTCGGAGAAGGCCGACACGAACGGTGAAGGCAAGCGGTGACATCGCCGACGTAGTGAGCGTCTTGAACATCAGGGTAAATCAGTGGCCTCCGCTGGCAGCTGCGTCAGCCGACGTAGTATAATGGGTTCTTTGCAGCATCATGAATATTCAATTGCAGCATCATGAATATTCAATTGCAGGTTCATGATGCTGCAATCATCCCTCCCTGTTGCGTTGAGCAACCCTGCGTACTATGTCGCGTGACGAAGTGTAGTGAAGGCCCCTCTGTGGCGTTCCCCGGAATCTGACGGACAGCGGTATCTTTTATTCTTCCATAGAGAGCTGCCCTGCGTAGGGTGTGGTGAGTCATGGCAAAAAACAACGAGGGCATGTCATCAAAGACATGCCCTCGTCCTTCTTTCTCAGAGGTGCCTAGCAGATTCGAACTGCTGTAGACGGTTTTGCAGACCGTTGACTAAGCCACTCATCCAAGGCACCAAACCTAAGTTTGCGCTGCAAAGGTACAGCTTTTATTTCATTCTGCCAAACATTCACCTAACTTTTTTTGCCGAGGAAGCGTTTTGCGTCCTGTCGCTTTACCTTATCAGGACTTTGCGCCTACCTTTTATATATATACCATGAGGCATGTCCTTGCCCGTGACCCTTCTGCCGCTCAGGTCGTAGACGTTGTCTTGGCTTGGGGATTCTGTGTCCTGAATCGTGGCAGTTGCAATGCCAGTCGTGTAGTCCTGCGCGGTTTCGTAGGCTGCCTGCAGGTTGTCGATGGCTTTCTTGAACTGACTGGTGGAGAAGTCGCCCGGGTTAGCGAGTATCTCTTCCGCTGCTTGCATTGCTGCGGTGAATGCCGGCAGTTGGGCGGCCTCGCCGTTCTCGGGCTCTGCGGCAAAGGCACTGCACTGCGTGTGGAGCAGGCCAAGATTGTAGCGGTCAGTAATGGTACGACACATTCGGGCAGTGTTCTCTATGAGCGAGGCACCGCTGCAGGCTGCTCCCATCGAGGCATCGCCGTCCGCTCCCGTATAAGGCGACGTCCAGCTATAATTATAGAAGAGGATGGGGTAGCGCGAGAAGTCGAGGTTCGGCCATAGCGTAGTGGTGTTCTTCAGTATCAGCTTGAGGAGGCTCTGACGATTGCTGGACGTCATGTCCTCATCAAGCACGAAATTGACGGCGTAGGGTATGAGCACAGCCTTGAAGATGCTTTGGTCGCCACTGTGCCCCTCGTCGCGCAGGATGTTCTGTCCGTTGGTGCAGCGGCCGCTCGTGAATGCATAGTTGAGGCTATTGTAGGCCAGTGTCCGGTACTTGCTTCTGATGGATGCCGCTTCGTCGGTTACATGATAGAGGATTCGGCATGCTTCGCCGAAGGTGCCTTGCGTATAGGTCAGCGGCGGTTCCTCTACGCGGCCGTCGCTCTTGATGATGTTTGCGGCGGTGTACTTATAGAGCTTCTTGGCATACTCCAGGTATTTCTCGGTGCCGTACCTCTGGTAGAGCTTTGCAGCTATGAGGATAGCCGGCGACTGCGTACAGGCGTTCGGGCCGCTGCCGGCATCCGTGTTCCACGGGAGCCACAGGCCTCCCGTCGCCTCATCCTCGCTGGCGCGCTTGATGATGAAGTTGTCGAATACCTGTCTGGCCACGGTTGCGTAGGAAGAAGTACCGGTTGCCTCGGCAATGTGCAACAGCGTGAGCGTTATCCAACACATGTCGTCGGTGAAAGGATTCTCGAACATCTTGTAGTCCGAGGCTGTGCTGACGGTCGTCGTGCTCTTGGCTGGAGCTCCTGCATAGTTGTTGGCCTTGTTCTTGTACCACAGCCTGATGTAGCCCAGATATTTGTTGGCCAGGCTGGCATTGATGCCTTTGTGACGCTGGTAATTATAGATGACGACGTCCATGGCGTGCGCTTGTGTCCAGTAGGCATTGTCGGCATAGTGCCCATAGCTGACGTTGAAGTAGCCTTTGTCCTTAATCATGAACGACTCGATGAAGGCGTTTGTCGTGGAGTCGGCCTTCGTCTCGTAAGTGTCCGTAATGCTTCGGAAGAGCGTTCTTATGGCAGCAGTCTGGGCATGACAACAAGTGCCGGTCAGCAGAAGCAGGGGCAAAACGAGTTTCTTCACCATACGTGTGCAGGAAAAAGAAACCTCCCCTGCGACGAGGGGAGGCTTTGTGAGGTGGGTTTACTTCTTCAGCAAGTCGCGGATCTCAGTGAGTAGTTTCTCTTCTGCACTTGGCTCTGCGGGAGCAGGAGCAGGAGCGGGCTCTTCTTCCTTCTTGCGGTTCATGGCAGCGATGCCCTTCACCATGAAGAAGATGCAGAGAGCCACGATGAGGAAGTCCACAACATTCTGGATGAAGGTACCGTAGTTAAGCACGGCTGCACCCTCGCCTTCGCCAATCTGGTATTTCAAGGACGTGAAGTCCACATTGCCAGTTGCCATGCCTACGAGCGGCATAAGTACGTCGTCGACCAAGCTGCTGACAATCTTTCCGAAAGCACCGCCGATGATGACACCGACAGCCATGTCCATTACGTTACCTTTTAACGCGAAAGCTTTGAAATCTTGAATAAATGACATAGTAATAAGAATTAAAAAGTTTATAAATTGGAACTTAGGTTTTGCAATTTCACACTATTTATGTTTTTTTTAGTCTCTGCGAGTGCGAATTTAAAAAGATTTTTGTAATTTTGCAGCGCAAACGAAGGAAAAAAGTGAATAAAAGAGTAATTTTCGTAACAATATGCCTGCTTTTGACACTAATTGCAGTGGCTTGCAAGTCGGCACATTACTGCAATTGCGGATAATCAGGAATACAGTTTTCCATTCGCGACGCAAGGTTTACGACAACAGTACGAAGTCCAAGACAGTCAAATCATTAAATTGTTCAATTTATAAACCCTTTTAATTAATCACTAAAACAATGGCAAACGTAAAAGTCGCTATTAACGGTTTCGGCCGTATCGGTCGCCTCGCTTTCCGTCAGATGTTCGAGGCTGAAGGTTATGAAGTAGTCGCTATCAACGACCTCACCAGCCCCAAGATGCTGGCTCACCTCCTGAAGTATGATACCGCTCAGGGCGGTTTCGCTGGTAAGTTCGGTGAGAACAAGCATACGGTTGAGGCTACTGACAACTCTATCATCGTGGATGGCAAGGAGATCATCATCTACGCTGTTCCCAACGCTGCTGAGCTGCCTTGGGGTAAGATCGGCGTTGACGTCGTATTGGAGTGCACAGGTTTCTACACAAGCAAGGAGAAGGCTTCTGCTCACATCCAGGCTGGTGCCAAGAAGGTTGTCATCTCTGCTCCTGCAGGCAACGACCTCCCCACCATCGTTTACAACGTGAACCACAAGACCTTGAAGAAGGAAGATACAGTCATCAGCGCTGCTTCCTGCACAACTAACTGCCTCGCTCCCATGACGAAGGCTCTGAACGATTACGCTCCCATCCAGAGCGGTATCATGACAACCGTTCACGCCTACACAGGCGACCAGATGATTCTGGACGGTCCTCAGCGCAAGGGTGACCTGCAGCGTGCCCGTGCCGGTGCTGCCAACATCGTTCCCAACAGCACAGGTGCTGCCAAGGCTATCGGTCTCGTAATTCCCGAACTGAACGGCAAGCTCATCGGCGCCGCTCAGCGCGTTCCCACTTTCACCGGTTCTACCACCATCCTGCACGCAGTCGTTAAGGGTGACGTTACCGTTGAAGGCATCAACGCTGCCATGAAGGCTGCAGCCAACGAGAGCTTCGGTTACACCGAGGAGAAGCTCGTCAGCAGCGACATCATCGGCATGAAGTTCGGCAGCCTCTTCGACGCTAACCAGACTATGGTCAGCAAGATGGACGATGGCAACTTCCTCGTACAGGTTGTAGCATGGTACGACAACGAGAATAGCTACACAAGCCAGATGGTTCGCACCATCAAGTACTTCGCTGAGCTCTAAATCGACTTCAAGCTTTATACACAGAGAGGGTACCGCATGGTGCCCTCTCTTTTTGTCTTAATACCTCGATGATTCGCCGAACCCTTATAAAATAATGTAAGCAGAAATGCATGGAAAGCCATCAAAGTGTCAGAAATTGCACACGCTGAAAAGTGTCGAAAAAGGGCGCTTCTCACGTCGATTCTGCCGACTCGACGTGAGGTCTTTCAAAAGTTCACGTGTCGCGTTTGCAAAGTTCACGTGTCGCGTTTGAAAAATCCTCATGTGAACTTGGTGAAAACTTCATGTCAGAAAGTGTGCAATTTCGTGTCAAAACGGCTGTTTTTGCCATGTGCAGTTGCCAATCAGACGAATCGCGATAAAAAGGCCGACGCACCGAGATGCTCACAACAACCTGTGGCATAGAAGGTTGCGAAATGCCCCGCGATTTAAGCCCTTATTTTCGCTCGGGGGTCGAAAAGCAGGGCAGGGGGCAAGAAAAGCGGTTCTGACGCGTCTCGGGAAAAGTCGCCTGTAAGCAAAACAGCCGAAATGCTTACATTTTGTCAGGCTGTGGCAAACGAGTCTCTGGAGTACAAATAGGAACAGCCCCTTCGCCTAATGAGCGAAGGGGCTGTTTGAATTTATAGAATTCATTAGTTCTGAATTCCCGGGGGGGCGATTACTCTTCCCAACCCAGTGCGCTTGCGCCGAGAACGGCAGCGTTGGCGTTCATCAGGCCGGAAACGAGGAACTTTGCCTTGCCCTTGAAGATTTTGAGCACGTTCTTGTCGTAAGCCTCCTTGATGGGGTTCATGATGAGGTCGCCAGCTTTGCAGAGACCGCCGAAGAAGATGAAGGCTTCGGGGCTGGAGAAAGCAGCAAAGTCGGCACAAGCTTCGCCCAACATCTTGCCCGTGAACTGGAAAATCTCGTTGGCTACCTCGTCGCCCTTGCCTGCGGCAATGCTGACGTCGAGGCTTTCGATTTCTTCGGCAGGCTTCTCACGGAGCAGCGACGGGCGGTCGCTATTGGCAAGAATCTCGCGGGCTGTGCGTGCCACACCCGTAGCCGAGCAGTAAGCTTCCAGGCAGCCTGTGCGTCCGCAGCCACAGCTGCGCCCTTTCTCGGTGCGGTCCATGATGACATGACCCAACTCGCCGGCAAAGCCGTCGCTGCCATAGACAAGCTGTCCGTTGACGACGATGCCGCTGCCTACGCCCGTGCCTAAGGTGATGACGATGAAGTTCTTCATGCCTCGCGCGGCTCCATAAGCCATCTCGCCCATTGCGGCAGCGTTGGCGTCGTTGGTCAGCTTTGCAGGAATGCCTGTTGCTTTGTGGAACATTTCTGCCAGGGGAATAATCCCGTCGTGTGCCCACGGCAGATTGGGAGCGAACTCGATGGTGCCGTTGTAGTAGTTGCCATTAGGGGCGCCGATGCCGATGCCCTGCACCTGGTCGGCTCCGCCAATCTGGTCCAGCAAGGGCTTCATGCAGGCCACACCAGCCTCCACGAAAGCCTCGGCTGTCTTGTACTGCTGCGTCTTGATACTGTTCTCTGCAACGACCTCGCCGCGAGCGTTGACAACTCCGAATACGGTATTGGTACCACCCAGGTCCACACCAATCACATAAGGTTTTACTTTGTCCATTGTTTAGTCTGTGGTTTGTATGTTATATTAAAAATGTATGTAAAGGCAAGTTTTTGTGACGTATGGAGTGTGAAAACGCGTGGTTTCCGCACAAAGATAAGAATTTAAAGCGAAAAGCGAAAGGTAAAAGGGAAAAAATTATTTATCCCCTTGAAAATTCGTGTTCTTTAAGGTCTGTTGTTCTTATTTTTCATGCTTTCATTTCCTCATTCTTTCATTTTTTCGTATCTTTGCAGCCGCAAATAAAGAACAGAGGAGCAAGAAGCCCTCAAATCGCGAAAAGAGTTGTTGTGGATTGAATCAGTCGATGCCATCGACCTTGCCGTGCGAGGCATGGTGGTGGGAATAGTGGCAAGCGCACCGATGGGACCAGTCGGTGTGCTCATTGTTCAGCGTACCTTCAACAAGGGACGTTGGTACGGCTTTGCCACAGGATGTGGAGCAGCACTGAGCGACCTTATGTATGCTGTGATGACGGGCTTGGGCATGAGCCTCGTGATGGATTTCATCGAAAAGCCTTCGACAGTCTACTATGTCAAGATACTGGGCAGCATCCTGCTCTTCATATTTGGTGCCTATACATACTACACGAAATCAGCCAAGCCTCATAAGCCAAGCGGCAAGCGAGGGACATTGTTGCAGAATGCCTTTACCGGCTTTGCCATCACCATCAGCAATCCACTCATCGTCTTCCTCTTCCTTGCCCTCTTTGCCCGCATCGGCTTCGTCGTGCCCGACCATCCGATAGAGCAGGCCATCGGCTATGCAGGAGTGCTGGGCGGAGCACTGCTCTGGTGGCTGTGCCTCACGACGGCTCTCAACAAGATCGGGGCGCGGCTCGACATGACTTCCATCGGCTTGTTCAATCGTATGCTTGGTCTCCTCGTCATGGCTGGCGCAGTAATAGGAATGTTCCACACGCTGTTCAGATAAATAAATGTACATAGCACAGAAACTCAGAAGTCAAAGCGTCAGCGCCTACCTTATATATATGTATCAGGTGGAGGACTTGGTGCGTGCGTATGGGCTGGACGCCGGCCGTATCGCTGCTGAGTATCTGCCACGCTTCAGATATGATGAGGAGCAGATGAGGCAGGCACGGGAGTGGTACGAGGCCTTGGCACGGATGATGCGCGAGGAGGGAAAGGAGGAGAGAGGGCATCTGCGCGTCGTGCAGAATACGTTGGACCTCCTCGAAGACCGACATCAGGAACTTCTTGCAGACCAGGACGAGCATGAATACCGCGCTGCTTACTACAAGGCATTGCCGCATATCGTAGCTCTCCGCTCGCAGGGTAGTAACAAGGAGAAACATGAGATGGAGAATTGTGTGGATGCTCTCTATGGGGCCACGCTTCTGCGAATGCAGGGCAAGGAGCTTGCCTCCGGAACGGAGACTGCACTCAAAGCTATCAGCGAATTGCTCCGCCTCGGAGAAGAAAGTAATAAATCATAAAGTGTAAATCGTTAAATGGTAAATGAAATAACACGTCGCCGCACCTTTGCCATCATCTCGCACCCCGATGCGGGCAAGACAACCCTTACCGAGAAGCTGCTCCTCTTCGGCGGACAGATTCAAGTGGCTGGTGCCGTGAAGAGCAACAAGATACGCAAGACCGCTACGAGCGACTGGATGGAGATTGAGAAGCAGCGTGGCATCAGTGTGACGACTTCTGTCATGGAGTTCGACTATGACGGTTACAAGGTCAATATCCTCGACACGCCTGGTCACCAGGACTTCGCCGAAGACACCTTCCGCACACTGACCGCCGTCGATAGCGCCATTATTGTGGTCGATGGGGCCAAAGGCGTTGAGGCACAGACACGCAAGCTGATGGAGGTCTGCCGCATGAGGAAGACGCCCGTCATCATCTTCATCAACAAGATGGACCGCGAGGGCAAAGACCCCTTCGACCTGCTCGACGAACTGGAAGAGGAGTTGCAGATCAGCGTGCGTCCCCTCTCTTGGCCCATCAACCAGGGAGCCAAGTTCAAGGGTGTATATAACATCTATGAGCAGAACCTCAATCTCTTTACGCCCGACAAGCAGAAGGTGACGGAGAAGGTGGAGGTGGACATAAACAGCCAGGAACTCGACGAGCGAGTCGGCGAACGTGACGCGGCCAAGCTCCGCGAGGACTTGGAACTCGTCGACGGCGTCTATCCGGAATTCAGCGTACAGACTTATCTCGATGCTGACGTGGCTCCTGTCTTCTTCGGCTCTGCCCTTAATAATTTTGGCGTTCAGGAGTTGCTCGACTGCTTTGTCCGCATCGCGCCCTATCCCCGTCCCACGCAGGCCGAGGAGCGCGTGGTTGTGCCCGACGAACCGAAGTTCACCGGCTTCATCTTCAAGATAACGGCCAACATTGACCCCAACCACAGGTCGTGCATCGCCTTTTGTAAAGTCTGCTCGGGCAAGTTCGTCCGCAACGCTCCCTACCTCCATGTCCGCCAAGGCAAGACGCTACGCTTCTCCAGCCCCACGCAATTTATGGCACAAAGGAAAGAGACCATCGACGAGGCTTGGCCGGGCGACATCGTCGGGCTGCCTGACAATGGCATCTTCAAGATAGGCGACACGCTGACCGAAGGCGAGCTGCTTCACTACAGGGGGCTGCCCTCTTTCTCGCCGGAGATGTTCAAGTACATCGAGAATGCCGACCCGATGAAGACCAAGCAGCTGGAGAAAGGCATCAACCAACTTATGGACGAAGGCGTGGCGCAGCTCTTCATCAACCAGTTCAACAACAGGAAGGTCATCGGAACCGTCGGGCAGCTGCAGTTCGAAGTCATACAGTATAGACTCGAAAACGAGTACGGTGCGAAGTGCCGCTGGGAACCCATCAGCCTCTATAAGGCTTGCTGGGTAGAGGGCTACGAGGCCGAACTCGAAGCCTTCAAGAAGCGCAAGCACCAGTACATGGCCCGCGACCGCGAAGGCCGCGACGTCTTCCTCGCCGACTCAGGCTATGTCCTCCAGATGGCCCAGCAAGACTTCGAGCACATCCGCTTCCACTTCACCAGCGAGTTCTGAACACTGAAAGCAACAACGGATTGCTTGTTATCAGAAACTCGGTTCAGCCTCGCCGCGTTGATAGTTTGTCCAGCCTTGGCTGTCTTGCCAGTAGCCGGCGAAACGCAGTACGTCCCGGTCAGCATAGCCGAAAAGGGCAATGTGGCTGTAGGGCAGATAGTCGTAGCTTTGGTTATCATAGGCACGCAGGTAAAGGCGATTCTCACCTACGCCATTGCTGTTACGCTCCCATATCAGCGACCAGGTGCCTGTGAAAGTGACGTTTGTCCCGAAAATATCCTCCCAGTCGGTGTAATGTTCTTCGCCGCCAATGGTGACGAGCCTTCTTGTCTGCCATTTGCGCTTGCCGCTGAATGTTCCGTCGGCTTTGAATGTCAGCTGCTCGAATACCCGCTGCTTTTCAGAAATGCTTTCGTAGTGCCATGAGCCAACGATGAGCGCCTGGTATTGCTTCTGCAGCTGCTCCGTCTTTTCGTGTGCCTCAGGGTCTGCCCATTCGGGTTCGCTGCTGCAAGAAGAAAGTGTGAAAGCGATGATAGCGAGAAGCCCGATGATGATGTTTTTCATGTTCATGTTGTCTGTGCTTTTATCGATACCATATAAACAACGTGACAAAATGTTTTTTTCGTGTGTCGTAGTTGCCCTTTTAAGGATTATTAACCCCGAACAGGTCATTAGTAACTATTCAGCGATTAATTTATCCTGCCCATAAATATCATTCCTCACCTCGCTAACAGATTATAATCTCGTATAGAGGTACGAGCATTCTCATTCG
>CAJOLC010000013.1 GCA_905235305.1 uncultured Bacteroidaceae bacterium | reverse complement strand
GAAGGTTCACGCAGACCTCATTCAAATAGAAATGCTTCAGGCAACGGTAGCCCGAATTGTGGAACAGTATCATAATGGTCATAATCTCGGGAACGGAAAACCTTCCTGCCCTATGGTAAGACCTCTTTCCTGCTGTTTTGGGGGTGTTGAGACTGTATTTGTCCAGCATACGGCAAAAAACTTTGTAAAATTCGTCTGCTATAAAGAAAATTTCTGTAACTTTGTCTTCGGTGAACATAGCGATTATTGTTTGTACTACTTTGTAATTGGGCACAATAAAGGTACAACAATTTTCGCTAATCACCAAATTTATAGATAATTATATTTCATCGAACTCACGTTAGTTACATTATCTTTGCAGTGCTAAACTATTCTTAATATCTAACCCTTAATTTTATTTCATTATGAGAAAGAGACTTTTTTCGCTGATTTCTTTTTGTTTCGTGGCTTTGGGGCTTTGTGCCCAGACATTGGTGTTTCATGCGAGCGACGGTAGCCAGACGCAGGTGTCTCTCCCTGCCGACATGCACATTGATACCTCGAAGGGTGTGGTGACGTTCACCAGCGGCTCTGCGCGAGTCGACATTCCCCTTGGCGCCGTGAAGGGCGTTCCCCTCAGTAGTAAGATTAGGAAGGGCGATGTCAATGAAGACGGCAAGGTAGACATTGCCGACGTCGTATCTGTCCTGAACATCATGGCCAGTCAAGTACCCGACAAAGCCCCCGACGGTGTGGTGGCCGTTGACCTCGACCTGCCTTCTGGCACGTTGTGGGCCAACATGAACGTGGGCGCCACGTCCGTATCGGATAATGGCCTCTATTTCGCATGGGGCGAGACCGTCGGCTACACGGGTGACACCAGCGACGGACGCCTTTTCGACTTGGCTAATTACAAGTGGATGAAGGAGGGGCAGTCGGATTGGAAGTCCATCAATAAATACCAGACAGCGGACGGAACCACTGATGCCTGCTGGTACCAGTACAACTGGAACACCTTGGACTACGACTTTATTGGCGACGGCCTGACCGAGCTCCTGTCTGTGGATGATGTTGCCCATGCCTACTGGGGTGGCGATTGGCACATGCCGACCAGAGACGAAATTGAAGAACTCGTGGAAAACACCACCTACGAGTGGATTACCACAGGGGGCGTGAGTGGCGCCAAGTTCACCAGCAAGACTAACGGGAATGCAATCTTCCTTCCCGCTGCGGGCTTCCGCCAGAATGACGAGCTCAACGATGCGGGTTCGTGCGGCTACTACTGGTCGTCGATGCTCTACGAGAGCTACCCGAACAACGCGCGCCGCCTCTACTTCAGTTCTGGGGGTGGTGCGTTTTGGGGCAGCTTCGGTCGCCGCTACTACGGTTTCCCAGTGCGCCCCGTGATGCGTTATGACTGACCGTGCATCCTTTCGCAACGCGATACGTCGAACGCGAAATGCCCCCGCGACATCAAATCACTC
The DNA here is from genome assembly GCA_905235305.1 of uncultured Bacteroidaceae bacterium. Classification (GTDB taxonomy): domain Bacteria; phylum Bacteroidota; class Bacteroidia; order Bacteroidales; family Bacteroidaceae; genus Physcousia. The sequence continues at coordinate 34,482 of CAJOLC010000013.1, read as the reverse complement.
CCGCAGCCCCATCGGCGGGGCCGCGCCCCCAAGGGCGCGTCGAGGCCCCATCGGCGGGGCTGTGGGAGTGATTTGATGAGGGCTGCTTTTTAGCGGACACTAATAATAAATAATTCAACTTTCGCATTCGCTCCGCTCGACCTCTGGTCGCTTGCCTAAGTAAGAACTTTCTGGGAGTTAAAGGAGTTCTTGCTCCGTTATTCTACGCAAGCGTCCCTTCGCTCTGCCCATAGGGACGTGTCGCGCTGCCAGTAGGGACGTGTCGTTCTGCCCATAGGGACGCGTCGCTCTATTGTTTTTTGAACTTTGAATCGACCCGCTTAGAGTCGTCGGTAGTCCGACGTGTTCTTGACGTGGCTGTCCTGGCAGCCTCTGCAGCCCGCATCTTTTCCTCGTATTTCTGCCTGTCTTCAGGCTTCATGTCCTCGAGCATCTTCTCTTCCTCGCGGCGCCTTCTCTCCTCGCGCTTTGCCGCTTCTTCAGCGTCTTCCGCAGCCTTCATGTCTTTCTGCGCGTCAAGCAAATTGCCCTTCCCGGCGGCATCAAGTTTTATGGGAGGCTCCGGCTTGTCAGCTTGCTCTAATTCTTCCTTGATGGGAGCGGCAGGAGCTTCTGGGGTATCGAACAGCTTGTAGGTAGTCCGGAGCACCTTGAACTCGGTCCGTCGGTTCAGTGAATGGCAGATCTCTTGCTTCTCCTTGTCTTCGAGGGCCAGGATGAACGCTTCGGTCAGGGTGTCTCCTTCATTGAGGAAATCGTAGGTGGCAGCAATTCGCTTGGTAACTATCTTGGGGCGCTTCTCGCCGTAACCTTTCGGAGACAGCCGGAGCGTGTCTATTCCGTGCGCGATCAAGTAGTTGACTACGCTCTCGGCACGGCGCTGGGAGAGCTTCTCGTTGTATTCATCCTTGCCCCGGAAGTCGCAATGCGAGGCAAGTTCTATGGTGACATTCGGATTCTCGTTCAGCAGGATGACAAGGCTGTCGAGGGCAACCTTAGAGCTGTCAAGCAACACGGCCGAGTCGAACTCGTAAAAGATGTTCCGGATGAGCACGGGATTCTCGATGCTGGCCAGCGGGAACTGAAGCACGAACTCCTGACTGACACTGCTGGTGTCTACGCTGAGCTCCTCCTTATGATTGAGATAACCCTTGCAGGTTCCCAGGAAGATGTAGTTGACATGTGGCTTCACCTCCTGCTCGAACGAACCATCCCCCCGGACACTTAACTTGAGGTATGTGCCGTCGTCTCCAACCATGTAGACGAGGCCCTCGGGAAGCTCATAGCCGTCTTTCTCGTAAACCCAGCCCTTAACACTCTGGACGACCTCCGGGTGCTCGAATCTCATGATGTGGTCCCACCCCCTTGCATCGCCTCTGTTTGTCGAGAAATAACCGCTGTTGTGCAGTCCCTCGAACGTCATTCCGAAGTCGTCTCCGTTCGAATTCATGGGGTACTTGAGGTTCTCGAGCGTCCAGACGCCCAGACTGTCCTGCACGGCCTTGAAGATATCTAAGCCGCCCATGCCCACATGGCCGTTGCTCGAGAAGTAGAAATCGCCGTTGGGTCGGAAGGCGGGAAACATCTCGTCGCCCGGCGTGTTGATAGGCCAGCCCACATTTTCCACGCCGCCAAGCCCATGGTCTGTAATCGCTATCTTCCAGATGTCGAATCCTCCTGCGCCACCCGGCATGTCGCTCGTGAAGTATAGCCACATCCCATCGGGGCTGACGGCAGGATGAGCGTAGCTGGAAAGCGTGTCTTTGCTTATCGGAAGTACTTGCGGCTTACTCCACGAGGCGTCACTTCTCGTGCTGGTATATATCTGAGCATAGCGAGGGAAATCAGTGTCGTATGTGCAGACCGTCAGGTACATCGTCTTGCCGTCTGGCGAGAAACAACAAGCCCCCTCCTCATATTCGCTGTTCAGCTCGCCTTCGGGTGCTTCAACAGGTTCCCATTTCCCCTTGTCGTCCTTCTTAGTAAAGAATATGTCCGAGCTCTTAGTGCCCGTGATGCCACTAATCTCGTTGCCCTTTGCGTCGTTTCTGGTGCTGCTGATATAAAGCATGTCGCTCTCGTCGCCAAGCAAGGCGGGACAAAAGTCGCTTCGTCTGCTGGTCAGGATTGGCTCCTTCTTGATGCTGTAGAGAGAGAAGGTGTTTTTCCACTTCGGAGCCAGTTCGCAACCTTTTAACCCGTTGAGGGCCAAAGTGTCACCAGGGACCTTCTCGAGGAAGGCAGTATAAGACTTGACGGCATTCTTGTAGTCGCCGTTCTTTTGTTGTAACTGACCCAGGTAGAACAACGCCATAGAATCGGGGTATCCATAGCGGACGGCGTTCTGGTATGCACCAATCGCTTTGGCAGTATAGTTGATGCGACGATAGCATTGTGCCATCTTCCATGCCCGCTGCCCTCGTTTCTCTTTGTCCTTTGGCTGCGTACGTGTATATGCTTTTTTGTACTCGGCTGCTGCATCGAAGTATTCGCCAATGGCATAAAACTGGTCGCCCTTCTTGACATGTGTCTCGGGTGTGCAGGCAGCCACAAGAAGTGATACGAGGATATAGCGGAGTAGCGTCTTCATAACTTTCATTATATATAATAACGTATAAAGACACGTTTTATTGTGAGTACCCTTCTAATTCTCCTCATGATGGGGAGCCTTTTGTTCTCTGAGGACAGAAATCACAATGTCCGAAACCATCTGTTTTAGCTCGTCAAGAAAGGTCTTTGCTTCGTATTCGTGTCGTTCTATCTGACGTAACTTCTTTTCCCATCGACCTGTTAGCTCGGCGCTCTTCAGCAACTCTTCATGTATGAGGTCAATGAGCTCGATGCCCGTCGGAGTAGGACGTAACGAGGAACGTTCTCGACGAATGTAGTTGCGACGGATGAGCGTTTCGATGATAGCAGCTCTTGTGCTTGGTCTGCCGATGCCATTCTCCTTGAGCGCATCCCTCAGCTCTTCGTCCTCGACAGTCCTTCCGGCTGTTTCCATCGCACGAAGTAAGGTTGCATCGGTGTATGGCTTTGGAGGCGTAGTCCATTTCTCGGAAAGTGTAGGAACATGAGGTCCGCTTTCGCCTTTGACGAAGGATTCCTCTATGTCTCCTTGCGAAAGGGAAGCCTCTTGGTCGTCTGCTCTTCCTTCCGTTGATGTCTTGGCAGAGGCAAACACTACTCTCCAGCCTTCTTCGACAATCACCTTACCAGTTGTCCGGAAGATAATGCTGTTCTTCTCATCCTTCTGCACCTCGCCCAAAACGGTTGTCGTCTCGAACTTGCAATCATCATAGAACGCTGCAATAAAGGCACGGGCAACGAGGTCGAATACTCTTTGCTCCAGTTCTGTCAGGTTCTGTGGAATGATGCCAGTCGGGATGATGGCATGGTGGTCGGTTACTTTCGAGTTGTCGAACACTTTCTTCGACTTACGGAGGGGCTTTCCTCCACCAAGCGGACGGATGAGGTCGGCATAAGGAGCAGTACCTGAGAACTTGGTCTGATAGAGTCCATTCATCGTCTGTGGGCATTTGTGATAAACATCGTCGGGCAGAAAGGTCGTGTCAACACGCGGATATGTCGTGACTTTCTTCTCGTAGAGACTTTGAATGATAGATAGAGTCTGCTCTGCCGACAGCCCGAGTTTCTTGTTGCATTGCACTTGAAGACTTGTCAAGTCGTAAAGCCTTGGCGGAGCTTCCGTGCCTTTCTTCTTTTCGACAGACAGGACTGTGAATGGTTTTTCCCTAATGCTTTCGATTACACTTTTGCCTTCTGCTTCCGTGGCATACTCGATTGGCTTATAGATGATGCCCTTGGGCTTCTGTTTCTTTCCTTTCTCTGCAGCCGCCCGGACGTTTGCCTCATCTTCTGCTTCGGCTTCTTCGTCTCGTTCTATTGCATTGAATTTCGTGTTGCGATACAGTGTAGAGAGTGTCCATGACTGTTTCGGGACGAAGTTCTCTATCTCTCGCCATCGGGTAACGACCAGGGCGAGGGTAGGGGTTTGCACACGCCCGACGCTAAGCGTCTGACGCTTACCGGCGGCATATTTCTGTGTGTAGAGTCTCGTGGCGTTCATGCCCAGCAACCAATCGCCTATTGCACGCATCAAGCCTGCTTCGTAAAGACCCTGATAGGCACTCTGGTCCTTCAATGTCCGGAAGCCTTCCCTGATGGCTTCCTCCGTAAGGCTGTTCACCCACAGCCTCTTTACTGGACATTTCGCACCTGCCTTCTGCATCACCCACCGCTGTATTAGTTCACCTTCCTGACCGGCATCCCCGCAATTGATGATCTCGTCTGCCTTTTGCATCAATCCCTCGATGATGTGGAACTGCTTCTCAATGCCTTTGTCCTGCTTTAGCTTTATGCCGAATCGTGGAGGTATCATTGGCAGCTGTCCGAGGCTCCAGGTCTTCCAGACGGGCGTGTATTCATGTGGTTCCTTAAGCTCACAAAGGTGGCCGAAAGTCCATGTTACCTGATATCCTCCTCCTTCCATGTAGCCGTCCTTCTTGCTGTTTGCTCCCAGGATATGTGCTATTTCTCGTGCCACGGAAGGCTTCTCGGCGATACAAACTATCATATTCCTAATTACGATTTGACAATATACGATTTAGAGAGTACAAATGTACGAAATAAAATGAAGAATGAGGAGTGAGGTGTTAAGAATTATTTGCTTAAAGCGAGAAAAATTGAGGGATGAGGGATGAAGAATGGAGAATTATTTGTAACTTTGCATCTGTTAAATGAAGATTGAAGAATGAAGAATGACGAATCTCCCTTTCCGCCGGGGGAAGGGTTAGGGGAGAGGCTCTCAGTGATGCCTCTTATCTCATTCATCGTCACCTATCACAACGAGCCGGAAGCCTATTTGCAGGACTGCTTGGACAGCATTCAGGCGCTCCACCTTTCGCAGGAGGAGGCAGAGATAGTCGTCGTGGATGATGGTAGCAAGGTGCCTCCAACCTTTACCGGAAGGCGAGGAATCCGCTATATACGGCAGGAACAGTCGGGGCTCTCTGTGGCTCGGAACACCGGAATCAAGCATTCGAACGGCCAATATCTGCAGTTTGTCGATGCCGACGACTACCTGTTCCCCTCTGCATACGAAGTGGTGCTCGCGCAAATCAAGCACCAGAGTCCTGACATTGTCATGTTCAGAATGACGGAAAAGCCTCTTCCTCATCCTCCCGTCTCCTCATCTTCCCGTTCTTATAAAGCAGAGCACGGAGGGAACCGCTTCCTCAAGCATCGCAACCTGCGGGCGGCTGCATGGGGCTATGCCTTTAAGCGTCAGACGATGGGCGATCTGCGTTTCCATCCTGACATATTCCATGAAGACGAGCTCTTCACGCCGCTGCTTTTCCTGAGGGCTGAGACTTTGGTCGAACTCGAAACAAGGGCCTATTATTATCGTCAGCATGAAGGCAGCATAACGCGCACGGTTACTCCGCTTGTCGTAGCGAAGCGACTCGATGATATCATCTTTATCATCAGGTCGTTGAAGTCATATGGTAATCCTATACTTGAACGCCGAATCAGGCAACTCACACTGGATTATCTACAGAAGACATGGGCTCTGACACACAGCCCCAAGGAGTGGCGACGCCGCGCTCATGAGCTTCGCAGTGAAGGCTTCCTGCCATTGCCCATCAGATGCTACAGCCTGCGATACTTCCTGGCAAGCCTATTCGTCTGACGTATTATCATACTTCCCCACACGACATACCACCCCCCTTAGGCCGGTGCATTAGCATGTGTTGATTGCAGCATCATGAACCTGCAATTGAATATTCATGAACCTGCAATTGAATATTCATGATGCTGCAACGAACCCACTATGTTATGTTGGCCGACGCGGCAGGCTGCGGGGAGAAACGCAATATGCCGAATGGCACAGTTCGTTATGCTTCATTCTTCATTCTCCAACAGTGCTTATGGCCATGGAGCGTGGACAATGGGCTGGAGAATTCTCCAGTCTTCATTCTTCAATCATCATTCTCCCACAATTTTCTCATCTTTTATTTGCATTGTTTTCGCTTTTTCCGTAACTTTGCAAAGCAAAATTCAGACTCATACATGCAAAACATACGCAACTTCTGCATCATTGCGCATATCGACCACGGCAAGAGCACGCTGGCCGACCGCTTACTTGAGCAGACCAAGACCATCAATGTGACCAAGGGGCAGATGCTCGACGACATGGACTTGGAGCAGGAACGTGGCATCACCATCAAGAGCCATGCCATACAGATGGAATACCAAATGGACGGTCAGAAATACGTCCTCAACCTCATAGACACGCCGGGACACGTCGATTTCAGCTACGAAGTGAGCCGCAGCATCGCTGCCTGCGAGGGCGCTCTGCTCGTGGTCGACGCTACGCAGGGAGTGCAAGCACAGACCATCAGCAACCTCTACATGGCCATTGACCATGACCTTGAGATTATCCCCGTCATCAACAAGTGCGACATGCCCAACGCCATGCCCGAAGAGGTGGAAGACGAGATTGTCGAGCTCATCGGCTGTAAGCGTGAGGAAATCATCCGTGCCAGCGGCAAGACCGGCATGGGCGTGGAGGACATCCTCAAGGCCGTCGTGGAACGCATCCCTTGCCCGAAGGGCGACGCCGACGCTCCGTTGCAGGCTCTCATCTTCGACAGTGTCTTCAACTCCTTCCGAGGCATCATCGCCTACTTCAAGATAGTGAACGGCACGATGCGCAGCGGTGACCAGGTGCAGTTCATTAACACTGGCAAGGAGTACAAGGCCGACGAAATAGGCGTGCTGAAGATGGACATGGTGCCGAGGCAGGTGCTTGGGTGCGGCGACGTGGGCTACATCGTCTCCGGCATCAAGACGGCGACCGAGGTCAAGGTGGGCGATACCATCACCACTGCCATCAATCCCTGCACGGAAGCCATCGCAGGTTTCGAAGAAGTGAAGCCAATGGTCTTTGCCGGCGTCTATCCCATCGAGACCGAAGACTTCGAGAATCTTCGTGCCTCGCTCGAGAAGCTCCAGCTCAACGACGCCAGCCTTTCCTTCCAACCCGAAAGTTCTGTTGCCCTCGGGTTTGGCTTCCGCTGCGGCTTCCTCGGGTTGCTTCACATGGAAATCATCCAGGAAAGACTCGATAGGGAATTCGATATGGACGTCATCACTACCGTTCCCAACGTCTCGTACCTCGTGTATGACAAACAAGGTAATGTGCAGGAAGTGCACAATCCCAGCGGCATGCCCGACCAGACCCTCATAGACCATATCGAGGAGCCCTATATCCATGCCTCCATCATCACGACGGCCAACTTCATAGGCCCCATCATGACGCTTTGCCTCGGCAAGCGCGGAGAACTCCTCAAGCAAGAGTACATCAGCGGCAACCGCGTGGAGTTGCAGTACGCGATGCCTTTGGGAGAAATCGTCATCGACTTCTACGACAAGCTGAAGAGCATATCGAAAGGCTACGCCTCCTTCGACTATCATCAGGACGGCTATCGCCCCAGCAAGCTCGTCAAGATGGATATCCTGCTGAACGGCGAACCAGTCGATGCCCTGTCCACACTCACGCACTTCGACAACGCAGAGTCATTCGGCAGAAGGATGTGCGAGAAGCTGAAGGAACTCCTGCCGCGTCAGCAGTTCGACATAGCCATTCAGGCAGCCATCGGCGCAAAGATCATCGCCCGAGAGACAGTTAAGCAAGTCAGGAAGGACGTGCTTGCCAAGTGCTACGGCGGCGATGTCAGCCGCAAGCGCAAGCTCCTCGAGAAGCAAAAGAGAGGCAAGAAGCGCATGAAGCAGATAGGCAACGTGCAGGTTCCGCAGAAAGCCTTCCTCGCCGTACTTAAATTAGATTAGTAAATAAGTTATGGATAGTCATCGCGACATAGCAAAGGAAATAGCCCGCATCTATTGCTCGATGACCCCGCATGGGGTCGATATGCTGGCAAGCATCCTCGTCCCTATGAAGTTCCAGAAAGGCGACACCATCCTAAAGGAAGGAAATGTATGCAACGCCCTTTATTTCGTCGAGAAAGGAATGGTCCGGCAGTACTACTACAAGAATAATAAGGATGTGACAGAGCATTTCTCATTCGAGGGCAGAATCGTCTTCTGCATCGAAAGCTTCCTAAAGCAGGAACCAAGCAGGCTCATCGTCGAGGCGTTGGAGGGAAGTATGCTCTACGCCATTCCCTACAATGCCCTGCACAAGCTAATGGAGACTAATCAGGAGATTGAGATGCTCTACCGTAAGATACTCGAGCATGTCGCCATAAGCAGTCAGGAACATGCCGACAGCCAACGCTTCGAGAATGCTGCCGAACGCTATGAAAGGTTGCTCAGGGAAAAGCCTGAAATCGTCCTTCGTGCTCCAATGGTACATATTGCAAGCTTCCTACAGATGACTCCGGAAACGCTTAGCCGAGTGCGTGGAGCAAGTATAGGTGCCGCAAAAGCAAACTCTCCACGGGAACTGACAGATCCATGGTGGACAAGGACAAACACGAAATAATAGTAAGCCACATATGCAAAGGAAAAGAATCATCAAAGTTAAGGATAAGACATTCGCTGTCTCCATTTCAGAAAGAACTTTGAAAAGCCAGATAAAGCGCATTGCCGACCAGATAAACCGAGACTATGAAGGCAAGGTTCCTGTATTCCTGGCAGTCCTCAATGGCTCATTCATCTTTGCTGCCGACTTGCTTCGTGAGATTGACTTGCCCTTGGAAATAGACTTCGTCAAGTTGTCCTCCTATGAAGGCACAAGCTCGACCGGCAATGTTCGTGAATTCATTGGCCTCAATGTTGACATAACAGGACGGCCAGTCATTATTCTCGAAGATATTGTTGATACCGGTATCACGATGGCTCACATGCTTGAAATCCTTAAAAGGCAAAACCCTGAAAGCATAGATATCTGCACCCTCTTGCTTAAGCCAAGCAAGCTGCAGGCGAAGCTTGACATACGTTATTGCTGCAAGGAGATACCGGATGATTTCGTTGTAGGCTATGGATTGGACTACGACGGCTTTGGCAGAAACACTAAAGACATATATACATTAATAAAATGAAGAACATCATTATTTTCGGTGCACCTGGTTCAGGCAAAGGCACCTACAGCGACGAGATTGTAAGGAGGTACGGAATGGGACACATTAGCACGGGCGACGTGCTACGTGGCGAAATCAAGAACGGCACGGAGCTTGGCAAGATTGCACAGGGTTACATCACCAACGGCCAACTCATTCCCGACGAACTCATGATAGAGATTCTTGCCAAGACCTACGATGCACAGCCTGCAGGCAAAGGCGTCATCTTCGACGGCTTCCCTCGTACGATTGCCCAGGCAGAAGCCCTCAAGAAGATGCTCAAAGAGCGTGGTCACGACTTGGGCATCATGATAGAACTCGTTGTGGAAGAGGACATCCTGATGTTCCGCCTGCTTCGCCGTGCCCAGGAACAGGGACGCGAGGACGACAACGAGGAAACCATCAAGAAGCGCTTTGCTGTCTATCAGAACCAGACCGCGCCTTTGATTGAATGGTTCGAGCGCGAAGGCATCCGACACACATTCCGTTGGGCGGACACTCCCAACAAGGAAGACATGATTGCTTCCATCTTCAGCTTCCTCGACACACAGAAGTAAGAGGGAGCGGAAAGTATCAAAGAATAAAAGAAATGATGGGAGATGGCTGAAAGCAACTTCGTCGATTACGTCAAGATATGCTGTCGCTCGGGCAAGGGAGGCCGAGGTTCCATGCACATGCACCGTGCCAAGTACGTCCCCAACGGCGGTCCTGACGGCGGAGACGGCGGTCGTGGTGGGCACGTCTATCTGCGAGGCAACCACAACTTTTGGACGCTTCTCCACCTTCGCTATGAGCGTCATGTCTTTGCGGGGCATGGAGGAAACGGCGGTCCAAGCGGTAGCACGGGCGCAGACGGCGAGGATCGTTACATCGACGTACCTTGTGGAACGGTCGTCTATGATGCCGAAACGGGCGAATACATCTGTGATGTGACGGACGACGGACAGGTTGTGATGCTCCTCAAAGGCGGCCGTGGCGGCATGGGCAACAAGCATTTCGCCACCTCCACCAATCAAGCCCCGCGCTATTCTCAACCTGGCGAACCGATGGTGGAGCGTACTGTAATCCTCGAATTGAAGTTGCTTGCCGACGTCGGACTCGTAGGTTTTCCCAATGCGGGCAAGAGTACGTTGCTCAGTTCGCTGTCGAGCGCGAGGCCGAAGATAGCGGGCTATCCGTTCACGACGATGGAGCCTTCGCTCGGCATCGTACCCTACAGAAACGGACAGTCCTTCGTGATGGCGGACATCCCGGGCATTATAGAAGGTGCTTCCGAAGGCAGAGGCTTGGGACTTCGCTTTCTTCGTCACATCGAGCGCAACTCTTTGCTGCTCTTCATGGTACCCGGCGACACCGACGACATCAGACATGAATATGAGATCCTTCTCGGCGAGTTGCGCAACTTCAATCCCGAGATGCTCGACAAGCAAAGGATTCTTGCCATCACGAAGAGTGATCTCCTGGACGACGAGCTGCAGCAGATGCTCTCGGCTGACCTGCCGGACGACCTGCCGCACGTCTTTATCAGTGCCGTCGCAGGCAGCGGGCTGACCGAACTGAAAGACCTTCTCTGGACGGCTCTCAACAGCGAAAGCAACAAGCTGGCTGCCATCACGCATCAGGAAAGTATCGTCCATCGCAACAAGGACCTCGATGTGTTCCACCAGGAACTGCTCGACGAGGGTGAGGATGAAGATATTGAGGAACTCGACGCCGATGCTTTGGAGGACGTGGACGAGTTGGAAGATTATATCTACGACGAGGATGATGAGTCGTAATCTCATTATCTATGACACCCCCTCGTGGCTTACGGCCTTCTCCACAGGCAAGGGCAGTGGGGTAGAGGATATGGGTCTTCGCCTCGAGGACCTTGCCCTACCGCGCCAGACACACTCCGACCATGTGCGTTTCGTCACGGAAGCCGGCAGGCCGGAGGACACGGATGCTGTCATCACAGGCAGGTCTGGCCTATGTGTCTGTGTCAAGACTGCCGACTGCATCCCTGTTCTTCTCTACGACACAAGGCAGCGCATCGTTGCCGCCATCCATGCTGGTTGGCGTGGAACCGTCAGTAGGATTGTGCAGAAAACCATCGATATGATGAATCCCCTCCAGCCGGCCGACATCCATGCCATCATTGGACCGGGCATTTCCCTACAGTGGTTCGAGGTCGGGACAGAAGTCTGCGAGGCTTTCCAGGCAGCGGGCTTTCCTATGGAAAAGATAAGCTCGACCTCCCCAAAAGGCATGGAGTCCAAATGGCACATAGATCTTTGGGAGGCTAACAAATGGCTCCTTGAAGAGAAAGGAATCCTGGATATATATATAGAAGGTACGTGCACGCGCGCGACAGATGCCTTCTACAGCGCCCGCCGCGAGACGATCAATACGGGCCGGAACTATAACGGAATCCTTATCAATCTTTAATCTTGTCTAAGCCGCCTGTCTAATGAATGACAGGCGGCTTTTTTATCTTCTTTGTTTCCCTGCTTCGCCAGCTCATTCATTACACCTCGTCACGCGACTTTCCGTGCCTGTCTTGTCAACGCATTAGTATATGTTCTTTGCAGCATCATGAACCTGCAATTGAATATTCATGAACCTGCAATTGCAGCATCATGAATATTCAACGAACCCACTATGCTATGTTGGCTGACGCAACAGGAAAAGGGATTAAAGACAATAGCCTTTTCCGACCAATCCGTTATATTTGGAGCGAAAGGTTCACGTAGAAGTTGCGTCCTTTCTGCGGGATGTGGTTCCAGTCGGAATAGGTCGAATAGTCCTTGTCAAAGAGGTTCTCGATGCCGGCACGCAGGTCGGTCTGCACTTTCCGAACGTGGAATGTGTAGCCTGCTCCAAGATGCCAGACGGCATAACCTGCGGTTGGTGTCTCTCCGTATGCCCATGCGCAGTGGCTGTTGGCAGTCTGTGTACGGACTCCGAACTGCGTTTCCAACTTCCGGAAGCGGTAGTGCAAGGTTCCCGCGAAGGTGAGGGGAGCTATGAGAGGCAGCCTCCTGCCGGAACTTTCTGCGCCATAGCTGTAGGAAATACGCCCATCGAGGCGCAGACCTTCTATTGGTGTCCATGCTCCGGAGAGTGATGTGTTGACTATCCTTGTGTGGTTGAGGTTCTGATAGACCTTGACACCTTCTGCTCCAATCGTCATTGGAGAGAGCCTCGTCTCAGGCCGTCCGGCAATGTAATCCGTGAAGAAGAAAGCGTCGGCCTCGGCTTTCAGCTCCAGACTACTGCCCTTCCAGCCCGCAGAAAGGTTGGCTTCTACGGCTTTCTCATTGCGAAGACGAGGATTTCCGATGTAGTCGTACTGGTCGAAGATGTTGTTGAGGAAGTAACCGTACTGCTCCGTAACGGTGGGAGCCCTTGTGCCGTAGCCCGTTCCACACGCGAGGCGAAGCCCTCCGACCTCGTAGGCATAGCTCGCTGCAATACGTCCCGTGAGGCTGGAGCCCTGCCTTTTCATGCCCGGGAAGTAGATGCCGAGGGCATCGAAACCCTCGTCGGAGCCGATGCGTCGCGTTTGCCATGAGAGCTTTCCCGACAGTCTGACGTGGTGACGGGCAGTGATTTCGATGTCGTCCGTCGCGGAGAGTCCGGTCTCGAAGGTGCCGACGTCGGGCCATGTCAGCATATACATGGGTTTTCCTACGCGCGGGTACATCGTCATGTCGGCAAAGAGATTGTTGCAGTAAGCATCGAAGTTCAGCTGAAGGTTATGGCGGCCCGGGCTTCCGCTCAGCAGGCTGTAGAGTCCTGCGGTACGGCTTCTGCCCGGCATGTCCATGTGAACCTTCACGTCTGGGCGGTGTGTGTCGTCCATGTCATGCGTGATGCGGTTGTAATAAAGCTTGGTTTCCCACCTTCCGAAGAAGCCTTGCATCTGTTCCCTCCTGTAGGAAACAGAACTGATGAACCCTCTTGCATCCTTCACGTCCATCGTTAGGGCAGGATAGCCAATGTCGGTCGCCACGTCGTAAATCACGGTGCCTTCCAGGACGTGACCTTCTGCGATTTGCCATCCGGCGTTGGCAAAGGCGTTTACCTTCTGAAATTGTGAGAAGCGGACGCGTGTAGAACCGCCTGCCTTATAGTCGTTGGCGTGGCGGTAGAACGTGCCGAAGTTGGTGTAGAAACGGTGGGTGGAGAATGCCGCATCGAGCCCATAGACCTGCACATTGCCGTTCGATTCGTATCCTGCAGAGGCGTTGTACTCCGAAGGCTTCTGGTCGAAACCCACGCGACGCAGCTTCAGGTCGATGCTTCCGCCGATGTTTCCGGTTGCTTGAGGGTTGCCGTCGAGTCCGGAGTTTAGGCTTATGCGCCTCAGGTTGCCGCTTTCGACGTACGACGTCACAGGATCCATCTTGTCGGTGCAGGCATAGAAGATCTTCATCCCGTCTATTGTAAGCGACAGACGTTCCGTTTGCATGTTGTTGACAATAGGTTCCCAGGCATAGCTTCCCCTGCGTACGACGTCCACTTTACTCAGCCCGAGCAGGTGCTCGTCGATGCTTTTGGCGCGTCCCTTGTCAGCAAAAGTCTGGCCTTCACCCACGGGTGCAGAGACGACCACCTCTTCGATGGCCGTCTCCTTCGTCAGTGTGTCAGTAGGAGCAAACCTGAGTCCTCCTGCAAGGAGCAGTAGTGTAAACATTGTGTCAGGTGCAGTCTGTGAATACTTTAAGTAATGAAAGAATGAAGGAAATGTAAGCCTTAGCGAATCTTTATTTCTTCATTCCTTCATTCTTTCATTATTTCAGTTCTCTCAGATTACTACTGTCCAGAACAGTTCGCTTAGGCCTTCTTCGCCGGCAACACTGTTTCCTTCGGCATCTTTCACGTGGAGATGGATGTCCCAAGTGCCAGTCATGGAGAGGTTGAGACGTCCCTCGTAGCTGCCATCAGGCTGAAGCGTGAGCGCTTCATTGCCGGGCGACGAGTGGTTACCCATGTCGGGCATGGTCGGATAAATGTCGATGGTGAACCGTTCAGGCGCAAGAAGGTAGGGCTGTTTCCTGTCGGTTCCGACCTTCGAGACGTAGGCTTTGATGACATTATTGCCGGTACGGAAGTCGGAGGCATTAGCCAGGGAGAGATAGAAAGTGTCGTTGCCCACCTTGAAAGACTTAATCCAAACCCTTGGCTCTGCCAGCGGATCGACCACGATTCTCGTGTCTTCCTTCCTCCACTTGCTGCCTTCCTTCTCTAACGTATAAGCCAGATCCCAGTAACCATTGTCGCCGGAACTCATCAAGAATGACACCCAAGCACGTCTGACGGCAGGGAAAGTCTTGTCGTGAACCACAGCATTCGGGCCGATGGGCGTGGAGTGCTGCATGGACATTCCACCCGTCATCGTCATCAGAGGCGTGATGTCTGTGATGTCGAAGTCGCGGACGTAGCCGCCATTGGAGAGCTTCGTGAGCGAGAAGTACAGGTCGTTGTAGCCGACGTGAAGCTTTCCGGCGGCTGAATAGACACGAAGTTCGTACTTCCCATCCACTTGTTCCCGCAGGCTTTCTATCTCCCCCACGAAGCCATTCGTCAGGAATGTGTAGGCCAGGAACGTCTCTTCTTCGTTGCAGCATTCATCGTCTATCTCAGGGATGTTGATGCCGCTTGACTCAGGGCCATTGTCGTCGTCGCCGCTACATGCACTGAAAGTGAGTGCTGCAAAAACGAGTAGGGAGGCTTTAATGAATATATGTTTCATAGCTATAAACTTGTCTTTTGGAATTATTTTTTTATTGATATAGTCTCTTCATTCTCCAGTCTTCTCTCCCACGGACTTATGGTGCTTGTCTGTATGTCGCCGTTGCGGAAGAGCACTTCCACTACTTTCTGCACTGCACAAAGGTTGCATCCGTTGCAATGCTCGAACTTGTAGTTACCGTAGATGTCACCACACGACACTGTGCCTTCCTGCTTCTGGAAAGTCTCATACACCTCAGCCGCCATGCGGAGATGCGTGTCCTTGTCGCCGCTTGCATACATGCCGAGAGCCATGATTGCTCCCGAGAGAGCTCCACAAGTGCCGTGCGCGAACTCGTGTCCTATGCCGCCGGAGAATGAGTCAGACATACTCCTGAGCTGCTGCTCCGTCAGAGGTGTGCCCAAGGTGGCTGCGATGGCAGTGAGCGACAAAGCGGCACATCCGTAGTGCTTACCGTAGCGTGCCTTCAGTTGGCGTCTTACTTCGGACTGAATCGAGTCGAGTGACGACTGACTGCTCACGGCTTGAAAGGCTGCGGGATACGCCACCCGCACGGAGTCGGCGTGTATTTCCACTGCCTGTGCTGCCAGTGGAGACAAGGCAAAAAACGCCATACTACCTCTTGCTCCAGCAGACCATAGGAAAGTCCTTGTAGGTATTCTGTTCTTCATGAGTTCATAGTTCATGGTCCATAGTCCGTAGTCCATAGTTCATAGTAACTCATAACTCATAACGATGGACTATGAACTATGGACTATAGACTCTTAACGTCGTGGCGGGTTGGGATTAAAGTGTCCGCGTACGATTCTATGCTCGAATGTCTGTGTATCCTTGAAGAGATTGTACATGGGACAGATGGCTTCCACGCGACCTATCCACTCCTTCACCTTCTCGTCGCTCTCAGGCGTGAGGGCGTGGAGCTTGTACCGAACGTTCTGCAAGGCAATAGATTCAGACTCATGTCCCTTTCTGCCGGCAACAGGATTCCATTCTGCCTGCACGGTAAGTGACACGGAATCGACGTCGAGATTGAGCTCCGCAGCCTGACCAAGCGATATGTGCGTGATGCAAGTGCCAAGGATGCCAAGCACACCTTCGATGGAAGTCATGCCGAGATTCGTGCCGCCAAGGTACTCGGGATTGTCGTGCAGGATGAGGTACTTGTCGTTCACGGTCAGCTGACGCACGCCGTTGGGGAACACTTTTACCCAAGGTCCGCGTGGTTCCTGCGGTTCGCGACGCTGGCGTCTCTCCGACTTCTCGGCTGCTTCACGTTCCTTTTGCAGTCTCTCCCAACGTTCCCGACCGGCAAGAACCGCCTGTCGCTTGCCGTGGATATACTCCCTAACGCCCTCCAACGTTGCTCCTTCCACCTTCTTCTCGCGGGGTGAGAGCTTGTGGTCTATGGTGAGCTGAGGCGTCACGGCCAGTTTCACGAGCGAAGCCACCACGGAGTTCTGCTCTGCAAGCTCAGCCAAGTGCTCCAACTCTTCGTCCGAAGCGGGCGAATCTATATAGATGGTGTAGAGGAAATTACGCGGGTAGGAGACACGACCTGTTGGTTCAGCGTCGGGTCGTCCGTGCAGTTCTATGGTCAGCGAATCAATGTCGATGCCAAGCAACGCTGCCTGGTTGAGGTAGCTGTCTGCAAGGTCGGAAGCGAACACGGCCTGTGCCGTCGTAGGAGTGTCCACGCCAGAGTCCTGTCCGCCATGTGCATAGACACAGTCGCCTACATATTGAAAGTTGCGGACACGCAGCTCACGAACGCCCGAACGGTTCTTGACGGTAACGTTTGCCGTGAGTGTAACAGGCTTCAGGTCCTTGTCAGAAAGAGCATTCCATGCTTCGAGAGCGACTTTCCTCTGCTTCAGGTGGTCGCGCAGAGACGGCGCATTCAGCTCAAGTTGACGTTTGGTCTCGGTCGAACGAAAGATATCGAGAGGACCTTGAGCCACGGCTGTCGTGGCTGCGAAGGCTGCTATGATGGTAAGGATATTTGTTTTCATTTGTCTAATGTTTTAATGTTTTCATTCTTCATTCCTTCATTTTCTCATTTCCTTTTCACCCTTACTATGCGGTGTTCAAATGTCTGTGTGTCCTTGAAGACATTATACATCGGGCAGACACTTTCAGTCTGATCAATCCACTTCTGCACAGTGGCGAACGTCTCTGGCGTGGTAACAAAGAGCGTCACACGAAGGTTCTGAGGCGTGATAGGCTCCGTCTCGAAGCCATTTCTGCCGGCTCGCGGGTCCCATTCACCTTCCACCTGTACGCGAAGCGAGTCAATGTCGAGGTTGAGTTGCGCGGCTTGTCCCTCGGCGATATGTGTGAGGCAAGTGCCAAGCACACCCAGAGCGTTTTCGCGCGATGTAAGTCCCAGGTTCGTGCCGCCTAAGTAAGCAGGATTGTCATGCACGATGTGATACTTTTCATTCACGGTCAGTTGGCGCACACCATTGGGGAAAACCGTTGCCCAAGGACCACTTGTCGGTGCTTTGGGCTGACTCGGCTGGCTGCTTCTTGCAGCCTCGCGAGCCAGCCAGGCCTGCCTTTTCCCATGGATGTACTCGCGAAGTCCTGCCAAAGTGCTGCCTTCCACCGTACGTTCACGTGAGGAGTGCTTATAGACGATGCTTACCGGCACGGTCACAGCCTGCTTGATGAGCGTCACGACAGACGAGTTCTCCTCTGCCAACTCTGCCAGACGTTCCAGTTCCGCATCACTGGCCGGAGAGTCGATGTAAATAGTGTAGATGAAGTTTCTGTTGTAGCGGACGCGGTTCGTCGGCTGCTTGTCGGGCTGACCATGTATCTCGATGGTCAACGAATCTATATCGATGCCAGCTAACGCTGCCTGATTGATGTAGCTGTCTGCCAAGTCGGATGCAAACACAGCTGCTGCCGTGGTCTGTGTTTCAACGCCGACATCCTGACCGCCATCGGTGTAGCCGCAGTCTCCGATGTAGTGGAATTCCCGTACTCGAAGTTCGCGATAGCCGGCACGATTCTTAGCTACAACGTTTGCAGTCAAAGTAACTGGCTGTAGTTCACTCGCGGGAATTGCGTTCCAAGCTTCAAGAGCTTGCTTTCTCGACTTGAGGTAATTGCGCAGAGTTGGTGCGTTCTTCTCCAAAGATGCCTTCTTCTTCTCAGATTTTATCACGCTGAGTACGCTTTGTGCCTGCACGCCTGAGAAGGCAAAGGCAAGTGCAGAGGCGATGATGATTGCTCTTTTCATAGTGCTTTTTCGTTACTTTATTTTTGCTGTTACGCGTTTGATACGACCTGTTACAGTCTGAGCTCTTGTCACAAGATTATAGATAGGACAGCCTTTTTCTGTGTCCTCGACGAGTTTCCTTACTGTAGCTTCGTCGCTGGGGCTGCTGATGACCACGCGCATCTTGATGTCGGTGGGATAAAGAGGTGTGTCCTCATATCCCTTTCGTCCGGCGCGTGGGTCAAGTTGTGCCGTAAGCGAAACCTTCAACGTGTCGAGTGCTACATGCTGACGAGCCGCGGTTCCTTCTGCAACATGCGAGAAGCAGGAACCCATCAACCCGATGTTTGTCTCTACGGCAGTTGCACCAAGATCATTTCCTCCGAAGATGTGCGGATGGTCTTGAATGACGCGATGATGGCGCACTTGTATGACGGTTGCACCCGACGAGGGGTTGATGAAAGCCGTAGGACCATCGGGTTCGAGCCAACTCTCGGTCTTGAAAGGAGTGAACTCGTTGGCACGTGAATACGGATAGTCGTAGAGATAACCGCCGAATCTGCTGCGGTCAGGCCGTTCGCCACTCTCCCTGAGTTTGCGCAGGCTCTCACCTTTCTTTGCTTCCCACTCGATGAACTCGCGCAGTCCAGGTTGGTAGGTTGGGGGGATTTCCAGTTCGTCGGGGGTCTGGTTGTAGTCAATAGTTGTCTCAACTTCATTAGCTCTGATAGTGAACTGATAGAGCGGCGAGTTCTGTTCAGCCAGCAGTCGCAACTGCTCAAGCTTGTCGTCACCTGCAGGCGAGTCTATATAAATGGTATAGTCTATGCCCCAGTCACCAATGCTCGGACCCGTTTGTTTCACGTTGACGGCAAGCGAGTCGATGGCGATGCCTTTCAGTGCTGCTTGTGTCGCGTAGCTGTCGATGATATCTCCAGCGATGGCGGCAATGACGTGGTCAGGCGTACCTATTCCGAGGTCGAAGCCGCCGTTGTTGTATCCGCTGTCGTTGAAGAACTGGTGTTCACGAATGATGACATGGCGTGTGCCGGCGCGTTGCTCTGCTGTCGCGAACGCCTTTATCGTGACAGGTTGCAGCACTGCCGTCGGTATGGCACGGAAGTTCTTTACTGCCGTTTTCCTGCGTTTGAGGAAATCTCGGAACGTAGGTGCGCTCTTCGACGCTTTCTTGAACCATGTTGCATCTGTGATGGCACGATTGAGTCGCTGGTCGTTCTGCTGTGCGCTGGCGTTAGTCAGCAGGGCAGCAGCAACGAGTGTGGTAAGTATGATTCTCTTTTCCATAACACTTCTTAAAAATTGAAAAGGTGAAAAAACTGTTCTGAGTCCATAGTCAGGATGGTCAATGATTTTAGCTCATGACTATGGACTCTTAACTTTTCCTACTCTCTTCCTTTGTACGGATTAGCTGCAATAGTGGAGCCAGAATAGCCGTAGTTCTGCCAGAGGTTGGGATTGATGTCGCGCTGTGCCTGCGGAATGGGGAAGCGGTAGTGGCGGAAGTCTATGCTCTGCTTATTGTACTCGGGATAGTCCGTGGCAAGTTTAGAATTCTTGATTGTCTTTACAAGTATCTTCCAGCGTTTCAAGTCGAGCAAGTGTTTCTGCTCTAAAGTGAATTCCCACGAGCGTTCCTGTATGATGGCATCACGGAAGCCGTTATAGTCAAGGCCTTGTTGCAGGTCGTGAGGCTGCTGGTCGGAGGCATTGATTTCTTCGCGGAAGGCACGGCGGCGTACCTTATTGAAGGCATCGTATGCTTCCTGATTTGGTGCTCCGTCACGTTCATTGATGGATTCTGCCAGCACAAGATAGACTTCGGCCAATCGCAGAACGGTGCGGTTCATTGCCCTGTCGGACGCACTTGTCTCGGGGCTGTCCTGGTCGATGTACTTGTTGTATCGTGAGAAGCCCGACTCCTTCTTGCCGTCACCGTCGTTATCGAAGTAGAAATGGAAGTAGTCACCGGTAGATGGGTGCCACAGAGAATCGACTACGGTTACTTCCTTGCGCTGGTCGCCTTCGAGGTAAGAGTCGCGCAGAGTATTGTCCGGTCCGGGTGCGATGTGCGGGAGAGACACGCTGAAGCCTGTAGAGAAAGAGCAGTGGCACAGGTGATTGTTGCCGGAGGGGTCGTTGTCGCGTGTCGAAGAGCCAAGGTAGAACTGTATGGCGAAGATACTTTCCTTGCCGTTTCTGTTCTTGTTGTTCCAGTTGTCTCTGTAGTTCTTTTCCAGCTGGTACTCGCCAGAGTCGATGACTTTCTGTGCATATTGCACCGACTTGCTGAAGAATTCGTGACGTTGTGCTTCGGTCAAGTCATCGTCCACCTGTGCCCAGGTGAGATAGACCTTTGCCAGGGCTGCGTTGGCAGCACCGCGTGTGGCACGTCCGATGTCGGCAGATCCGTACTGGCTTACCTCGGGTAAGCGTTCGGCGGCATCTTCCAAGTCGCTTACAATCTGTGCATAGACTTTCGATTCCGGCTCGCGAACTGCATCTTTGCCACCGCCCACCTCGGTGACGATGGGCACAGGTCCCCAGAACTGTACTGCGTAGTTCAGGTAGTATGCACGAAGGAACTTTGCCTCGCCAATAACACGAGATGCTATTTCTGGCGACACACCACTTGGCACTGGACTGAGGCGATCGATGACGTCGTTTGCACGAGCCAGGCAGGTGTATACAGATGACCAAGCACTGACGATGTAAGAGTTCGTGCCGTCCCAGTTGAGAAGGCCCAGCATACCACCGCCGCCGTTGGGGTTTTCGCCTGAAACTGTGGTCTCGGTTGTGAGGTCAGTCAGGTACATGTAAGTTGTGGCAAGTTCAATGTCGCGTGCATAGACGGCATTCACCAATGCCTTAGCATCGGCATCGTTTTTGGGGATACTTGTTTCCGAGAGCCGGCTCGGGTTGCCTTGATCGAGTGATTCGCACGATGTTAGTAGTGTGCCGAAGGACAAGGTCGCTGCTGCGGCCACTCCATATATGTAATGAAAATTGTGTCTCATATTGAATTTGTTTTCAAACTATTAATGTTAAAACTCTAAACTCCTGATTATATTCGGTAAAGTTCTCTGGAGACGTTTGCAAGGTTAACTGGCGTTGAGCTAAAGCTTGACCAGTATCGAGCCAAAACTTCTCAAGAGTAGTTTTCCTTTCGTTACCTTATAGCCTTAAACCTTATAACCTATTATCAGTATGTGAACTTCGCGCCGAAAGTGAACGTACGGGCGTTGGATAGTTGCCACTGTCTGTTGTGCCGGAATACTCAGGGTCGTATCCCTCATACGGAGTAATGGTGAAGAGGTTCTGTGCCGAAGCATAGACATAAAGTCCCAGTTTCTGTTTGTTCTTCAGTCGTGGCTGGAAGTCATAGCCCACTTGTATGTTCTTCAGACGCAGGTAGCTTGCGCTCTCCACGTAGCGACTGTCTAGAATGAAGCTTGAGACACTCGACACAATGGCACGCGGAATGTTTGTGTTCTGATTGTCTGTCGTCCAGCGGTCGAGCAGTGCAGCAGAGCCGTTGTAGCTGATGTTGGGTGTCTCCAGTGCTTGGCGCAGCTGGTTGTAGAGCTTGTTGCCGTAAGAACCTTGTACGTTGAAAGTGAAGTCCCACTTCTTGTAGCGGAGTTGTGAACCGAAACCGTAGGTGAACTTAGGCTGTGTGCTGCCCAGCACGACACGGTCATTGTCCTGATCCACTACGCCGTCGCCGTTCACATCGACGAACTTCGCGTCGCCCGGCTGTACGTTTGCCTGTGAGGTCGAGAGCCTTGCCACTTTCGAGAGGTCGTCGCCTGCCTTTACGATGCCGTCGAACTTCCAGCCGTAGAAGGTGCCGAGCGACTCGCCTTCACGAAGTATCGTGTTGCCGTTGATGATGTCTTTGTGCGACTCACCCAAGCTTGTTATCTCGTTCTTGTTGTGAGCTATGTTGGCATTCGCCGTCCAGAGCAGGTGTTTTGTCTGTCGGATGGTGCCGTTGACGGCAAATTCCACACCGTCGTTGGTCACGTTGCCAGCATTTTGCAGCTGCGAACCGAAGCCTTGCGTCTGTTGTATCGGGAGATTGAGCAGCAGGTCAGTCGTCTTCTTGTGGTAGTAGTCGAATACGAAGCCCAGCCTTCCCTTGAAGAGATTGACGTCGAGACCAACGTCGAACGACGAAGTGCTTTCCCATTTCAGGTCATCGTTGCCAAGAGAAGAACGGTAGAAAGCAAGGTTGCGGACGCCGCCGAAGTAGTAGTGGGATGCTGCATAGTCAGAGGCAAAGGCATAGTTACCAATCTCCTGATTGCCCACGGTGCCGTAGCTTGCACGCAGTTTCAAGTCGTCCAACCACTTGACATGCTTGAGGAATTTCTCTTCGTTTATGTTCCAGGAAGCACCAATCGAAGGGAACCAGCCCCATTTATGGTTGCTCGAGAAGCGGCTCGAACCGTCGGCACGAAGCGTCGCCGTGAGGTGATAGCGGTCGAAGAGCGAGTAGTTCACGCGACCGATGAAGGAGTAGAGCGTCGATTTGGCAAAGTCCGTGTTGGTCTCCACGAAGGTAGTTCCGGACTGCAAACTGTGATAGCCAAGGTTCTCATTCGCGTAGCCCGAAGTGGCAGCGTCAAGGTCTTCGCTCTTCTCCAGCTGGTAAGTGTAGCCGCCAAGCACTTCAAGGTCGTGGATGCCCCACTTCTTGTTCCACGTCAACGTAGTCTCGAACTGGTCGTTCTCCCAGCGCTTCGAACCGATGTCGCCGTAGCCCTGAGTC
Organism: uncultured Bacteroidaceae bacterium; assembly: GCA_905235305.1. Taxonomy (GTDB): domain Bacteria; phylum Bacteroidota; class Bacteroidia; order Bacteroidales; family Bacteroidaceae; genus Physcousia. The sequence goes on along the minus strand of CAJOLC010000013.1, from coordinate 11,623 downwards.
ATAAATCCTGCCTGCGTCTCCTCGCCTCCAAAGAGATTCTGACGTGTGTTGATGATGTTTGTAGAACCCTGTGTGCGGAGCGTGAGTCCGGGAATGATTTCCCATGAGGCAAAACCCGTCAGCAAGAGGTTGTCGACTTTAGTCTCCGTGTCCAGATTGTACAGGTCTGCAATGGGATTTATCGTCACATCATCGCGCACGAAATCTCCGCTTTCGAATGGGTTGGCATAATTATAGGAGCCATCTGCGTTTTTTATGGGAACCGCAGGAGACTGGCGTATCACCTTGTCGATGATGCCACTGAAGTTGCCCGTCATGCCTCTCATTCCGTAGGCACCCGTGCGTGTAGTCTTCGAGTAGTTACTCTTCACGCCAACCGTCAGGTTCTTCAGGATGTCGCGTTCATAGTTGATACGCGCTCCGAAGCGTGAGAAGTCCGAGTTGTTAATAATGCCATCTTGCAAGGTGTAGTTGGTGGAGAGAAGGAAACGTTCCTTGTCCGAGCCGCCACTAACCGACAGTTGGTGTTCGTGCGTCACAGCAGTGCGGAACAAAGCATCCTGCCAGTCCGTGCCTTTTCCCCACGAACGAACAGCGTCCGGCGTTACGCCCGTGGCAGCCTTTTGCGCGTCTGTGGCAAGTTCAAGGTAGAGGTCTCCCCACTCCTGTGCGTTCAGCAGGTCGAGCCGACGGCTTACCGAAGACACACCGAGCGAATAACCGTAGTTAACATTCACCTTTCCCTTCTTGCCTCTTTTCGTGGTCACGATGATGACACCGTTTGAACCTCTGGAACCATAGATGGCAGATGCCGACACATCTTTCAGCACTTCGATGGACTCGATGTCTTGCGGATTGATGGATGCCAAGGGATTGAAGCTTCCGCCTGCCAAGCTGTTGCCGGTGCTCGTCGAACTCGAACTGTTGTAGATAAGCACGCCGTCAATCACATATAGCGGTTCGTTGCCTCCATTTATTGAGTTGCCACCACGAATGCGAATGCTGGTGCTCGCACCGGGTTGGCCTGAGGTGGAAGAAACCGTCAAGCCGCTTACGGCACCGCCTAACGCTTTGTCGAAGGACACGACGTTCTGCAAGAGGTCGTCCGTATTGATGGAAGCGACCGAACCTGTCAGCTTCTTGCGCTGCTGTGTGCCGTAACCTACGACGACAACTTCGTTCAAGTTGTTGCCGCCTGCACCAAGTCTTATCTCCAAAGCTTCGTCGGCATCATATACGTCAATCTCTTGTGAACGGTAGCCGATGTAGCGGACGAGAAGCGTCAATGGCAGTGGCACTTCAGTCTTCAGCGTGAAGTTTCCGTCGATGTCTGTCACGGCACCGGTCTCCTTCGAGTTCTTCGGAACAAGTGTTGCACCGATGAGGCCTTCTCCTGTCTGTGCGTCGAGCACCGTACCTGTGATGGTCGCTTGTGCTAGAGCTGACAGTGTACCGGCAACCGCGAGTAGCAGGGTAAGTAAACTTTTCTTCATAATAATCTCCTTTCTTCTTTTGTGTTGTTTCTTTTGGGGTATAGTTATCCTGGCCCTCTGCTGGAGGGAAAAGACCCCTCTAAATCTCCCCTTGAAGGGGAGACTTTTCTCCCTCCCTTTAAGGGAGGGATGGGGTGGGTCTTTCTCTTAACTGTTAAAGGCAGGCCAAGGGTGAGTCTTCTGTCGTGGCACGTTTTATCTGGGCTGCAAGTTCTTTCTGAGGAAGTTCCAGAAGTCCGTATTCATGCACGAATGTTGTGCCGTTGGTCAGTATCCAGCGCGCGAACTTGCTTGCGCTGCCAGTTCCGTGCCTATAAGAGAGGCCTATCTTCAGGACTGGTATTTCGTTCACCTCGTGTCGCTCAAGCAGGGATATAATTTCATCGAGGCTTCCTTCGTTGATGATCTGCCTGTCCTGCTTGCTTCCATCGAGGGGGACAATGGCAAGCTCTTGCCTGAGCTGTCGGCTTTGCAGGTCGTAGATGTTAGGCAGAGTATTGATGGTGATGCCAAGAGGGTCGCGGCTGATGGCGCTGATGAGGTAGCTGTCGTCACCAGAGATGCGCTTGCCTTTGTATTCCGACGGTTCGCGGTCAAAGCTTGCAGCATATGTGCGTGACGTGGATTGCTGGGAGTTACCACTATAGATATGTACAGCCTTCTCTACCTTGCTTTCCTTGTATTCGTCGTCGAACTCATCCTTCTCGAAGAAGAGGCGTTGCAGCTTCTTGTTGTTCAGACGGCTGCCTGAGAGCAGTTGATATGCTTCGCCGTCCTTCGTTGTGACTGGCAGCACTGCATAACGTGCGAAGGCAATGGCATTGTCGTCGCTCAGGGTAATGTTGAGGCTGTTCTCGGTGTCTTGAGCCTTTGCGCTAAGGAACTCGAATTCCACGTCGGGGTTCTCCTTATTATATTCTGTAATCAACTTCTCGACCAGCGGACGAACAAAGCCCGGCACCTTGATGCTCACCTTGCTTTCTTGTGCCAATGTTGATGTGCTGAACAGGAGTGCTGATATGAATGCGATTGTATGTACTGTAGTTTTCATGATGATGTTTGTTTTTCTTATTGTTTGGTAATGTTGATAAACCATGTTTGTCTTTCTCTCGGGCAACCTAATCTATTGCCTTTTATTTATTTAATATGTCCTCGTGCCCGGACAGCACATTCGTTTTTGTGTAGTCGTTTTCATAGTTTTTTTCCTTTCTTTTATGAGTCTCAAAAGCGTGTTTTTTGCCTATCTTAACGAAATCTGGTGCAAAGGTAAGGCGGTTCTCACGCTCCCAAAATCCCCGCAATGTGGTATATTGACCTTTTGAATTTGGTATATTGCCTTATTGGGAGTACTGTTGAGACCTGTAGATATACTCTTTCAACGAGTTGACTATCAGTAAGATAAGTTAACAAATACAGCCTTCGGAAGTTTCCGAAGGCTACTTCAGGCTGTCATGACCACAGAGGCCCTGAGGACATGTCAGGGATTAGGTAAGGGTGGGGGAGCAAAACGAAATGCGGCAAAGGTGGGCTGAAGGACGCCTTTGCCGCAAGGATATTACCGTATACCTGATTATGCGTTTCTTCTGTTCGGCTTCCTTTGTATTCAGAATCAGTAGGCGTATACTAATCCGTATTTCTCGTGCAGACGGCGAAGGGTGCCGTCAGACTTAATTTTTTGAATGACGTTGTTCACCATCTGCAACAAGTCTTCCTGTCCCTTCTGCATCAGCACGCCAATTTCTCCGTGAGTGAAGGGCTCGTTCAGCAGTGGTGCTGCCAGGCGGGCATCTGTCTGCACATAATAGGGAGCCTCCGTTATCTCAGTTATCATCACATCGGCCGCTCCCTCTGCTACGAGTGTGGGGATTTCCTCATTCTTCTGGTGAACGATGATAGTTGCGTTTGTCAGGTTCTCGTTAGCGAATTTCTCGTTCAGCCCACCGGGATTCACCATTACCCGCACTTCGGGCTTGTCTATATCGGCCAGCGATGTATAACGGTCAGACTCTGACGATCGGCAGAGGATGGTCTTCCCGTTTGCCAGGTAGCCCTCGCTCATCAGCATTGTCTCCTTTCGGGTATCGGTAATGGTGATGCCGCCAATGGCAAGGTCGAAAGTCTGAGGCTCTGCCAGCACATCGGCTGTCAGCGTAGGCCATGAGGTCTTGACGAACTTCACGCCGACGCCTAAACCTTTGGCTATCTCACCTGCCACCTCAATGCCAAAGCCCCAGTATGCACCGTCTGGTTCGCAGAAGGACAGCGGCCTGTAGTCGCCCGTGGTGCCTACGAGCAATGTGCCTCGTTCCACGATTTCTGCGACCTTGCCTTCAATCGGAATGTCCGTATAGGTCGACAGGATGAAAACCGACTGCTGTCCGTTCTCCTTTCCAAACTGGATGGCATCTTTCAGTGAGCTTTCAGGGAAGAGCTTCGTGCTGTCAAAGTAATACAGCCCATTCTCCGTGTTCAGCCACCCGCCCACAAAGCCATCGTGGCTAAGTGCATGGCCGACAACCTTGTCGAGCTGATTACGGGAATGACTGTTCTGGGTCTCGGCATAGCTGACGGCAATACCCTCTGTAGGTTCCGTCATTGTGCGGATGTCGAGTGTAAATCCATCAGGATGGGTCTGAGAGAATTGCCATACCTTGTCGGCAATGCTTGCTACAATGCTTTCTTCAGTAGTGTTGTCGCTATGTGAACATGCAGAGAAAAGCGTTGCACTGCAAAGGGTCAACAGGAGGAAAAGTCCCCGACACTTTATTGCTTGCTTAATCATAATGTGATTATTTGTCTGTTTCCGTAAGGCGTGAGAGCTTGCGCCCGTCACGTCCTGAGGTTTCGAAGGACAGCTTTTGTTTGCAAAGCTAATAATTTCTTCTGACTTCTCATTCATTCTGCGCGTTTTTCTTGTAGAATGTGTTTATTATTAAATAATGTAGCGTCAGTTCGGCGAAAATAGAGTTATGCATAATTCGCCATAGGATACTTTGGGATGTCGGGCGTCGAATGCCGTGCCTCACATTGACGGAATGTAAGCAGAAATGCGTGGAAAGCCGTCAAAGTGTCAGAAATTGCACATATTGAAAAGTGCTGAAAAAGTCCCCTCATTACGTCGATTTTGCCGACGCAGTATAGTGCGTTGACCGACGCAATATAATGCATTGGCCAACGCAATATAATGCATCGTAAATTCGCCCGTGCTGAATTTGTGGAAACTTTACGCCGAAAAGTGTGCAATATTGTGTCGAAGCCATGTGCAGTTGGCAATACAGCAAGTTGCGACAAAAAGGCCGACGCGCTGATATATCTCCAACAACCTGTGGCAGAAGTAGTTGCAAAATTGCCCGCAATTTAAGGCATTATTTTTGCTCAGGGGTCGAAAAGTAGGGTAGGAGGCAAGAAAAGCGATTCTGACGCGTCCCGGAAAAAGTCGCGTGTAAGCAAAAAGGCTGAAATGCTTACATTTTGTCATGTTGTTCTTAACTCTTACTTATTCCTCCCCGTGGTCGGCCAGCATGGACTCTAAATAAAAGGCCTTGGTGACGGCAATCTCCGTGGAGGGTGTAGCATCGCTGGCTAATGAGGCGCCTGGGCTATCGACAAAGGTGATCTGGGTGTAGCCCTGCCCGCTGAGACCGGTGGCAACCTCCTGCTTACGGAAACGCCCATCGCCAAGACTGACAAAGACGTAGTGGCGGTTGGCACTCATGACGATGGCCTCGTCGGGTACGGCAGCGCAAGTCTGCTCGCCCGTGTGGATGGCTGCCGAGACAAACATATTGGGCAGGAGTGTGGCTGCCGCAGTGTTGTCGAGGTTGATGTGAACGGAAGCTGACTTTGATTCATCGTCGAGCGTAGCGGTAATGAAGGCGACGGTGCCAGTAAGCTGCGTGGAAGCCTGGTCGGAGAGTTGCATGGTGACCTTCTGACCGATGTGGATACAGGCAATGTCGCTCTCAAAGACATGGAGGTCAGCATGGAGGGCCTTGTTGTTATAGACTTTCATCAGCACGGTCTCACTGTCGAGATAACTGCCCGTACTGACAAGAATCTCGCCCACAACACCCGAAATGGGCGAACGCACGGGAGCTGAGTTTGAGAAATTCCCTTGTGCCACCTGCTGCGGACTGATGCCCAGTTGCTCCAGCTGAAGCCGCAATCCTTTCTCGGTCACGCTGGCCATGTCAAGTTCAGCCTTGGCTTGTTGCAGGTTCTTACCCACGCCGGCACCTTGCTCGTGAATATCCTGCTGACGCTGTAAGGCCTGCTGTGCCAGCGACAGTTGCCGGGAAGCGACGAGATAGTCTTTCTGCAAGGCCACGATTTCGGTATTCTCTACCATGGCAACGGTTTCTCCCTGGCGTACGGCCTGCCCTTCCTTCACCAGAATACGCTTGGTGATACCTGCGACCAAAGAGGTGACATCAGCCCGGTCTTGCGGTGAGAGTTTCAGTGTCCCGGTGGCATTGATCGTACCCGAAAGTTGGCGTTGCTCTACATGCCCTAACTTGACACCGATGGCTTTCATCTGCTGATCAGTCAGCTCCACGACATTCTCTTCGTGCGATGCGTTCTCATCCTCTGTCTGCTTCACTTCGTTCTTGCATGAGACGGTCAGCAGTGACAGGGCAATTATGGAATATAATATGTTCTTCATCTTCAAAATCATTAATATTTCATTTTCCTTTGATATAATTAAGCTTTATAACGGCCTGGTTCAGTGCGTCGATGGCCTTGGCATGTTCCATCTCAACGGCAAGTGCCGCCGACAGGTTCTGCACATGCTCCACGTAGGTAATTTCTCCGGCACCATATTCGATACGCGACAGGCGACGCATCTCCTTAGCAGCGGGGAAGCCTTCGGTCTGATAATAATCGTATGAGCAACGGGCACTCTCTACGGCATTCTCGGCAATCAGCAATTCGGAACCATTCTTTCGCTCTGCCTGTTCCCGTCTGGTGCTTGCAATATCCACGTTGAGTCTTGCCGCAGATTTTCGTGCTTTCTGGGAACCGTAGAATAGTGGGAATGCAACCCCAACCTCAAAGCCCATCCAGTTGCCTTTGTCGAACCGCGAGCGATCCACGTCGTAGGGGTTGATAGCGGAAATGACCAACTGGTGACGGAGTCCTACGTTGAACGACGGCGCCATTCCCTGACGGATGTAGCCCAGTTCTCTTTCACTACGCACCTGCTCACTCTCTAAAAGGAGTCCCTGCGGGGTGGCATCAAACGAATAGGCATCGTCAGCCAGTTGCACACACAGATAATCGTCTGTGGCAACAACTGTTTCCGAGGTGTTCATCAACTGCTGCAACTGTATCTGGGCGGCCTTTTTCTCATCCTGTGCCTCACGCAGCCTGATATCATTCTCAGCCTTCATCTGCTGGGCGTTCATCAGTTCCAACCGGTTGGTCTCTCCGTTTTTATATCGGATGTCTGCAGTCCTGACAAACTCGCTCAATATGGAGTCATTTCCGCAGAGCAACGCTTCGATATGCTGTCCCAAGAGCAGCTTGCTATATGCCGCAGAGACATCTCTTGTCAGTTCACATTCCGTAAGTTGGCGCCGGCTTTCTTCCACCTGCGTCTCGGCTTTCAACAACTTGCGCCTCGAGCTATACACTGTCGGGAAATCAATCTTCTGCGAGAGCGTCAGCGCATTGTCTGGACTGCCGCCCGACGTCGGGTCCTGCGAAAGCGACAGTTCCGTCCGCTCCATCTCGAAGTAACTGCCTTCCATCCGCTTAGCCCTCTGCACTTGCAGGTTGGCTACCTTCACGTCGATACTGTTGGCGCGGGCAATCTCAATGCACTCCGCCAGTGATTGAGCATCCGCCGACGACAGACAGCATACCAATATCAATAAGGTGCTATATAATATCCTTTTCATCTTGATGTGAATTTGCATCCGTAGTTTTTGTAAATGTCTTGTAAATGGTGGGGATCACGAAGAGCGTAAGAACTGTGGCCGTGAGCAGTCCGCCTATAACGACGGTAGCCAACGGGCGTTGCACTTCGGCGCCATCACTGGTGGAGAGGGCCATGGGCAGGAAACCGAAAGAAGCCACCAGTGCCGTCATTACAACGGGGCGCAGACGGTACTCGCAGCCTTCGAGTATGCGTTGGCGGACATCCGTAACGCCATGATGTTGCAAGGCATTGAACTGTCCCACAAGGACGATACCGTTGAGCACGGCAACACCGAACAGGGCGATGAAACCGATTCCTGCCGAAATACTCATAGGCATACCGCGAAGCCACAGCGCAACGATGCCGCCAATGGCCGAGAGAGGAATGGCCGATGCAACGAAAAAGGTCTCACGCACGCTCTTCAACGTGGCATAAAGCAACAGCAGAATCAGCACGAGAGCTACGGGAATGGCAACCATCAACCGGTCTGTGGCATTCTGCAGATTCTCGAACTCACCTCCGAAGGCATAGTGGTATCCAACAGGCATCTCCAGACGGTCGTCGAGAATCCGCTGGATATCCTTGACCGTAGAACTGACGTCACGTCCCTTTACGTTGAATCCTACAAAAATACTGCGCTCCCCATCCTCGTGCGAGATTTGCGCCGGGGCGTCCTTGTAGCTAATGGTGGCCAACTGGCGCAGGGGCACGGAAACGCCTGATGGTGAGGGGACGAATAGTTCCTCGAAATTGGACAGGGCATCACGCCCATCATTGTGAATGCGGAGCACAATGTCAAACTGGCGGTTCTCCTCAGTCACGCTTCCGGCTATCTTCCCGGCAAAGGCCGACTGCAACACATCATTGGCCTGACGGATGGAAATGCCGTACTTGGCCAACATCTTGCGATTGTATTCCACTTGCAGTTGCGGCAGTCCGTTAACCTTTTCCACATACGGACTACCCACGCCATCGACATGCTTGATGAGACGTGCCACCCTGTCGGCCAGTTCCGCCAGCGCCTCCGTGTCGCCGCCGTAGATTTTCACCGCCACATCCTGACGTATACCTGTAATCAACTCGTTATTGCGCATCTGGATAGGCTGCGACAACTCCGCATCAAGACCAGGAATAACACTGAGTGCTTCCTCCATCTTTTCCTGCAAATCATTTTTCGTCTTGGCAGAAGTCCACTCCGCTTTAGGTATCAGGGCGACAAGCATGTCGGCACGTTCCACGGGCATTGGGTCGGTGGGAATCTCCGCCGAACCGATGCGCGTCACCACCTGTTTGATTTCAGGAAACTCCTGCTTCAGAACCTGCTCTGCCTTGGTACAGGTCTCCACCATCTGGGTGAGCGACGTGCCTTGCGCCATACTCAGCTCTATAGCAAAATCTCCTTCTTCGAGTGTGGGAACAAATTCGGCACCGAGACGACTCATCAGCAGCAACGAGCCTAAGAAGAGCGCCACCATACAGCCAATGACCAGCTTGCCATGATTCAGGAGTTTATCCACCATAGGTAGATACCATGATTGCAGCCGAACCATCATTCGCGCACTGAATGATGTCGTGGCATGCTCCAACCGGAGCATAACCTTGTTGGTCGTCTTCCGCTTCAAGAATACGGCCGACATCATCGGGACGTATGTCAACGAGAGAATAAAGGCACCAAGGATGGCAAAGAAAATGGTCATTGCCATAGGGCGGAACATCTTTCCCTCGATACCTACCAAGGTCATCATCGGCAAATAGACAATCATGATGATAATCTCTCCAAAGGCTGCCGACTTACGTATCCTGCTTGACGATTCATACACCAGATTATCAAATGAAGAATGAAGAGTGAAGGATGATGGATTTCCTACCGGAGTACCTTCTGCGGATAGTATGGCGGAAACAGATTCTTTATTCTTCATTCTTAATCCTTCACTTCCCATCCTCGCCACCACAGCTTCTACGATGATGATTGCACCATCGACAATCATACCAAAGTCGATGGCGCCAAGACTCATCAGATTGCCGCTGACACCAAACACACGCATCATGCCAAAGGCAAACAGCATCGACAAGGGGATGACCGAGGCCACCACCAGTCCGGCTCGATAGTTTCCCAAGAAAAGGATGAGGATGAAGATGACGATGAGCCCTCCTTCTGTCAGGTTGCGTGCAATGGTGTTCGTCACACGCTCAACCAACAGTGTACGGTCAATGAACGGTTCAATGACCACTCCTTTAGGCAGGCTCTTCTGAATATCGGCGATGCGGGACTTCACATTGCGGATGACCTCCTGAAAGTTCTCTCCTCTCAGCATCAGCGTGATGCCAGCCACCACTTCGCCTTCGCCGTTGCGTGTCACGGCACCATAGCGTGTGGCGTGGCCGAAGTGTACGTGTGCCACGTCGCCCACCAGTACAGGTACGCCATCCTGGGTCTTTACCACGATATTCTCGATGTCATCCAACGTCTTCACCAATCCAAGTCCGCGGATATAATACTGATTGGAAAGGCGCTCAATGTAACCGCCACCCGTATTCTCATTATTCTCGTTCAAGGCAGTATAGAGTTCGGCAATCGTTACGCCCATCGCGTTAAGTCGTTCCAGGTTAATATCCACCTCATATTGTTTCACATAACCTCCCCAGCCACTGACCTCTGCAATGCCTGGCGTACCCGACAGCTGTTTCCTTACAATCCAATCTTGAATGGTTCGCAGGTCGGTGAGGGAGTATTTATCCTCATACCCCTTCTCGGTACGGATGGTATAATGGTATATTTCGCCCAGGCCGGTAGAGATGGGCGCCAGTTCCACATCTACGTCATCAGGCAGTTTATCCTTGACTCCTCCTAACTGCTGGTCTATTAACTCACGCGCCCAGTAGTTGTCTGTCTCATCGTCGAAGACCATCGTGATGACCGCCATACCGCTACGGCTGATGCTCCTCCTCTCTTTTACTTCTGGAATATTGGCCAGTGCCATTTCGATAGGTGTAGTGACGTTCCGCTCCATCTCCTCAGCACCAGTAGATTGAGAGGTAACGATAATCTGCACCTGATTGTTGGTGATGTCGGGGGTGGCATCGAAAGGCAGATGAAGCAGGGACCACAGTCCCCACGCCACCAATGCACAGGTAAATACCCCGACCACCAATTTGTTCTCAATAGAGAACTTGATGATACGTTGAAACATAACTTTAATGTTGTTCTAATTCAATAGAAGGTGCTCCGGTAGGAAATTCTTCCCATACCAGCCGCAGGCCGATAATAAACTAAACGATTGAACCGGAACTATTGAGGCGGTTGCCAGATAGATGCATAAACCGTATGCACGTATCGATTGGAATATGGAATTAAGACTTTGTGGCAAGACAAGGGCTTCAGGTACATTTCCGTCACTATCTTCACTTTCTTCGCCTTGACTGGCATCGCGCATCCACAACAACTGGAGAAAGGTGAGCAACAGCAATGTCCATTAGGACATGAAGTGTGATCTTGATGAGAACCGTCATTTCTATGCATCTGATGACACTGTGCTGCACTCAAATGCTCTATCATGTCATCCCAATTACACGGTATGACAGACAGCAACAAAACAGATATGGACAACAGCATCAATAGCGGTTTCATCTCATTGAATTATGTAATAATATCAATTCGGCTACAAAATTACGAAAAAGAATGATGAATTAAGAAGCTTTAGCCCGATAAAATCAATGTAGAATGAAGAATTTTTACGGCAGAGGCTCTATTTCAGGCATTCTCATGCATAAAACGAGGCAAGGCGCGGCTCAATATAATAAATATGTATAGAGCAGAGCCCCGTCAGTTGCTTCCAGACCACATCGCCAGTCTACATCGGCAGACGCATCGTGGCGCACGAGGAAACGCAACCGTATTGATTCGTTGCAGGTTCATGATGCTGCAATTGCAGGTTCATGAATATTCAATTGCAGGTTCATGATGCTGCAAGCAACGCACTATGCCATGCCTCGCAAAGCAACAGGGAACGACGGGCAAAGCATGCGCCTCCACAGGCTCATCAAGCAAAGATTGTAGGCATTATCATAACTTTTCGGGAAAAATCTTGGCACTCTCGGCATATATATATATGCTTACTGCGCACGTCGGAGCATGTTCAGTCAGTTTGAACGGCAGAATTCAGTCAGCTGAATGAGGTGAATCTGACAAGAAATTCGAAAAAAAGTGACA
>CAJOLC010000012.1 GCA_905235305.1 uncultured Bacteroidaceae bacterium | reverse complement strand
TAAAAACAAAGGTAACAAAAAAGGTCGAGTTCCAAGCGAGGAACTCGACCTAAATTTGTATTGTGCTCAAAAAGTTTTAGCGGACACCAATAAAAAAAAACGTGATCGGCAAAGCAGATGTACCTTATTATATAAAGAGGTATACCTGTTTGAGGAACGATGTTGCCTGAGCTGTTCCTTCCTCTGCCCCGAGCTTACTCCTTTCCCATGATTCGATAGTAGGCAGGCTTGGGCTGGAGGTCTTTGTCGAAGAGGAGGGGATGGTTCTTCGCTTTCGCTCAGGCGCAGGCGGTTCTTCTCGCCGAGCCATGAGCAGCCATCGTGGAGGTTCCAGAAGGTGACGCAGTCGATTCTGTCGCTCCACCCCAGGAAAGTCTGAAACAGACGCTCGTACTGCTGTGTGTGAAGGGCTTGGATGGTATCGGACATGGCAATGCCTTCGCGGTCGAAACGCAGCTGTCCGCCCATCTCCTCGCTGGCCCGAACGTCGAGTTCCGTGATGTGAATGTGCTCGACGAGAGGCGTGTAGAGTGCCAACGCGTCGTCGAGTTCCTGGACACTCGGCCCGAAGATGTTGTAGTGCCCCTGCATCCCGATGCCGTCGATGGGCACGCCTTCGGCACGCATCCGCAGCACCATCTCGTAGATGTTGCGGCTCTTGCGACGGTCGCACTCGTTGTAGTCGTTGTAGAAGAGGATGGCTTTCGGGTCGGCCTCGCGTGCAAAACGGAAGGCCTTGGCGATGAATTCGTCGCCACATAGCTGGTAGAGCTTGGACTCGCGATAGGGATTCACGCCTCCGTCGGACATGGCTTCTTCGGCAAAGCCTCAGGCGCAGGCGGAACTTCGGCAAAGCCTCAGGCGCAGGCGGAACGTTCACGACATCCCAGGCATAGACCACGTCCTTGTAGCGAGAGACGACGGCCAGGATGTGTTCTTCGCCTCCGGCTCAGGCGCAGGCGGAACCCGGAGACGTTCATAAAAGACGTCCTTGCTCACGAAATTGCCCATTTCATCGTAAAACATCCAGTCGGAGAACTGGTTGTGCCAGACGAGACAGTGACCTCGCATCTTGATGCCGTTCTTCGCCTTTTCGGCTCAGGCGCAGGCGGAACTTCGGCAAAGCCTCAGGCGCAGGCGGAACTCGCAGGTCACGCTGTTGAAGTGCCTGCGGATGAGGTCTTGCTCTGCCTCGACACGGACATTCCTGCCGCTCAACGAGACGCCCATCAGGAAATCCTTCCCGAAGACGTCCTTCAAGCCCTGCGCCGAAAGCCCTGACGACAGGAGCAAGGAGCAAGAAACAAGGAGCAGGCGAAGGGACTTAAAACCCCTGCTTGTACCATTCGAAGAGTCTGTGTATGCCTTCATCAATTTCAATCGTGTGATGCCAGCCAAGGCGATGAAGCTTGCTGACGTCGGTGAGCTTGAGCATTGTGCCGTCGGGTTTGGTGCTGTCCCACAGCAACCGGCCTCGGAAGCCTATCTCCCTGACAATCTTCTCCGCACATTCCCGGATGGAGAGCTGTTTGCCTGTGCCGACATTGATGTGGCAGTTGCGTACTTCCTCGATGCCGTCGCGGTTCTTGACGAACTCCGTGTTAGCCAACACATCCTTCCAATCGACACCCAGAAGGCAGTGGACACTGGCATCGGCCATCTCCTCGCTCCACAGAAACTCACGCATCGGTCGGCCTGTTCCCCAGAGAGTCACCTTGCCGGGGGCTATGCCATAACTTGCCAAGACAGTAAGATGTCCTCCTGAGACGAGTCGCCATCGACACGCATCTTCGTGGATTTCATCGTCACAGGCCGCTGGCTGATGTCCTTCCGCACGGTTTCCCAGTCGTTCTCCTCAAGCAAGTGAGCCAGGAATATCTTCCGAATCATGGCAGGCAGCACATGGCTGTTCTCGAGATGGAAGTTGTCGTTGGGCCCGTATAGATTGGTGGGCATGACGGCAATATAGTTCGTTCCGTACTGAAGGTTGAAGCTTTCGCACATCTTCAGGATTTTGGCGATAGCGTAGGGTTCGTTGGTGTATTCGAGCGGGCTTGTCAGCAGACAATCCTCGGGCATCGGCTGCGGAGCCTCGCCCGGATAGATGCAGGTGCTGCCGAGGAAGAGCAGCTTCTTCACGCCGTGCCGGAAGCTTTCGCCTATGACGTTCTGCTGAATCTGCAGGTTCTGATAGATAAAGTCCGCGCGATATTGGAGGTTTGCCATGATGCCTCCGACATGAGCGGCAGCAAGCACCACGGCATCAGGCTGCTCGCGGTCGAAGAACTCCCTTACCTGAACTGGGTCAAGGAGGTCGAGTTCCTTGTGACTGCGACCAATCAGATTGGTATAACCACGCTGGAGAAGGTTGTTCCAAATAGCAGAGCCCACCAAACCATGATGCCCTGCAACGTATATCTTAGCGCTCTTTTCCATTATTTCACAACTCCCTTTTCGAGGTATTCGGCAAGGTTACCTTTGCTGCTGCTCCTTCGCTTGCAACCTTTGCCATGTCGTGTTCAACCATCAGCTTGACGAGCTGCTCGAACGTGGTCTTGGCAGGGTTCCAACCGAGTTTTGCCTTCGCTTTCGTCGGGTCGCCCCAGAGGTTTACCACGTCTGTGGGTCGATAGAAGTCCTCGCTCACTTCGACGAGCGTCTTGCCTATCAGACTGTCGGGGCCTTTCACGCAGACGCCTTTCTCGTTGATACCTTCCCCTTCGAACCTTAGTTCTATGCCGGCGTGACGGAAAGCGAGGTCTGTAAACTCACGGACCGAGTGCTGCACACCTGTGGCGATGACGAAGTCTTCGGGTGTCTCGTGCTGGAGGATGAGCCACATACATTCCACATAATCCTTGGCGTAACCCCAATCGCGAAGCGAGTCGAGGTTGCCCAAGAAGAGCTTCTCCTGCTTGCCCTGCGCGATGCGGGCGGCAGCGAGGGTAATCTTTCGGGTCACAAACGTCTCCCCTCTGCGCTCGCTCTCATGGTTGAAGAGGATGCCGGAGCAGCAGAACATGTCGTACGCCTCACGGTATTCCTTCACGATCCAAAAGCCGTAGAGCTTGGCGACGGCGTAGGGACTGTACGGATGGAAAGGCGTGTTCTCGTTCTGAGGCACTTCCTCCACCTTGCCGTAGAGTTCCGATGTGGACGCCTGATACACCTTGCAAGTCTTCTCAAGATGGTTTGTCCGCACGGCTTCGAGCACTCTGAGGACGCCAACGGCATCGACATCTGCCGTAAACTCCGGGGCGTCGAAGCTCACCTGGACGTGGCTTTGGGCTGCAAGATTGTAGATTTCGGTGGGTTTAACCATGCCGACGAGCTTGACGAGGGACATCGAGTCGCCCATATCGGCATAGTGGAGATGGAAATGCGGCTGGCCTTCGAGGTGAGCGATGCGTTCGCGGTAATCGACAGAGGAACGGCGGATGATGCCATGCACCTCGTAGCCTTTGTCCAAGAGGAACTCGCTTAGATACGATCCGTCTTGGCCTGTGACACCTGTAATCAGGGCTATTTTATTATCCATTGCTATGGAGTTTTATTCGTTTTCACTGAATTGTTTGATACGTTGCTCTTCGTCGAGGCGACAGATGAGCAATTTGTCGTCGCATTCGGCCACGATGAATCCGTCAAGGCCCTGCACCACGACACGTTTTTCCTGCGTGGCATGGACGATGCAGTTCGTGGTTTCATAGACATCTATATTGTTGCCGATGAGTGTATTGCCGTAGATGTCGCGCTCGGAATTCTCGTGGAGGGAGCCCCAAGTGCCAAGGTCGCTCCATCCGAAGCTGGCAGGGAAGACGTAGATCTCGTCGGCCTTCTCCATGATGGCATAGTCGATGGAGATGTTTTCGCACTGAGGGAAGACCTCGTTTATTGCATCCTGCTCCTTTTCTGTGCCGTAGGCGGGGAGCAAGTCCTCGAATATCTTCGAGAGGGTTGGCTGGTAGACTCGCAGTGCATTGACTATGGTGCCGACGTTCCAGATGAATATGCCGGCGTTCCAGAAGAAGTTATTCTTCTCGACATAACGCTTTGCTGTGTCGATGTCGGGCTTTTCCTTGAAGGAGTCCACGCGGAAAACTTCCTTGTTTCGGGCAGTGGAGTAAGAGAGGTCGGCCTGTATGTAGCCGTAACCAGTCTCGGGTCTGGTGGGCTTCATGCCAAGGGTAACCATTGCGTCGGACTCTGCCACGAACTTCAGGCACGACTTTATGACGCGCTGGAACTCGCTGACGTCCATCACGATGGCATCGCTTGGAACCACTACGACGTTGGCCTTCGGGTCTCCGGACTTGATGCGCCAGCTGGCATAGGCTATGCAGGGAGCCGTGTTCCTGCGGCAAGGTTCCAGCAGGACATGGTTCCAGGGAATCTCGGGCAGTTGTTCGCGGACGATGTCAAGGTACGAAGCCGACGTGACCACCCACATATTCTTGGTGGGGACGAATGATTTGAAGCGGTCGAAAGTCAGCTGGATGAGTGTCCTGCCGCAGCCGAGGACGTCGACGAACTGCTTTGGCCTGGTCTGAGTACTCATCGGCCAGAAGCGACTTCCTACGCCGCCTGCCATGATTACCAAATGATTGTGATCTACCATAACCTGGGTATCTATATAATAAATAAGGAGTGCAAAGATAGTATTTTCGTTTCTACCCGCCAAAGAAAGCAGGCGGAAAAAGCGCCAAAATGCAGTAAATCGTCATTCGGAGGCTCTTTCCTGCACACTTTCAACCATGTCGAGCAGGGAAAAGGGGGTGGTGTAGGTGGTGCGGATGCGCCACTGCTCGGGGTAGAGATTATTGATTCTGGAGCCGACGCCCTTGCCTTCTCCGAGGGGAAGACCGCGGTAGCAGAGCGTGAGCGGCCCTCGGGGTGCATCGATGCGGAGGGTTTCCCGGCGCAGGTATTGCAGGGCTTCGGAGTAGGTCAGCGAGATGCGAGGGTACTCGGCCCCTTCTCCGCTGCCCGTTTGAGGGAGTGTTTTTAATGATTGTTTTATGGTTTCCAGGTCTTTCCTTTTGGGAGCACTCCCCCCTTGAGTGAGTTGGGAGGGGGCTTTTATTGCAGCCATGTAGAAGCCTTCGCCGCGGTCGCGGCCCGGAAGAAAGTGCCGCTCGGCAATCAGGATGCCGCCAAACTCGTCGCAGATCCAGCGGGCGTTGTCCTCGTCTTCGTAGTGGTTGAAGGTGCAAGTGCTGTAGATGAGCAAGCCGCCGGGTTTCAGGACGTGCCAGATATCGCGGATGATGTCGCGTTGCCGCTGCTGGCACATCGCGACGTTCGCGAGGCTCCATTCGCGAATGGCTGCCTCGTCCTTCCGGAACATCCCTTCGCCGGAGCACGGCACGTCTGTCAGGAGGACGTCCACACTGCCCGTCAGCAGGCCGAACTCATGGGGATAACGCCTGGTCACCGCCACCTGTGGGGCTTCCGCAGGCTGCCCTCTCATCCATTTCTGCATGTTTTCCGAGAGAATCTGGTTGCGTTTGGGATTCGGCTCATTACTGATGAGGAGCGAACCCTCCGGCAAGAGGCTCTGGAGAAGGGTGCTTTTTCCGCCGGGAGCGGCACAGAGGTCGAGGGCGAGAAGAGCTTCACCCCCCATCCCCCTCTCCGAGGCGAGGGGGAGTTCCGCAGCGTGTCTCTCCCCCCTCAAGGGAAGAAGGAGGGAGGCTATATACATCGACGAGGCCTCCTGAACATAGTAGGCTCCGGCATGGAGCAACGGGTCGAAGGTAAAGGCAGGCCGTTCCCTGAGGTAGAAAGCATCGGGGCACCAGGGCACGGGCTCGAGGTCCGGACGGCAGGCAAGCAGCTCCCCGGACGTGAGCTTGCGGGGATTGAGACGGACGGATACTTCGGGCTGCGTCGAAGTCAAAGCCTCGCAGAGCGCATCCGCCGTAGTTCTGTCGTAATGCTCGTGCATGAGTCGCACGAAATCAATAGGTAGTTCTGCCTGCATTCTGCCACAAAGGTACGGCAAAATCCGTTATGCGCAAAACATTCCGCCGCTTTTTTGTGCCTCACGCTCTATGGGACGTCAGGCCGCCCAGCGAGGTGATGGACCCAACGCTCTATACTGCATTCGTTGCAGCATCATGAACCTGCAATTGAATATTCATGAACCTGCAATTGAATATTCATGATGCTGCAATCAACGAAGTATGATTCATCGGCAGACATGGCACAGTGCGATGGGCATTTCGGAAAGTTTTAGGGGGCAAAGCTTTGCAGTATCGTGGAAAAACACTAACTTTGGGGACGGAATTGCCTTTAACAACAATCTAAAACTAATAACCATTAGGATGAACAGACGTTCTTTTATCTCGAAAGGTGCAGCAG
Organism: uncultured Bacteroidaceae bacterium; assembly: GCA_905235305.1. Lineage (GTDB taxonomy): Bacteria > Bacteroidota > Bacteroidia > Bacteroidales > Bacteroidaceae > Physcousia. The sequence continues at coordinate 72,227 of CAJOLC010000012.1, read as the reverse complement.
GGGCTGCGCTCTTCAGCATTATGCCTCGCGAGGTCCTGGGCAAGATGGGCTCGGGCAAGGATTTCATTGCTCCAAGCGACCAGCTCACCAGAGGATTGATTGGCGTGGGCGGCATCGGTCGCTCAAGCTCCCATTTTATCAGCGACCAGAACTGTAGGCTGGTGGCACTTTGCGACGTAGACCAGAAGCATCTCGACTCAGCTCTCGGTGCGGCGAAGAAGAAGTGGGACGAGGAATTGAAAGCCTACCACGACTTCCGCGAACTGATTCACGACCCCAACGTCGATATTGTTCACATCGCTACCCCACCCCACTGGCACGGCATCATGTCGGTGGAGGCGGCCAACGATATCTTCTGCGAAAAGCCCATGACGCGCACCATCGGCGAAGGGAAACGCGTCAAGGAGGCTGTCAAGCGGAACGGAAGAGTGTTCCGCCTGAACACATGGTTCCGCTTCAAGGACACTTTCTACGGTTTGGGCACGGAGGTCAAGCCCCTGAAGAAGCTCGTGGACAGCGGCCTGCTGGGCTGGCCGCTCAAGGTCAGGATATCCGGCGCAACGGGCTTCGCATGGAAATTCTTCTGGGTGGGAAAGGAGAACCTCGAGGTTCAACCGGTTCCCAAGGAACTCGACTACGACCTGTGGCTCGGGCCAGCTCCGTTCAAGCCCTACAATATTCACCGCACTCATCAGACCTTCCGCGGCTACTTCGACTATGATGGTGGCGGCCTGGCCGACATGGGTCAGCACTACATCGACCCTGTTCAGTACCTGCTCGGCAAGGATGATGAGTTCCCCATCAAGGTGGAGGTCGACGCTCCCCAGCAGCATCCCGATGCCGTCGGCATCTGGCGCAACATCACATACACCTACGAAGACGGCTGTCAGATTATCCTCGAAGGCGAAGGATTCGAGAGCCAAGGCAAGGTGCCCTACATCGAAGGACCGAAGGGCAAAGTATTCAAGGGCTTCGAATGCACTATTCCCAACGTCCAGCAGGTCATCAACGAACTGCCTGACCCTGAGGAAAGGAACACGGACTTCCTGGAATGTGTGCGCACAAGGCGGCAGTTTGCACTCAACGAAAGCAACGGCTACCACAGTGCCACCATCGTCAATATGGGCGTATGCGCATTGCGCCTGAACCGCACCTTGCATTTCGATCCGAAGACGCAGACGTTTATCAATGACGACGCCGCCAACCGCCTCGTCAACCAACCCATGAGGGGTGAATGGGGGAGGCTCATCTAAATAATGAAGAGTGAAGAATGAAGAGTGAAGAATTTGCTACCGCTCTCACTCTTCCCGCTCACCCTTCATTACGACGAATACAGTAGCTAAAGGCGGTAGCATATACTTCATTCATAATTCTTAATTCTTCATTCTTAATTTATAAAAGATGAAACATACATTATATATTATTATAGCGACGCTTCTGCTCAGCCTTCCTACCTACGGGCAGGACGCACGCAACCGCGCCACCGAGACCATCGTGCAGGATGTCCTCGCGCTCGTGCCCATACAGAATCAGGCCGACTTCAACAATGAGATGCAACCACTGGTTGCAGCTGCTCCGAAGTCCATCACCATCCTCGCCGCAATGCTCAAGCCTGCTACTCAAAGAGTCAATGCCAAGGTGGAATACGCTATTCATGGAGCTGTCGCATACGCAGGGACGAACGAGGCCTGGGCAGAGAATGTACGCAAGGGCCTTAAGGAAGCCATCGCCGCACAGAGCGACAAAGACGCGAGACAATTCCTGGAGAACGAGCTTCGCCTGCTCTCGAAGGAAGAAGACGTCACCTTCACCGCCCAACCTGGCACAGAGCCCTATGCCAAGGCCTACGACAAACTGGTCAGACTGGGCAGCAATGCCGCGGGGACCATCGTAAAGACCCTCAAGAGCAAGGACCATGCCCTTCGCATGCAAGCACTGAAGTTCGCCACGGAAAACGGCCTTGTCACGGACAAGCTGGCTGCCAGCGTGGCGGGGACATACAAGTCGGCAAGCGAAGAAACTAAATGTGATATCCTCTATTGGCTCGGTGACAATAAGGTGGAAAGCCAGAAGGCGTTGCTGACCGCTGCTGTGCAGAAGGGCGGCAAGCCTGCCAAAGCTGCCATCGAAGCCTTGGGCAAGATTGGTGGAGACGGTGTTCAGGAGGTGCTCATCGCCATGTTGGGCGGCGAGACGGGTGCGGAGGCTTTCCGCGCGCTCTGCTCTTTCCCTGCCAAGCTGGACTTGTCGGAGCCCCTGAAAACTGCAGAGGGCGAGAAGAAGCTTGCTTTGCTGAAGCTTGCTTCTGCACGCCGCTGCACGGATGTCGCCGAGCAGATTATGAAGCTGACCAAGGATAAGACGTATGGCGAGGCAGCACTGAGCGCTCTGCCCGGCGTAGTGACGCCCGACCAGACGAATGGCATCATCAGCCAGTTGACAGTGCTCGACAAGAACCCCGAGCATATCCCAGCCTGGCAGAAGGCCCTGGCCGCTGCCCTGCAGACACTTTCGCCCGACGAGCAGTACCAGCGGATTTCGTTCTTCACGAGCCAGCCCATGATGCCAAAAAGGGAGCTTCTCTACCCCTTGCTTGCTGCTACGGGTACCGACGCATCCGTGTCCAGCCTGGAGAAGATTGGCGGCAAGGCTGCCATCGAGGCACTCGGCACCTCGAACAACTACAAGGCTGCGGGGCCTTTGCTTGCTGCTGCCAAGGGAGGTGACGAGAAGGCCCTCTCCAGCTACGTGCGCCTTGTGATGAAGAATTAAGAATGAAGAATGAAGAATTTGCTACCGCCGTAGCTTCCGCGAGGGATTCTTCATTCTTCATTCTTCACTCTTCATTGCTTCTGGAGGCGTTCTCCCTGGCTAAGACCACTGCCACAAAGAAGGAAATCCTGGCAGGACTTGCCCAGACGCCCACACCTGGCGCTTTCATGCTTGCAGCCGGACAGCTCGACGACGGGCAGCTCGGCTATGCTGCTGCCATCGCGACCAAGGAAATCATCACGAAGCTGACCGAGGACATCGCCTACGACGTCGTGAAGGAGAAGCTGGAGAAGTGCATCGACATCTTGGCATCGACGGGCGATGCCGACGACGGCTATGCGGTGGATGCGCTCCGGCAGAAGCTCTCGGAGCTGACGCCAGCCAGCCCCTACGTCCTCTCCGACGAGGAGAAGAACCAGGGCTTCGAGCTTCTCTTCGACGGCACGAACCTCGACGGCTTCGTGGGCAATAAGGTGGGCTATGTGCCCGGGGGCGGTTGCATCAACGTCACAGCCGGCTACGGCGGCGATGGCAACCTGTATACCAAGAAGGAGTACCGCGATTTCGTGTTCCGCTTCGAGTTCTGCTTCCTGCGCGGCGGCGTGAACAATGGCGTAGGCATCCGCACCCCGATGGGTGTCGATGCAGCCTACGACGGCATGTGCGAAGTGCAGATTCTGGACCACGACGACCCCGTCTATGCCGGTCTGCGCGACTATCAGGTGCACGGCAGCGTCTATGGCATCATCCCGGCCAAGCGCATCAAGCTTAGGGCCCTGGGCGAATGGAACGAGGAGGAAATACGGGTTCAGGCTGACCACATCACCGTGACGGTCAACGGCGAAGTCATCGTCGATGGCGACATCAGGGAGGCTTGCCAGGGGCACAACGTAGCGCCCGACGGTTCGGCTGACAACCCCTATACGGTCGACCACCGCAATCACCCGGGCATGTTCAACGAGACGGGCCACATCGGCTTCCTTGGGCATGGAGCGGGACTGAAGCTCCGTGCCATCCGCGTACTCGACCTCACGAAAAAAGCACCGCCTGCGCCTGAGCCGAAGGCGAAGGCGAAGAAGTAGGAGTCCGGGCGAGCTGTCACGAGCCACCAGTCCGGCAGGCATAGCTCGGGGGGACAGCAGCAGCGTGCTGCATCGGAAAGATGAGGCACGCTGCCCAGTCACAACCCTATAGAGCGCCAGTCACAACCCTATAGAGCGCCGGAGCTCCCTTCGCTATGGGCTTTTCAGGGACTGCAGATTCTTGGATAAATATAAAAAGGTATACCTTTTAATAGAATGAGTCCGTGCTCTCCGCCTCGTCCGTTTCTGTCTGTTCGGTTTCATCCTCGGGCGAAGATGGCTGCTCGGGCTGCCGGGCCGGCGCGAGCGAGAAGTCGGAGGCCTCGGCCTGCTCGGTTTCGGAGTAGTCGTATTCGTAGGTCGACGTGTCGGGCTGATGGTAAGTATAGCCGTAGCCCGTCCACAGGCGTGGGTCTAAGCCCTTGGCGGGCGGGAACTTTACGCGGTAGCGGCTGAACTTTTCGTCGGACAGGACGCTCTGGATGAACTCGCCGAAGATGGGGAGGGCCGTCTTGCTGCCCTGGCCGAGCTGCCCCGTGCGGAAATGGATGCTGGGGTATTCGCCTCCGACCCATGCGCCGCCCACCAGTCGGGGCGTGACGCCGACGAACCATGCGTCGGCATGGTTGTTGCTCGTTCCTGTCTTGCCCCCGAACTCGGTGTCGGCATAGAAGGGCCGTATGTACTGCCACAGCCCGCCGCTCGTGCCGGAGAGTCCGCCCAGGAGCATCTTCTGCATGAGGTAGGCAGAGCGGTACGGGATGGCTTTCTTCTCTCTCCGCCTGGCCTCGTAGATGAGGTTGCCGTCGCGGTCCTCGATGCGTTCCACGAGGAGCGGCATGCTGTAGCGTCCGTCGTTTGCTACGGTGCAGTAGCTGTTCACCAGCTCCAGGAGGCCCACTTCACTGCTGCCCAGCACGAGGGAGGGCGTCTCGTTGAGCCTCGTCTTGATGCCCATGGCATAGGCTGTCTTAGCGATGTCCCGGATGCCGCATTCCATGCCGACGCGCACGGCCACGGTGTTGACGCTCATGGCAAAGGCGCTCTTGAGGGAGAGTTCCTGGCCCGAATAGACTCCATTCGCGTTACGCGGTGCCCAGACCCTGGGTCGGCCGCCAATCGTATCGGTGTAGGCGACGTAGGAGTCGGGGCGATGGTCCATGGGGTTCAGGCCTTGGTTCATCGCTTCGGTATAGACAAAGAGCTTGAAGGTGGAGCCGGGCTGATGGACGGCCCGCACGTTGTCGACCTGCCAGCTGCGGAAGTCGATGTCGCCCACCCAGGCTCGGACGAAGCGGCTGTCGGGTTCGATGGCGACAAAGCCTGCATGCATGAAGCGGAGCATGTAGCGGACCGAGTCGACGGTGCTCATCTCGCGATGGACAGGACCGTCGTAGCTGAACAGGCGGACCGTATGGGGCAGGCTCAGGTAATAGTCGACGGAATCGGCATCGCCCTGATACTTCGCCCTGAGATAGCGTCCGTAGTCACTGCGGCGGGCAATGTCTTCGGCGAAATCAGGTATCTCTTGCCCCCGGGCATTCTGCCAGGGGTTGGTGTGTCCCCAATGCTCGTTGAAGCGTTTCTGTATGGTCTGCATCTGCCTGCTCACAGCCGCCTCGGCGTATGCCTGCATCCGCGAGTCGATAGAGGTATAGATGCGCAGGCCGTCGGCATCGAGGTCGAGCCCCCTGATAGCATCGTAACCCGGCACGAGCCCTGCAGCGCAGAGGGAATCGATATATACCTTGAGGGCCTCGCGGAAGTAAGGCGCCATGCCGTCCTGGTAGCTTTCCGTGGCACGCGCACGCATCGAAATGGGCAAGGCAAGCAGGGAGTCGAACTGCTGCCGGGTTGCCTCTTTGCCTTCGAAGAAGATGTGGTGATGGTCATAGACAAGCTGCATCACCGTGTTCCGGCGCTGAAGGCTGCTGCGGGGATTGAGTCGGGGATTATAGTAACTGGTGGCCTTGAGCAGCCCCACCAGCGTGGCCGCCTGCTCGTAGGTAAGCGCGTCGGGTGTCGTGGAGAAATAAGTTCGTGCAGCCGTCTTGATGCCATAGGCACCAGTGCCGAAGTCGACGGTGTTCAGATACATCGTCAGAATCTCTTCCTTCGAGAAGACCCACTCGAGCTTCAACGCCACAATCCACTCCTTGGCCTTCATCACCAGTATCTTTATGCCGGGGATGCGGCCAAGCAAACCCGTGGAATACTTCGTGCGGACGCGGAAAAGGTTCTTTGCCAGCTGCTGGGTAATGGTGCTGGCACCGCGTGCATGCCCCCCGATAATATCCCTGCCTGCAGCAAAAAGGCCGATGATGTCGATGCCGTTATGCAGGTAGAAACGCTCATCCTCTGTGTCGATAAGCGTACGTATCATGATGGGCGATATCTCTTCGTATGTCACGGGAGTCCGGTTCTCGTTGAAGTAGCGTCCCATCAGCACGCTGTCGCACGTATAGACCTCCGACGCCTCGCTGGTGACAGGGTCCTTGATGTCGTCCAGGCCCGGGGAACGTCCGAAGAGATAACAGAAGTTGCTGTCGACTGCCAGGAAGAACAAGACGACGGCCAACACAAATGTCATAAGCCAGACGGCAATCCTCTTGTACCACGGGCCTGAATATATCCCCCGAAGAATGTCTCTCAGCGAAACGGAAAAGGCTTTAAGGTTCATCGTTCTCTATTTAAGCATTTGGAAGATCTCCTCCCTCTCGTCGGGATGGAACCACTTTATCTCATTGTCGTGAGCAAACCACGTCATCTGCTTCTTGGCATAGTCTCGGGTGTTCTTCTTAATCTTCTCGACCGCAAAAGGCAGTTCCCATTCGCCATCGAGGTAACGGAACAGCTCCTTGTAGCCAACGGTATTAAGCGCATTCTCGTGCCGAAAAGGATAGAGCCGGCGGGCTTCGTCGAGCAACCCCGCCTCCATCATGGCATCCACACGCTTATTGATGCGGCCGAAAAGCTCCCGACGCTCGCGCCTTAAGCCTATCTTGACGATTTGGAAAGGACGCTGCTTGCGCTTTTTCGTCAGGAAAGAAGAGTAAGGACGACCCGTCGAATAGCAGACTTCCAAAGCATGCACGACGCGCTTAGGGTTGCGGGTATCGGCCGTATGATAGTATTCAGGATCAAGCAGATGCAGTTCGCTACGCATCCTGTCAATGTCGCCATCTGCCAATCTCCTGCGCAATGTCTCGCGGACCTCCGTATCGACCGACGGGATATCGTCAATGCCGCCATATACAGCATCGAGGTACATCATGCTGCCCCCGGTAAGTAACAAGGATTGATGACTGCCTTTCAGTTCCTCCACCAGCAGAAGGACGTCCTGTTCATATCTGGCGGCACTGTAATAGTCGCCAATATCGTGCGTACCCACGAAGTAATGCTTGACCCTTTGCTGCTCAGCCGAAGGAGCCGCAGTGCCTATTTCCATTCCACGATATATCTGCCGGCTGTCGCAGCTCAGGATAGGACTCCCGAGAATCTCGGCTATCTGCAAGGCAAGTTCTGTCTTACCGACAGCCGTAGGACCTAACAGGACATATAGCGTCATCACTCGTCTATCTCGTAACCCTCCATGTCGAGTTCCTCCTCCTCAAAACCCTCGTCGCCATAGAAGCCCTCTTCTATTTCCTCAGGGTTCTCAGTCTGTCCTGCCGTCTGCTCTTCCTCCTCATCGAGGGATTGCATGGGAGGAAAACCATGACGACGGTTTACGACGGCCTCCTTCTCTTTCCTGCCAAAGACATTCTCCGTAAGCTCCATCAGGAAGAACCGCTTGCCTTCGGGGTCGAAGACGTATGCAAAACGCTGTCCCTCATCCTCAAGGAAGTCACCGATGCTGGTTTCGGACATCAGGTTGATGTCCTGGTCGTAGCTCATCTCCTTGTTGTCCTCAAGACATATGCGTCCGCTGACACGCCAATCCTCATCACAAATCAGGAAGCACTGCTTCTGATGTTCGCCGTAATGGCAGTCTGTCAGGATAAGTTGATGCAGTTCCAGGAACTTGGCATCGCTGTCGATAAGTATCTCCCGGACAAAATCGTCTTTCTCTTGACTGAAAAGTGTTAGCTTGAGTGTCATAGCCTGTCGTTTACCTGATAAAGCCTCGATCGCTGTTGCGGATGAAGTCTAGGATATAATCTATCTCCGGACTCATGGGAATCTCCTGCTCTACACGGGCAAGAAGCTCATTCAGCTTGCCTGTTCCCTGCAAGATGATCTGGTAAGCCAGGTGAATATTGTTGATGAGGTCACGGTCGAAGCCTCTGCGACGAAGCCCGATGGTGTTCAGCCCACAGAATGCTGCAGGCTCACGTGCCACGAGGCTGAAAGGCAGGACATTCTGAGAGAATCGCGTACCTCCGCCTACCATGGTATAACTTCCCACTCGGCAGAACTGGTGCATCAACACATTAGCACTCAGGATGGCATTGTCGTCGATTACAATCTCGCCTGCCAGTTTCGTGCCGTTACCAATGATGATGCCATTGCCCACCATCGCATCATGTGCCACATGAACGCCCTCCATGAGCAGATTGTTGCTGCCCACGATGGTGCGACCCTTGGCTGCCGTGCCACGGTTGACGGTCACATTCTCGCGTATCCTGTTATTGTCACCTATCTCAGCCGTACTCTCCTCGCCCCGAAACTTGAGGTCCTGCGGGATGGCACCGATGACGGCACCAGGGAAGAATATGTTACCATTACCAATTCGTGCACCATGGAGCACCGTCACACTGTTCATCAACGTATTGTCGTTGCCTATTACAACGCCTTCATCAATGTAGCAGAAAGGACCTATCTCGCAGTTCTCGCCGATGACGGCCTTAGGGTTTATATATGCTAAAGGACTTATTTTACTCATATCATGTGTCATTTTATATTATTTCTTCCCTGCTATGACCTGTGCCGTAAAGGTCGCCTCAGCCACACAGTTCTCGCCGATGAAAGCGTAGCCCTGCATAGTGCCGATGTTATGGTGCAGGGGTGATGCCATTACCACACGGAAAATTAGTGTATCGCCCGGCACCTTCTGCCGGAACTTGACATTGTCAATGCGGAGGAAGTAGGTGCTGTAGGTTTCAGGATGTTCCTTGTCGTGCAGGACAAGCAGGCCGCCCGTTTGTGCCATTGCCTCTATCAGCAGGACACCTGGCATGACAGGCTCGTTCGGGAAGTGACCCTGGAAGAAAGGCTCGTCGCTCGTCACGTTCTTGATAGCCACGATGTAGTTCTCCTTGATGTCAATGACCTTGTCAACCAATTGCATGGGATAGCGATGTGGCAGCAGTTTCTTTATCATGCCCACATCCATCAGGGGAGCCTTGCTCGGGTCGTATTTGGGAGCCTGCACTTCGTGTTTGCGTATCTCCTTGCGTATCATGCGCGCGAACATATTATTTATTGTATGCCCCGGGCGTGTGGCAATGATGCGTCCCTTGAGGGGTTTACCGACGAGTGCAAGGTCGCCGATGATGTCGAGCAACTTATGTCGTGCAGGTTCGTTATCCCATACAAGCGGTTTGTGCTGCACATAGCCGAGCTCTGTGGCATCATGATGCTCGGCGCCAGTCAGTTTGCAGAGCTGGTCGAGACTCTCCTGAGTGGTCTGTCGCTCATAGATGACAATCGCATTATCAAGGTCGCCACCTTTTATGAGACCAGCCTGAAGCAGTTGCTCTATTTCACGGACAAAAACGAAGGTACGTGCTGCTGCAACCTCAGAAGCAAACTTGTCCATACTGTCGAGCGTTGCGAACTGGCTGCTAAGCACTTTGCCGTCGAAAGCTATCATACTTGTGATGGAGAAGTCCTCGTCAGGGAGCAATGTTATGCAGGCACCTGTCTTGTCATCACGGAACTCTATCTTCTTGGTGATATAATAATAGTCCTTCGGGGCCTCTTGCTCACATATGCCGACACGCTGTATTTCGCGAACGAATAGTTCTGCACTGCCGTCAAGGATTGGAAACTCAGGTCCATCTACCTGCATCAGCACATTGTCTATGCCCAAGGCATAGAAGGCAGCCAAGGCGTGCTCTACCGTGCTGCATCGCATTTCGCCTTTGCCGAGGACAGTGCCGCGTTGTGTATCAACTACATTCTCTGCCACAGCATCCATGATGGGCTGGCCTTTCATATCTACTCGCTGTATCTTGTAGCCATGTCCTACTGGTGCAGGCAAGAAAGTCACAGTCAGTTTGAGTCCTGTGTGAAGCCCCTTACCGCTGAGCGAGAAGCTTTCTTTAAGAGTATTCTGCTTTAACATTTATATATAGTATTTATGATGCATTCGTGTCACTGCTTGCTTTCAAGTAGTTCCTCGAGCATTTTTATTTCTTTCTTCATTTGAATCATGTCGGCCCACATATCAGGCAGGCTCTTGAAAAGGGCACTGCTCTTCCAGAAGTTGCGGCCCTCTATGGCCGGCGTGCCCTGGACGGCTATGCCTTCCTTCTTCACGCTGTTGGGAATGCCCGACTGCGCACCGGCCATCACGCGGTTGGCTATCGTGGCGTGGTCGGCAATGCCAACCTGTCCGCCGAACATACACCACTCGCCCACCTTCGTGCTGCCTGCTATGCCCACCTGAGCGGACATGACCGTGTGGCTGCCTATCTCGTCGTTGTGACCTATCTGCACAAGGTTGTCTATCTTCACACCACTATGGACGATGGTGGCACCCATCATGGCACGGTCCACACAACTGTTGGCGCCTATCTCCACGTCGTCCTCTATGATGACGATGCCTATCTGGGGTATCTTCTCGTAGCCCGTCTCGGTAGGCTGGAAGCCAAAGCCGTCGGCTCCGATGACGCAGCCGGCATGGAGCACGCAGCGTTCGCCTACGCGACAGTCGTGATAGATGACGGCGCCGGCATATATCTCTGTTCCGGCTCCGACCTTGACGTTGGGGCCAATCGTGACGTGCGGATGAAGCACACAGCCTTCGCCTATCTCGGCACCTTCCTCAACGACAGCGAATGGCCCGACGTAGCACTTCTCACCTATCTTCGCGCTTGAATCGATGCAGGCCAATTCGCTGATGCCCTCACGCTTGGGTTTCATGCTCTCGTATATCTGTAGGAGCTTTGCCACGGCCTGCCGGGCGTCGGGCACTCGGATGAGGGTCGGCTTCACCTCCTGCGTAGGTTCGATGCCTTCGCTTATCAGCACGACACTGCTCTTGGTGTCGTAGAGGTGCTGAAGGTACTTATCGTTGTAAAGGAAACTGATGCAGCCCGGGCATCCCTCCTCAATGCGGGCGAAGTCGTTCACCTTGACTTCGGGGTCACCCACCACAGTGCCGCCTATCAGTCCGGCTATCATTTGTGCGCTGAATTCCACAATTATATTTACTATTTAACGATTTACTATTTACTATTTAAAAGCTCTGCCATCTGAGAGGCTACTTCTTTGGCCTTCTCAGCAGCTACGCTTGCAAAGTTCTCTGTCTTGTCGGCATAGATAATGGCACGACTGCTGTTGACCAGCAAGCCAACGTCCTCTATCATGCCATACTTGCATACCTCTTCGAGGCTGCCGCCTTGCGCTCCAATGCCAGGCACGAGCAGGAAGGCATTTGGCGCCACGCGGCGTATATCCCTAAACAACTCCCCTCGGGTGGCTCCCACCACGTACATCATGTTCTCGTCGTTGCCCCATTCGCGGCTTCGCCTTATGACCTTCTCGAACAGCCGCTCGCCTTGTTTGTCCTCAGTCAACTGGAAGTCGAGCGACCCCTTGTTGCTCGTCAGCGCAAGCAGTATGACCCAATGGCCGTCGTAGCCTTCCAGGAAAGGCGTAACGCTGTCCTCTCCCATGTAAGGCGCCACGGTGAGGGCATCGACATCGTACTCCCCGAAGAACGTCCGGGCGTACATCTTGCTCGTGTTCCCTATGTCGCCACGCTTTGCGTCGGCGATAATGAACTGGTCGGGGTAGTTCTGCTTCAAGTACTTGACCGTCTTCTCGAAAGCCATCAGTCCCTTCACGCCGAAAGCTTCGTAGAAGGCAAGGTTGGGCTTGTAGGCCACGCAGTAAGGCGCAGTGGCATCGATGATGGCCTTGTTGAAGGCGAATATCGGGTCGTCTTCCTTCAGCAAGTGCTCCGGTATCTTCTTCAAGTCGGTGTCAAGGCCGACGCATAGGAAGCTCTGCTTCCTTCGTATGTTTGCTATAAGTTCTTGTCTTGTCATTTCTTCACCCTTTCTTTAATTCTAATAATCAAGCCCACACAGATACTGACGAGCAGGCACAACACCGCATACACCACGAAGAATAAAAGAATGCTGTGTTCCTTTCCCATCCACTTGAGACAGGGTTGCGTCAGGAAGCCTGCAATGAAGACGGCGAGAAGGGTCGGCCAATTTTCCCTCAGCGACTTCTTGATGCCTTCCCATGTCCACTCTTGTTTAATGTCATTCCACAATCCCATGTTTCTTATAGTGTTTAGTCTTTACAATTCCGATTCTTTGAGTCGCTCGGCATTCTCAGCCACGATGAGGTGGTCGATGCAGTCCTGTATCTGTCCATCCATGAAGGCCGGGAGGTTATAAATAGTGTACCCGATGCGATGGTCGGTAATGCGTCCTTGCGGATAGTTGTAGGTTCTAATCTTGGCCGAACGGTCGCCTGTGGAGACCATCGTCTTTCTTCGGGACGCAATGTCGTCGAGGTACTTCTGATGCTCCTTGTCGTAGATGAATGTGCGGAGTCGGGCGAGGGCGCGTTCCTTGTTCTTCGGCTGGTCTCGCGTCTCGGTGCATTCCACGAGGATTTCCTCGTCTTGGTTCGTGAAGGGATTGCGCCAGATGTAGCGTGCACGGACACCCGACTCTACCTTGTTGACGTTCTGACCTCCTGCGCCACTGCTTCGGAACGTGTCCCACTTGATGGCTCCCTCGTTTATCTCAACGTCAAACTCCTCTGCCTCTGGCAGCACGGCGACGGTGGCTGCGGATGTGTGGACGCGGCCCTGTGTCTCGGTGACGGGAACACGCTGGACGCGATGCACACCACTCTCGTATTTCATGATGCCGTAAACGCCTTCTCCTGTCACGGAGCAGACGATTTCCTTGTAGCCGCCGACGGCTCCTTCGCTGTAGCTGCTCACTGCCATCTTCCAGCCTTTCATCTCGAAAAACTTGGAGTACATGCGGAAGAGGTCACCCGCAAAGAGTGCCGCCTCGTCTCCGCCTGTGCCTCCGCGTATCTCGAGGACGATGTTCTTGTCGTCCTCCGGATCAGCAGGGACAAGCAGGAGCTTTATCTCTTCCTCCAGCTCGGGGATGCGCTTCTCGCTCTCCGAGAGTTCTTCACGCAGCATTTCCTTCGTCTCGGCATCGTCCTCCATGGCGAGCATCTCCTTGGCGTCTGCCACGTTTTGCAGGCAGCCCATGTATTCCTTTCTGGCCTCAACGATTTTGCCGAGGTCCTTGTATTCCTTTGTGAGCTTGACGTAACGCTTCTGGTCGGCAATCACCGCAGGGTCTGTGATGAGAGTGCTGACCTCTTCGAAGCGACTTACGAGCCCATCGAGCTTATCAAGTAACGTGTTACTTTCTGCCATGCTTGTCGTTCTTTTTCTTGTGGGTCAGGTAGAACTGCCGCCAGGCGAAAACCATGACGACGAGCAGTGCTGCCAAAAGGATGTATTCCATCATTTCCATCGTTCTTATTCCTTATTCTGAACCTCTTCCTGGGGGTTCTTTCTGTGTATTTCCCTGTTGATGCGGAGGTAGATCAGCATCCAGCCGAGGACGCCGAGGCTGTCCATCAGGCCACGAATCCAGTCGCTCTCCATGAAAGCACGAATGGCCCACTGCCCGAGGAAGAGAAAGCAAAACATGCTGCCCATCTGCCTGAGCCAGTCCTTCGTCGTGTAGTTGGTGACCTTTATCTCTTTCATCATATTATTTATCCCACTGAAGAGGGCTGTGAAGTCAGTAGTTGAACTCGCCGAACTCGCTTCTGATGGTGAGGCTGCGCTTGCCTTCTTCGATGCGGCCGACGATTTGTGCGTCGATGTTGAAACTGCGACTGATGGCGATGACGCGTTCTGCATCTTCTGGAGCGACATAGACCTCGAGGCGATGGCCCATGTTGAAGACTTTGTACATCTCTGCCCAGTCGGTCTGGCTCTGCTCCTGTATGATGCGGAAGAGCGGCGGTACGGGGAACATGTTGTCCTTGATGACGCGGCAGTTCTCGCCAACGAAATGGAGCACCTTCGTCTGCGCTCCGCCTGTGCAATGCACCATGCCGTGGATGGCGGGACGCATTTCGTCGAGCATCCGCCGCACGACGGGCGCATAGGTGCGTGTGGGAGAGAGGACGAGCTTGCCCATGTTGGGAAGTGAAGAATTAAGAATGAAGAATGAAGAATTTGCTGCCGCCGTAGTTCCCTCGGTGTTTGTCCCCAGTCCGGCAGCAAATTCTTCATTCTTCATTCTTAATTCTTCATTTAAGCGATAGCGTCCGCTGTACACCAGCTCCTCGGGGACGGCGTGGTCGTAGCTCTCGGGATACTTCTCCGCAAGGTACTTGGCGAAGACGTCATGGCGGGCGGAGGTGAGTCCGTTGCTGCCCATGCCGCCGTTGTATTCCTTCTCGTAAGTGGCTTGCCCTGTGGAGGAGAGACCGACGATGACGTCGCCGGGACGGATGTTGGCGTTGTCGATGACGTCGGCCCGCTTCATGCGACAGGTCACCGTGCTATCCACGATGATGGTCCTGACGAGGTCTCCCACGTCGGCTGTCTCGCCGCCGGTGCCGTAGATGCCTATGCCCATGTCGCGAAGTTCCTGCATCAGCTCGTCCGTTCCGTTGATGATGGCGGAGATGACCTCGCCCGGGATGAGCATCTTGTTGCGCCCTATCGTGGAGGAAACCAATATGTTATCGACCGCGCCCACGCAGAGGAGGTCGTCCGTGTTCATGATGAGAGCGTCCTGGGCAATGCCTTTCCAGACGGAGAGGTCACCCGTCTCCTTCCAATACATATAAGCGAGGCTCGACTTCGTGCCAGCCCCGTCGGCATGCATGATGTTGCAGTACTCCGGATCTCCGCCGAGGATATCGGGTATTATCTTGCAGAAGGCCTGCGGAAAGATGCCTTTGTCGATGTTTTTAATGGCGTTGTGAACGTCCTCTTTTGCAGCGCTCACGCCGCGCATCATATAGCGTTGATTACTCATAATCGCGTTTCGTGTATATGTTTCCGCGTGCAAAGATAGCTAATAATTATAATATTTGCAAATTCCTGGCACTTAACTTGACGCAAATCATGGAATGGCTGCGGCGATGCCCTTCTGTCGGGCAGCAGAGAGACCCCGCCAGAAAGCAGCATCCGAAACGTCGATTTTGTCAAGGATTTTCCGTGGTTCGACGCGATTAAAGGCCCTCCTTTTGCAATGGTCAATGATCAATGGCCAATGTATCGGGCATTACATAGTCGCCTTTCCCGAAGAACATGAGGAATAGAACAGGAAAACGTGTCTCAGGACCAAATGCGGCGTACTTCTCGGCGAACTTGACACGGCTTTCCGACAATATCGACGTGGGGGAAAGGCAAACTTAACAGCCTCATCGACCGACGCCCCTGCCCTCATCGGCCAAAGCACCCTGCCAAGGCAGCCTATAGGGTGCTTTGAATCCTCATTTGTCCTGATTAATGTAAAGTTTTTTCCGCAGGAAAGCAGCCATCGTCGCGCCGTGATTTCTCTCGTTTTTCATGACCCGTGCCCACCCGACGCCGTCGGGCCCAAACTCCGAACGATTACATGCCTTCACGTCAGAAGGGGTAACCTATGGCGAAGTGGTAGCCAAGGGACTTGCCGAAGTTGGGCATGTTGTAGTAGCCCCGCTTGCCTGTGTCGTAGGGAGCATGGATGCCGATGCCGAGGTCGAAGCGCAGGACGAGGAAGTCGAGGTCGTAGCGGATGCCGACACCTGTGCCGAGGGCAATCTGCTTGCCAAAGTCCTTGAAGCGGAACTTGCCGCCTGGCTGGTTCTCGCTTTCTCTGAGGAGCCATACATTGCCCGCATCGATAAAGGCCGCTCCTGCCAGTTTGCCGACAATGGGGAAGCGGTACTCCAGGTTGGACTCGAGCTTGAAGTCGCCCATCTGGTCGATGTAGGAATACTGCGAGGTCTCTGGATGATAGGAGCCCGGGCCTATGGTGCGCATGCCAAAGGCACGAATGTCGTTGGCACCTCCCACGGAGAAGAGTTCGCTGTAAGGCGCTGCCTTGGCATTGCCATAGCTATAGATGATGCCGCCGAAGGTTCGCATAGCAATAAGGCTGCGTTTTGTCAGCGGGAACTGGCGGGTATATTGCAAGGTGAGCTTTACGAACTGTGCGAAAGGCACACCCAGGAGCTTCTTCCCCTCTTTGCTGTAGGCATCTCCGAAGATGGCGTAGGCACTGGAGAGGAGGGCTGACGCCTCTTTCGCCGAGACTGTAAGTGCGGAGGGATGCTTCGGGCTGCCAGCCCAGGAGAAGGTGTACGACATGCTTGGCACGAACTGGTCGCGCATGGAGACATATAAAGCGGGATTGGCATTCACGATGGAGTCGAACTGCTCCGTACTGTGCAGGAGCTGGTCGTACACGATGGTGAGTGGCGAGAACTCGTGCTTGATGCGCCTCTGGCGTTGCATCGTATAGTTAACGGCGCCGCTCAGTGATACTCTGCCGAAGTATCTTGCGCGATTCATCCATCGTGCCTGGAAGTCGAGGGCAGTAGTCGAGACGAACTTACGCCCCCAGTTGCGCCCGAGGCCCATAAAGCGAAAGCGGGGATAGGAGAGAGAAGTGCTCACACCATACTCATAGGAATTGAACATCGAGCGTTTGCCCTTGATGTTTGCGCCTGTCTGCCATTCGTAGGAGCCCCAGAGCTTGAGGGTCAGGGTCTCGGAGGCACGGAAGGCGTTGCGCTTCGAGAAAGAGAAGCTGGCACCCGGGCCAATCTGGCCGCCTGTCTTGCCCGTCAGGTTGCCCTGAAACTCTGCATCATAAGGCTTGTCGAGGGTAGCATTCACAACAATATCGAGTGTGTCATTGACCATTGGCCATTGACCATTGGCCATTGAGTCCGGCTCTGCGCTCCTTGGCACATAGTTGATGCGGAGGGACGAGAAGACGTTTGTTGCGGCCAGTCCATCCTGCATGAGCTCGCCGAGGCTTTGTTTGTAGAGGTCGCCCTTACGGAAGAGCATGGCACGCCATACGGCCCGTGGCTTGAGCAGGGGTGCATAACCCTTCAGGGCCTTGGGCATCTTCCTGCTACCCGGCTCACGCTCCTCGAACTTCACGGGTTGGCTATATCCGAAGGAGAAACCTCCCCTCATCGTGATGCTGTCCACTATTTGCCGGTCGCCATATTTATATATGTTCACGCGCGTGTTACCTATATAATAAGGCTGCATGGCTTCCTTCGGCGCTGTGGGCGAGGGCTGCACCTGCAGTTTGACCATCATAGGCCTTTGCAAGGTGTCGGCACGGAAGTTGATGTGCTCGTTCCGCTGGTAGTAGTAACCCTGCTCGCGCAAGGCCGTGACGATTCTGGTTCGCTCGGCTTCGAGGTTGACCACGCTGAATGGGTCGCCGCGATGAAGTGCGGTAGACTCAGTAGCGTTCCTGATGATGCTGTCCGTCTGCTCTGGGAAGTTCACATAGGCGATGCTGTCCAGGTGATAGACGGGGCCTGGATGGATATCGTAGCGCACGCGTTCCTTCAGGGTGTCGCGCGGGTCTGGGATAATCTCGAAGCCTGTCTGTGCGCGGAAATAGCCACGGGAGCGCAGGGTGTTCTTGGCGACGGTTGCCCTCAAGCGAGGGTTAACGTTACTTATCAGCACGGGCGAGGCTGCGAAATGATTGAACATCCACTTGCCGAAGCGATGCTTGCTGCCTGCGTACTTATTGTAGATGAGGAGCTTGATGGGGAACGGATGTGTCACGAAGCTACTGCCCATGAGGGCGCCGTTGGGGGCATACGAGAGCACGGCCTCCACCTCTTCCTTTGCAGCCTCGTAGGCCAGTTTGTCTTTCTCAGATACATGGCGAAGGCTGTCGCGCAGGGCTTTCTCGTCCATCACCTCCTCTTGCTTCAGGACAGAGGCGTCGCCCGTGAGTAGCCCCTCCACCGTCGTATAGGCATCGGCCAGGGCTGTGATGACGCCCTCCTGCTCGGCTGTCTTCTCTTTCTTCGGAGCTTTGTCGTAGTCTATGCTCTTGATGCCACGATACAGTTTCTCACCCTCCGGCAAACCATTCGTGATGGAGCAGGACGATACAAGGAGGCAAAGCACCAGGCAGACTATGCCACCTAGCGCCCTATAGGGGATTTTTAACACTTCCTTTATATCTTTAATCATTTCTCGATTCTGATTCTTCAACTTTCACTTCCTCAGGTTTCATTGCAGGCTCTTCCTTCCTGTTTCTGAAGATGAAGAGCTCGCCCAGCTTGTCGGCCTTCTTGCGAAGGATGATGCCGCCGCCCATCTTGGTGACCTGCCCCTCGAGCAGCGACTCATAGTTGCGGTCGTAGAAGAGGTTGACGTAGCGCGAGCCGCCTTTGTCGAGCCGATACTCTATGGCAACATTGTCGATGATAGTCTCGCCCGTATTGACAGCATCGCGGCCGGAGCTGACCTTGCCGCCCACTATGACGCTGATGCGGTTTCCCCAGAAGCGTTTGGCGAAGCTGAAGCTGTAGTCGGTGGTGCTCGTGCCGCTCTCGGACGTGCCGCTCTGGATGCCGAAGTTGATGTCGACAGTGCTCAGAGCCTTGCCGGCAATCTCGTTGATGGCGCTCTGCAGGTAGGCATTGAGCGTGTTGGCATAGTTGTAGCCGCCATTCGTCTCAGCATCGTCGGTGACGTACATGCCCGTGACGAGCATCGTGACAGCCACGCGGCCGCGCTCCTCCTGCGTCATCGCCGTCAACTGGTTCTGCACGGACATATCCTCGGGCGCCTCCAAGGTGAACTCCAGACCCATATCGTCGAGCGTACGGCTGATGGCAAGACCCACGTCGAAGGCGACATTGCGGGGCACATTGTTCTCCGTCACCGTAGACCTCACGCGCTCGCTCGCATTGACGCTGAGACGAGGATTCATCATGTCACCCTGGAACTCGACATAACTGCCCTGTGCAATCTGGAAATCGTTCAGCGGAATAGCCATCAGCGAATAGCGCATCGTGCCTTTGCCGATAGTGTAGCGCCCCCAAAGCTGCATGTCGTTCTGGAGATCGTAGGTCAGCGTCATCTCTCCCCCACCCTGCAGGTCTATGTAGTCGTTGCCATTGTCGCTTAGGAAGCAATGCACCTGAGCCGTCTCGGCAATATTGATGTTCATCTGCAGGTCGATGCTTTGGCGCTGCACTTCGATAGTCTCCGCAGCAATAGAGTCGTTGAAGTCCACGAAGGTGACAATGTCGGCAAGCTGGTCGTTGGCAGTAAGAGGCGTGTCGGACAATACGACACTCACATCGGTGCTGCCAAGCACATCGAGTTTCCCTCGCACCTTGAGGTCTGAAAGCTTGCCCCACAAACGGTTCCTGAAATTGACGAAGACCTTGCCGTAGGCTAATGCCCCCTGCCGCTTCGGAGCATTGATGAGCTGATAATTGTCAGCGCTTATGTTCATGTCGATCTGCATCTGGTCGAGGTCTCTGAAGTCGAAGTACCCATCCATGACAAGCGGAGACTTGCCGGCGGCGTATGCCTCGATGCGGTTAAAGTTGATGCGGCTATCCTCGACGGTAATCGTATGGTCCGGTATCTGCAGGTTCACGTTGTAGCTGTCCGCATCAATATGCAGAGACTCCGTCTTCAGCTCGCCATTCAGGATAGGATTCTCCGTATAGCCCCCCACCGTAAAGTCGCCCCAGGCATAGCCGCTCAAGGCAAACGGGCCGTCCGGCATAAAGGCATTGAATATGGCAAACGGCATTCTCTGGAACGAAGCCTCGCCATCCATCTTGCCCTTTCCCTTCTCCTCGTGGTACTTGCCATTCACTGTCATAATCTCCTGCTCGTCAAGCGTAACGATGCCGTCAACGTAGTGCGAGCCGTCGGAATTGGGGAAATAGACGCCATTAAGGCCTATATCGCCAATGCGGACGCCGTTGTACGCCATATCGCGCACCGTCATCTCCGTCGAGACGGTAATCGTGCTGTCGGCCTGCATGAAGTGGTAATCGCCGTGGAGGAAGCCGCTCAGGTCGGGCATGAAGGGAATCACATCCGTAAGCTCACCCACATTGAAGTGATTGACACTGAGCGACACATCCTGCTGGGCATCCTCGTTCGGCGTCGTATAAAGCTTCAGGCCTGTGCCGTCATCAGCCAGCAAATCGACCAAGGCACTGAGGCGCCCATCGTGGGTCAGGCTGATGAAGTTGTCCTCATTAAGCGTGAAGCGACGGTAGGCGATGATAGGATTGAGTGGTGTGAAGTGTGCCCGGAAGCCATCGGCAAGCAATTCGAGAGCCATGCCGATGTCCACACTCTTCTTCCCTTGAGCATCATAGAAGGTCAGATCGGCATTGGCTCCTGTCTCGGTCAGCGCGGCATGCATCTGCGACATGAAGGTAGCGATGCTGTTCTTCGGCCCGTTTGCTACACGAGCATCCAGCGCAATGCCGTTCGCTTCCTGGCTTATCCTCCAATAGATGCTGTCCAATAAGATGGCACCGGTATTGAGCGAGTGTATGTGTCCCTTGCCATTCAGTCCCTCCTCGCGGGAGGAAAGGAGATGAAGGGAAAGGTCGCGGAAGCTGTAACCGGTGGCATGGCGTAGGATGTTGCTCAGCGGATTCCTCTGCCCACATGTAAGCTCCATCTCGAGGTGCGGAAGCAAGGAGCGAAGCACGTCCTGCTGGATGCGAAGGCTGTCTATCTCCCTCTGCAACTCACCCGTGAAGCTATTGAAGCGAGCCAACAGGGAGTCGAGTCCATGATTGGAAGATACTGAGAGGCTGAGGTCGCCGGCAAGCGCTTTCATGTTGATTAGTTCGGGCGTCAGATTGGCATCGAGTGTAAGGTCGAGCGGATAGATGATGCTGTCGGCAGTCGTCAGTTCGATGGCTTCGATGTTTGCCTTTAGGCTATGTGTCTGCATGAAGTCGGAAGCGCCGTCCACGTGCATCACCATGCTTGCCGAGAGCGGTTTCCTCGCCAGATGAAGGGCATAAAGGTCGATGTGACTCATGTCCATATTGAAGTCCACAGCCTTCAGTTTCCTGTCTGTTATGGATGCATTGAAGCATCCCTGCATACGGAGCAGGTCGTTCTGGCTGCCGAGCTCGACCATGGCCTTGCCTCCTTCCAGACGACAATCTGCCTGGATGTTGTCCAGGTCCCATGAGGCATAGCCAAGGTGGGCGATGTCTGCCTGGGCGCGAAGCGTGGTGCGTGGGCTCAGCATATCTGTGCCTTTGCCGCTGAACTTGGCGTTGGCCGTCAGCATATAGAGCGAGTCCTTCGGCAGGAAGTCGTGAAGTTGGAGATTGCTGATGCGGGCATTGCCCTGATAAGCCATGGAGTTCAGGTCGACGTCTGCTATGACGTGAGCCCTGCCTCTGCCTTCCTGCAGCAAGGCATCCGCATAGAGCTTCGACGCCTCGCGCAGCTTCGTGTCGGCATGTATGGTCATCTTGGGGAAGTTCACATCGTTAAGACCAAGATAGCGGTTGACGCAGCGCAGGTCCATCGTGGTGATGTCCCACTTCAAGTCTGCCCCGATGTGAGCGCTATCGGTGAGGTTCTGCACCTGGCCTGCCATACGGACATCGATGACTGACGGCATCATCACATTGCAGGTCTGCAGCGAGAGGTCATCTATATTGCCTGTCGCAAGGAGGTCGATTTTCAAAGGCTGCGACGGATAGCACTTGGCGAGGTCCTTTGGCATGTAGGCTTCGGCAAGGCACAGCACATCCTGATGTCCTAAGGAAGCCTGAAGGTCGGCCTTCAGCCTGCCGCGCTCCTTAGGCGAGAAGGCATTCCAATCGAGGTCAAGGTTGCCGCTGGCAGAACTGTGTGGCGTCTTCAGGTCAAGGCCACTTGCCGTGAGATGCGTCGCATCAAGGGAGATATTGCCCGAAAGGTTATTGAGTTGGAAGCCGCTCTTCTCCTTGAAGGCAAGCCTCTTTAACTGAACATCGAGTGCCGACGTATTTTGATTGTAGGAGAGTTTGTCGAGGTCGAGCTCTGCATCACGGAAGCTGAGGTGATTGACATCGAGGCCCTTGACAGGGTTCGAGCCCGGGATGTCGTACGAAAGGCTGTCTGCCGAGAGACTGACCTTGCCTACACGATAGATTCCATTACTGAGGCTGATGTCGCCTCCATCGAGGCTTGCCTCGCGGATGGCAGCACCCACGCGCATCGCATCGTTAGGCAGCTGCAGAGCTATCCGGCTCTGTCGGATATTAAGCTTCTCTACATCGATCTGCCAATCGAGGGGCGCACTCTCAGTCGTATCTTCTTCTGCGGCTTCGCGGAGTTTCATGTCGAGCACACAACCGTCCAAGGTGACATCGTTCACATTGATCTTCTTCTTCCTGAGGTCTATGTCGTCGGCCACGATACGCAGATTGCCGATGTCGCCGTCCATGGCGAGCGTCTCGATGAGGTCGGTCGTATGGATGCTGCCGCCCTGAAGCTCGATGGCCTCCACGCCGACGTGCAAGGTCAGCAAGCGCGTCAGGTCGAGGTCCACAAGGGCGTGCTCCACGTCAAGGACATCGGTGGGCGGCTTGGCGACATGGACTTGCCCAAGGCTTAAATCGAGAAGGGGAGACAGATGCACGCTGCCGATAGACACTTCGAACCCCGTCTGCTCCTCAATATAGGCAGTAAGCCTGTTCACTGCCCACCTTTGTACCGGAGGCAGGTAGAGGCTGGCGATAAGCATCACAACGAGCAACACCAGCGCGAGAAGCGTCCTGAGAATATATTTCAGCACACGTTTCATCCTTGAAGCTTTAGCTCGACGATAGTCAACTATGGACTATGGACTGTAGACTATGGACTATAAGGCTATGGGCTCCTTAACTCTTCATTCTTTCGCGCAAAGGTACGAAAAACTCTTCACACTGCCATATAAAACGTCCAAAAATTGCATGAAAGCAGGGAAGCATCCGCCCTAAACGGTCGTAAGAACAGCATTTATCGCCCGCCCGAAGCTACTTGCTCGGTACATCCTCCACTATGGCTTGAACATACATGTATGTGCAATTGAATGTACATGTATGTGCAATTGAATATACATGTATGTTCAAACAACCCTCCATGCTATGTCGGGGCATCAACGCATGAGGGGCTTCGTTATCTCCTGCCAAAGACGGTCGGAGGGGACGGGTGCCTCGACCTCGACAGGTATATGCGAGACGGGATGCTCCAGCCTAAGCCGCCAGGCATGAAGCGATATGCTGCCGTCGGGATTGCTGCGCGGGGCTCCGTACTTCAGGTCACCCTTGATGGGGCAGCCTATCTTGGCGAGCTGACAACGTATCTGATGATGGCGGCCCGTCTGCAGTTCTATCTCGAGGAGGTAATAACGGTCGCTCCCAGACACCAGCCGATAATGGAGGACGGCCTGCTTGCTGCCGGGCACCTCACGCTCGTAGGCTCGGGCTATGTTCTGCCTCTCGTTGCGCGTCAGCCAGTGTGTGAGTGTCGCTTCCGGCTGCGGAGGACGGTTACAGACGATGGCGAGGTAGGTCTTCCGGACTGCCTGATGCTCGGCAAACATCTTATTGAGCCTGGGCAGGGCCTTGCTTGTCTTGGCGAACAGGACTATGCCGCTGACGGGACGGTCCAGCCTGTGGACGACGCCGAGCCAGGCAGCGCCGGGCTTCTGATACTTGTCCTTCAGGTAAGCCTTCACAATATCAGACAAGGGGACATCGCCGGTTTTGTCTCCCTGCACGATGTCCCCTGCTTTCTTTGATACTATTATCAAGTGATTATCTTCGTAGAGAAGCCTCACCCCTAACCCCTCTCCGAGGAGAGGGGAACTGAAATTTTCCATGATATCTGTTGTTTTCCTGTTTCCGCCCTCACGGAAGGCTATGCTTCCTTCCTCCCTTCTCCTCGGAGAGGGGGCGGTGGTGAGGCCTTCTACATATTCATTCCGCCGTCAACCTGAATGACCTGTCCGCTGACGTAGCTGCTCATGTCGCTGGCGAGGAAGGTTGCCACGTTGGCAATATCCTCGACCTGTCCGCCACGGCGAAGGGGTATCTTCTTCTTCCACTCCTCGCGAATCTCCTCGCTGAGTTGCGCCGTCATGGCTGTCTCGATGAAGCCGGGAGCAATGGCGTTGGCGCGTATCCCCTTGGGACCCATCTCCTGTGCGACGCTCTTTGCCAGGGCAATCATGCCGGCCTTCGAGGCAGCATAGTTTGCCTGGCCTGCATTGCCGTGCACGCCGACCACGCTGGCCATGTTGATGATGCTGCCTTTACGCTGCCGCATCATGACGGGGATGCATGCATGCGTGAAGTTGAAGGTGCTCTTGAGGTTGACGTTGATGACGGCATCCCACTGCTGCTCCGTCATGCGGAGCATGAGGCCGTCCTTCGTGATGCCGGCGTTGTTGACGAGGACATCAATGGTTCCGAAGTCTTCCTTTATCTTATTTACAATCTCTTCGGTAGCTGCGAAGTCGGCTGCATTGCCGGCATAAGCGCGACAGGTCACGCCGACTGCCTCGATTTCCTTGCGTGTGGCTTCCAGTCCGGCAGCCATTTCGTCGTTAAGCACAAGGTCTGTGAATGCTATGTTTGCACCTTCAGAGGCAAACTTCATGGCAATGGCCTTACCGATGCCACGTGCTGCACCCGTGATGAGTGCTGTCTTTCCTTCTAATAATCCCATTCTTATTCACTATTTGACGATTTACTATCTTCTATTTTATTTACTATTTGACGATTAACCTTCGCACCTTTTTACCTTTTCACCTTTTTATAAGTACTGGCTGATGCGCTTCTCTTGCCGTATCAGTGCCTTATGTATAAGCTTCTGCACGATACCACTCATGCCTTGCGGCATTCCGTCGGCTAGGCGGCCGTAGATGTACGGTATCTCCAGCCCTTTGATGCAGTAGTGCATGATGTCGGAGCATAGCGGGATGCTGTCTATCTCGAAGCGCCCCTGCTGCACGCCTTCTGCCATGATGGATGCAAAGAGTCGCTGCTCGTTTCTGTCGAAGTTCTTGCGCACCTTCTCCACCATGACGATGTTGCGGAAGAACTCTGCGCGGAGGTTTCCGTTTCGTTGCACAGCTTCCTTTATCATGTTGAGGTGTGTGTAGATGATCTCCACAAGTTTGTCCTCAGGCTCCATCAGCTGCATTGCCACCTCGTTCATCCTTTCGTTGATGCGTTCCAGTTCGCCTTCGATGACAGCCCAGTAAATCTCCTCCTTGCTCTTGAAATAGGTATACAATGTGCGTCGACCTTTGCCCGAAGCCAAGGCAATGTCGTTCATCGTGGTGTTCTCAAGACCTTTCTTGGCGAACAGCTGTCGCGCAACATCCACTAACTTTATGCGAGTCTTTACTACTGCCATTCCGATTGCAAAGTTAGCACATTTCCTTTGATATGTGCAAGTATCGGGTGTTAAAAATGCTCAAATGAGTGTATTTTGTGCAAAAGTTGGCAGAAAAAAACGTTCGGAGGAGCAAATTTTAGGGAAATAATTTGGCGATTCAGGATTTTAGTCTTACCTTTGCAGCCGCAAATGAAGAACATCGCGGGGTAGAGCAGTTGGTAGCTCGTCAGGCTCATAACCTGGAGGTCGCCCGTTCGAGTCGGGCTCCCGCAACGAGGGTGGTAGCAATCCGGTGGCATTCGTGCCCCGGGTTGCTTTTTTTAATTCTGTGCTGACCTGTAAGGCTTGCAGGACTGTGGCAAGGACTATAAAAGGGACTATCCGTCAGAAGCGTCCGCCGCCACGACCACCAGGGCCACCAGGACCGCCGAAGCCACGGTTTCCGCCGCCACCATTGAAGCCTGCGGCACGCGCCTCCTTGCTGCCCATCAGGTTAAAGCGATAGCTGAGCGTCACCATCACATAGCTATGGATGGCGTTGTTCCATGAGTCGGAGCGGGAAGTGGCACTCAGGTTGCGGCTGATGCTCGAGCGTTCGCGCAGGATGTCGTACCATTGTACACGCACAGTGGCATTCTTCGACTTGAGGAAGTTCTGGCTGAGCTGGGCGTTCCAGATAAGCTCGTTGGTGTTCATCGAAGCATCGTCGTAACCGCGGCGGCTTTGCTGCGAAATGTCGCTGCTGAACTGCATGTCCCAAGGAGTGTTGATGACCACGTTGCCACCATAGTTGAAGAACCAAGTGTCGCGGTTGCCGTTCTTCTGAAGGGCGTTGCGGGCGTGCTGATAGTTCATGCCGCCGTTCACGCCGACCTCTATCAAGTCGTTGCGATAGTTGAGTCGGAGGTTCTCGCCCAGGTCTGTAGTGCGGGTGGTAGACTTGCGGAGAAGGTCGTTCTCGTCCATGAACCGGAACAGCCCATTCATGTCTACCGTGCCATCAATGAACTGATGCGCGCGTTCGTCTATCTCGCTGCTGATGTAACCCACGTTGTTGCTGTGGTTGATGTTCTGGTTCCAGTTGAGGTTGATGTGCTTGCCTTTATCCAAAGCCGTATTGAATCCCATCCACGAACGGACATTCCAACCGCCGTCGATATTCATGGGACGGGCGTAACTGATGCCGGATGCCGTGTCGTAAATGGTGGCGTTGCTGATGGAACGTCGGTTTATGTTGCCCCATCCACCCAGGAACCAACCCATCTGACGGTCGGGGATGTAGTTGTTGTACTCTGCATTGAAGCTGTCGTTCCACGAACTCTTCAGGCCAGCATTACCTGTGCTGACGTAGAGAGGATTACTGTTGTCCATCACTTCGATAAGGTCGGTCATCGACGGTTGGGACATACGTCCGAAGTAACGAATACGCAGTTGGCTGGTGTTCGATATCTTCCATCTGAGGTCGAAGCGTGGCGCCCAGTTCTGAATATGCCGTGTCGTATCGACATGGATGCCGCGCTTGTCGTACTCCATATCAGTACGTTGCGGCTGGAAGTTCACACCGGCATTCCAGAAGAGTTCACCTCCGTTCTCGTACTTAGTGTTGTAGCGGAGCATGAAGTTCACGTCCTGATTCAGCTCCTTGTATGTGGCGTACTGGCTATTATCGATGTCCCTCTCCAATTTTGTCAGGTCGATGCCATAGTCTGCGAGTGAAACTCCGCGGTAGAAACCGTCGGCCAGGTCGCGGGCAGTCACGTCGATGAGGCCTTTCTCTGCAAGGGCTTTCTCCAACTCCTGATAGACGAGCATCTCGCGGTCGCTGTCCTGGAAGCGGTACTGCATCTGGTAGCTTACCTGAGCCACGAGTCCCTTCAGTATAGGCTCTGTATAGCTCAAGCGCCCCTGATAGTTGTAGTTCTTCGAAGGGGAAGCAGTGTTCTGGTAGTCGGCGTCAGCGTCGCCGCGCTGATAGTAGCGTATCATCGAGCGACTATACGACTTGTTGTCGCTCTCGCTATATGAGCCGCCGAGGTTAAGGGTGAGGTTTCGGCCAGGCACAACAATGCGTCGGTTGATTTGCAGGTCGCCGTTGACGTTGTTGGAATGGTAGTCTCCAGAGTTGACACGCTCGTTGCCGTTGACGCGGATGCCTTCGGTGTCGTCCCATGTCTTATACTCTTCCACCGGGTCCGTCATTCCTGCAATGAACGGACTCTGGTTGAAGGTGACGCTACGATTGTTGGACGAGCTGTTACCATCTGAGTGGCTGAAGTTCGGACGGAACATAATGTTAGTCATGCTGTCTGGGAACCATTCGAGACGGAAGTTGGCGTTGAAGTTCTGGCCCCAGTTGTTGCCCTGGTTCTTGGAGTTGGAGAACTGGCTTGTACCTGTGGGAAGGAACATCTCGGTGTTCGTTCGGCTTTCGGAAAACCTGTCGTTGCTGTCGTATCGGACATTGCCTCCGAGCTTCAGGAGGCCTGCCGAATAGTCGGGCTTGCCGTTCTCCCAGGCAAAAGTAACGCCGCCCATCGTGCTTGTGGCAATGCCGTTGCTGCCTCCTCCCCAACGACCTCTGCCGTCGTTGACGTTGTTGCGGCTACCGATGACGGACATATAGCTGTTGTCCAGGAAGCGGTTCACGTTGCCCCTGGCCGAATAGCGGTCCTCCGTGCCATACGAGGCGTCGAAGTTTCCTACCCATCCATCCTTCACGCCCTTCTTGACAGAAAGGTCGAGCACAGTCTCCTCTTCGCCGTCATCGATGCCCGTGATGCGGGTGTAGTCACTTTTCTTGTCGTACGACTTCAACTTCTTGATGAGCTTGGAGGGCAGGTTCTTCATCGCCATCTTCGTGTCGTTCTGGAAGTATTCCTTGCCATCGACCATTATCTTGGAGACGCTCTTGCCGTTTATCTTGATGTTGCCCTCGTCGTCAACCTCTGCTCCAGGCAGCTTCTTGACGAGCTCTTCGAGCATGGAGCCCTCAGGCATTCGGAAGGCTTCGGCATTATAGACGAACGTATCCGCATTCATTTCCATCTGAGCCAACTTGGCTGTCACCTCGGCTTCCTTCATCAGCTTGCTGTTCTCCTCCAGTGTGATGTTGCCGAGATTGACGTCCTTGTTGGCCTTCGTCAACGAAACGTTTCGGAAATATGTCTTGAATCCGATGTAGCTGATGCGCAGAATGTAATCGCCGGCCTTGACGGACGGGAGTTTGAATTTGCCTTCTGTATCGCTGGAGATACCTGCAGCCTGAGTGCTGTCCTTTGGCTGAAGGAGCACAACCGTTGCGCCTGGAAGAGGTTCATTCATCGTGCCGTCCATGACAACACCACTTACTGTCACTTTCTGAGCCAAGGCCACGAACGTGCAGAGGCACAGTATGATGAGGGATGTGATACGTTTCACAATTTCACAATTTTACAATTTCACAATTTCATGAGCCAGCGAGTTGACAAGCAGCGAGCCATTGCTACCAACTTGTTTACTTGTCAACTCGTTTACTTGTTTACTTTTTCACCTTTTCGCTTTTCACTTTTTCTTTGACAATGCCGAGGGCCAAAGGTTTATTCTGTATGACTGAAAAATAGACGTTTCCCCTGAGGTGGCGACGGGAAGGACGTTCCGTCCCATACAAGGCGACCGCCCACCCAGGTCTTCTCCACTTGCCACTCCAACATGCGCCCTTCCAGCGGACTCCACTTGCAGAGGCTCTCGATGCAGTCTGTCGTGACGGTCCAAGGTTTGCGCCTGACCAGCACAAGGTCTGCGTGATAACCCTCGCGGATGAAGCCTCTCTCCTTGATGTGATAGAGTCTGGCAGGGTTGTGGCACATGAGTTCGACGGCTCGTTCCAGAGTGAGCACCCCTTCCGAGACGAGGCTCAGCACGGCTGGAAGCGAGAACTGAACCATCGGCATACCGCTCATTGCCCTGAGGCATCCTCCCTGCTTCTCGCTGAGAAGGTGCGGTGCGTGGTCGGTGGCAATGGTGCGGATGCGTCCGTCGGTAAGGGCAAGCCGGAGCGCGTCCCTGTCGGCTTTCGTCTTGACGGCAGGGTTGCACTTGATGCGCGTGCCGAGCGTGTCGTAGTCGGCATCGGTGAACAGGAGGTGCGGCACACAGGCCTCGGCTGTTATCGTCTTGCTGTCGGGGTTGAAGAGCTCCAGCTCCTGAGCCGTCGTGATGTGTGCCACATGCAGACGGGCCTCTTCCTCTCTGGCCAGACGCACGGCAAGTTCCGTACTGCGAAGGCAGGCCTCATGGTCGCGGATGACAGGATGCAGACGCACGTCAGGGTCGTCGCCATACTGCTTTCTGGCTGCTGCTATGTTGGCATTAATACGGGTCGTATCCTCGCAATGCGTCATGACAAGCGTAGGCGAATGGCGGAAGATTTGTCGGAGAGGCGTTTCTCTATCGACAAGCATACCGCCCGTACTGCTGCCCATGAAGAGCTTCACGCCTGGACAGCGTGTAGGGTCGAGCTGCTTGATGTCCTCCAGGTTGTCGTTTGTCGCCCCAAGATAGAAGCCGTAGTTGACATGGCATCGTCCTTCGGCAAGGGCATAACGCTCCTCCAGGAGCTGAAGGGAGGTGGTCTGCGGCACCACGTTCGGCATGTCGAGCACAGAGGTCACGCCGCCTCTGGCAGCGGTCCTCGTCTCGCTCTCCATCGTCGCCTTATGTGTAAGCCCTGGCTCACGCATGTGGACATGGCCATCAATGATGCCTGGCAGTAGCAGGACATCCATGTCATCCTTATAGGGTTGCTTCTTAATCTCCGCTATCCTGCCATCTTCAATGCTGACCGATGCCCCAAAGCATTCGCCTTCATTGACTACGGTGACATTCTCGATGGTGTATCTGCTGACTGCCATGACCTTCTCTTGAGCACTAATTCGCTGCAAAGGTACAAAATAATCTCTAATCTCTAAGTCTCAATCCATATTTTATTCGTATCTTTGCAGCGAATTACGAGCAGGAACCTTATACATTATAATATTATATATATCTATATGCAGCAACAGAAGATTATTATCCTGGACTTCGGTTCTCAGACGACCCAGCTCATTGCCCGCCGCCTGCGCGAGCTCGACACCTTCTGCGAGATACTGCCTTACAACAAGTTCCCGAAGGATGATGCCGACGTGATTGGCGTCATCTTGGCAGGCAGTCCGTACAGTGTCTATGACCCCGAGGCCTTCCGCATCGACCTGAGCCTGTTCCGTGGGCGTATGCCCATCCTCGGCATCTGCTACGGTGCGCAGTTCATGAGCCACACTCTGGGCGGCAAAGTGGAGCCTGCGGGAAGCAGGGAATATGGTCGCGCCAACCTCTCCAGCATTAATTTCGACGACCCACTCTTCAAGGGATTTGACGAGAACAGTCAGGTGTGGATGAGCCACGGCGACACGATTACGGCTCTGCCCGAAGGTTTCCACGCCATTGCCAGCACCGAGAAGGTGAAGTACGCGGCGTATGCTGCCGACAATGAACCCATCTGGGGCGTGCAGTTCCATCCTGAGGTGTTCCACTCCCTGCAGGGAACATTGCTGTTGAAGAACTTCGTGGTCGACATCTGCGGCAGCCGTCAGGACTGGTCGCCTGCCAATTTCGTGGAGCAGACAGTCGCCGAGCTGCGCCAACAGATAGGCGACGAGCGCGTCATCCTCGGCCTGTCGGGAGGCGTGGACAGCAGCGTGGCAGCCGTACTGCTGAACCGTGCCATCGGCAACCGTCTGACGTGCATCTTCGTGGATCACGGCATGTTGCGCAAGAACGAGTTCCAAAACGTGATGAAGGACTACGAATGCCTCGGGCTGAATGTCATCGGCGTGGATGCCAGCGAGCGGTTCTTCAAGGATCTCGAAGGCGTGACTGAGCCCGAACGGAAGCGCAAAATCATCGGCAGGGACTTCATTGAGGTCTTCAACGCAGAGGCAAAGAAGATCACAGATGCCAAGTGGTTGGCCCAGGGCACCATCTATCCCGACCGAATCGAGAGCCTGAACATCACGGGCAAGGTCATCAAGAGCCACCACAATGTAGGCGGACTTCCCGAAGAGATGCACCTCAAGCTGTGCGAGCCGCTGAAGTGGCTCTTCAAGGATGAAGTGCGCCGCGTAGGCCGCCAGCTCGGCATTCCCGAACATCTCATCGGCCGTCATCCCTTCCCCGGCCCTGGCTTGGCCGTCCGCATCCTTGGCGCGATAACGCCCGAGAAGGTGCGCGTCCTGCAGGATGCCGACGACATCTTCATCCAGGGACTGCGCGACTGGGGACTCTACGACCAGATATGGCAGGCAGGCGCGATACTGCTCTCCGACGTCAGGAGCGTCGGCGTGATGGGCGACGAACGCACCTACGAGAATCCTGTTGCACTGCGAGCCGTCACCAGCACCGATGCGATGACAGCCGACTGGGCGCATCTGCCCTACGAATTCATGGCGAAAGTCTCGAACGACATTATCAATAAGGTAAAGGGAGTCAACCGCGTCTGCTACGACATCTCGTCGAAGCCGCCATCGACCATCGAGTGGGAGTAACTCCCCCCCGCACACGGCATCTCCGGGTGCAATATCGAGGAGCAAGCCATACATGCTTATGCCTCGCCCCAAGAATACTAATGCTTTGAACCAAGAATACTAATGCTTTGGCCCAAGAATGCTAATGCCTCGTACGAAGCATTAGCATTCTTCGTATATACATATATATATCCCACTACGGTGTCTGGTTATATTTATTGGCCTGACACCTAAAACACACGGGGTATACACGAGGCTAAAACTTATTTGACGGACACCAATGATAGCCTGCAAATATGCAGGCCAGAAACGACAGAACACGTGCGAAGTCGTTAAAAATACTAAAAGTATTTGGCTGTCTGAGGAAATTGTCGTACCTTTGCAGGCGTAAACGTAGAAAACGCCCCTGCTGTAAAGGGGGAAACGAGACGAAAAGAAACGCTACGAAATGGAAAGAACCCTGGTGCTGCTCAAGCCGAGCACAGTGATGAGAGCCCTGATTGGTGAAATCACCAGCCGATTTGAGAAAAAAGGATTACGCATCGTCGGCATGAAAATGATGCAGCTAAACGACGAGATACTCAACGAGCATTACGCTCACCTCGTAGGCAAACCATTCTTCCCCGCACTGAAAGCATCCATGATGCGCACGCCTGTCGTTGCCATGTGCCTCGAGGGAACCGATGCCATCGAGGTAGTACGCTTCATCACGGGCTATACCAACGGACGCAAGGCAGAACCCGGCACCATTCGAGGCGACTACTGCATGAGCAACCAGCAAAACATCGTGCATGCCTCCGACTCACCCACTTCGGCAGCCATCGAACTGAAACGCTTCTTCAAACCCGAAGAGCTTTTCGACCTGGGCGACCTCAATATGGACAGACTCTATGCACTGGACTTGTCCTGACGACGCCCACAAAAAACTGACAATGAAAACCACCAAAGTAATGAAGATACTCACCACCCTTCCACTACTTTTTGCATTCTGCGCAAGCACATTAGCGCAGGACCGACTTGCCGACATAGCACCCATCGACCGAAAGATGCGTGCCATCGACAGCATCTCGCTCGTTCGCCTCAACGAACAGCAAGCCTTGTCGAACCTGCAAAACCCCGCTGCTTCACTCTACCCCACTTGGGACGACGAATCAGCACACTCCTACACCAACGTCACAATTCCCTCAGAATATAAAATCGACCTGAGACATTTCCACATGCCCTGCGACAGCCGACTCGTCACAAGCCACTACGGCTACCGACGCTCCTTCCGGCGCCAGCACTACGGCACGGATATCAAGGTCTTCGTGGGCGACACCATCCGCGCCGCCTTCTCGGGGAAAGTGCGCATTGTCAAGGATCAAGGCTATCGCAGAGGCTACGGCAAATACATCGTCATACGGCATGCCAACGGACTGGAAACACTCTACGGACACCTGAGCAGGCAGCTCGTCAAGCCCAACCAGTTTGTTAAGGCCGGCGACGTAATCGGGCTCGGCGGCAACACCGGACAGTCCACAGGCTCACACCTCCACTTCGAGACACGCCTGCTCGGACAGTCCATCGACCCGGAACGTCTATTCGACTTCGAGGCTCAGGATGTCAAGGGAGACTTCTACCTCTTCCGTGCCAACGGACGCGGCACAATGCTGGCAGTCAACAGCAGCGATGCAGACACCGAAGAAGAGATAGACGAACTGGCCCTCGATGCCATCAATGCCATCGCAGCCAAAGAATCCGAGAGCCAGACATTCCAGCAAAAGAAGCTACAGCAGATGAAGGCTAAGCCTCGCACACACATCCACAAGGTCAAGTCCGGCGAGACACTTTCATCCATCGCACGTAAATGCGGGACAAGCGTAGACCGCCTCTGCCGCATGAACAACATAAAGCGCAACGCTGTACTGCGCCCAGGACAAATCCTGCGATACAGCTAAACTAAGCCAAGAGATTCAAGATTTCCTCCACACGCTCCTCCAAAGGGAGCGTGCTTTGTATCCAATGGATGGTAAAACCGCGACGTTCCATGCCGCGGAACCATGTCATCTGCCGCTTGGCAAACTGATGTATGGCTGTCTCCAACTGCTGCACCATCTCATCATACGAAAGCCTACCCAGGCAATAAAGGGTCAGGTACTTATACTCCAAACCATAATACAGAAGGTCGTCGGCAGGCACACGCTCCAGGAGCCGACGCACTTCGCCCACCATGTCTTCCTGCTCCAGCCTGTGACGCAGGCGATTGCTGATGCGCTCACGGCGCAATTCGCGGTCGATGCCGACGCCGATGATGAGGCTGTCCGTAGAAGGGAAGTCTCTCTCCAACGTGCCATGCTCACGATAATAAGTCTGAATCTCGATGGCACGGATGGCACGCTTCGGCGTGTCGAGGTCCGTCACGTTGTGCAACGTCTTATAGCCCTCCAGGATACGCTTCAGCTCGGGAAGCGAGAGGCCCTTCAATTGTTCGCGCAACTCAGGATTCTCCGGCACGGCCTCCATCTTATAGCCTTTCAGGACAGACTCGATGTAAAGACCCGTTCCACCGCAAAGGATAGGCTGATGATGGCGGGAAAGGATGTCGTCATAAGCATTATGGAAATCCTGCTGATAACGGAACAAGTTGTACTTCTCGCCTGCATCGCAGATATCGATAAGATGGAAGGGTATCGCCTTCCCGTCTACTGTATAGTCAGCCAAATCCTTGCCCGTGCCGACATCCATGCCACGATACACCTGGCGGCTATCGGCACTGATAATCTCTGCATTGCCAAGACGGGCGGCAAGGTGGGCGGCAAGCGTCGTCTTGCCGGAAGCTGTAGGGCCAAGGATAGTGATGAGCTTACTATACATTATATAAGTATTATATGAAGAAACACATTTCCCCGCCGTTTGCCACGAATAGCATACGGCAGGGAAATATATCTAAGAGAATGTCTTTGCCTTTATTCTTCGTCTCCCCAGAAGTCCCATTTGCTGTCTTCCTTCGAAAGGACTTCCTTATTCGGGTCGGCATTGTCGTCAAGGATGCTGACTGCCATCACGTTCATCACTTGTACCTCGTTCGTCTGCATTGCAGGCGTCATATATGTCTTTCTCATATTACTTAAGAATCTTTTTACCATTGACGATGTTAATTCCTCTCTGCATCTTGCCGATACGCTGTCCATTCACGTTGAAGATGATGTTCTCGGCATCCTCGGCCACGTTGATGCCCTTGATTGCCGTAGCATCATCCTCGTCGAAGTAGAAGGCCTTTATGCCGGACGCCACGGTCAAGTATGCACGGTTGGCACCGACAGTGGGCTGGCTGCCTGCTGCCACCTGATAGAAGCCGACCTTATCATTGATGTTCTGCAGCACATAGCTTCCCACAGGAGCTGCCGTAGCCTCATAGACACCAGTCAGCAGACCATATTCAGGCGTGACCGCAGGTGTGACTTCCTCGACAATGCCGAAGGCATCGACTGCCTCGAGCCCTGCCTCTGCATAGAGGATGACAGGCGTGTTGGCAGGAATCTTTGCACCGACCTCGGTGAGCGTAAGCACGTTGTCAACGACAGAAGAAACCGTGGAAGCACTTACGCCTTCGGGCACATCCACTTCGAAGGGAGCGCAGAACGTGCCATACTGA
Source organism: uncultured Bacteroidaceae bacterium (assembly GCA_905235305.1). Classification (GTDB taxonomy): domain Bacteria; phylum Bacteroidota; class Bacteroidia; order Bacteroidales; family Bacteroidaceae; genus Physcousia. The sequence continues at coordinate 36,605 of CAJOLC010000012.1, read as the reverse complement.
GCCTCTGCTTTAACTGCCATTGTAGCATGAGCATAGCCAAGGTGAACCTCTACTGGATAGCCGACAAATTCTTCAATGTTGATAGAGATATACGCCACAACATGGTTCTCACCAATGAACTGTCCTTTCATGTCGATAGGCACACTGCCTTCACATACCTCGGTAATGCCAGGACCCATCCAGGGCCCATAGTCAGCATCGCCTTCTGTAATCTTTATGCCGCCGCTGAAGGAGAAGGAGTTGTCGCTTGCCACATTGACATCTGTCACTGCAATGTTGCCTATAGGAAGTACGCCGAGAGTAAAGTTCTTGAGTACGAAGTTGATATTGCCGTTGTCAAGAGTCTCTACTGTCACGTTGGCTGTTAGCTTGTCCTCCGTACTTGTTCCCAAAGTCACATACAAGTCTTCCGTATAATTCTTGGAGAAAACAACCTGCGGACCTGCCTGGGCGGCCTTGAATTGAATTGTGTAGGTGTGATAGTTCGTGGTATCCTCACTAATGTTGTCGCCATTGACTGTTATGGTCAGGAGTGCAGAAGCATCGTCATATTTGACCTCAATCTGACCGCCCCTGCCTTTCTTTGTGAGGATGAGGAGGGATGGATCATACTCTGCATCGACAGTTGCAGCGCCATCAGTGAAGGCAACATTGCTTCCGTTATACTGTGCGCTTGCCAATTCACTGAAGTATATAAGCTCCAGATCGTCGATGTAGACTTGGTCGCCTTTGCTGCCCTTACCAGGTGTGGCGTTTGTGCCGAAGGTACACAGGATGGCAGCAGGCTGCTTGGCGTTGCTTGTATAGCTGTCGTAGTCAAAGGGAAGAGTAAACTCCGTCCAGTCACAGGTTGTTATCTTGTTGTTTAAGGCCTGGGCTACCTTGTTTGTGTAATTCTTGTCCTCAGGGTCTTGGTAATATGTCCCATCGGTAATGACAGCCTTAACTGAAGCATAAGGAAAATTGGAATTAGGTGTCCCTTGCGAGAATTTAAGCCAGAACCTGATGGCATCAGGATAACCAGTAAGAGGCATATAGAACTTATCGCCGTTCTTATCGGTAGCCGTGCTCGTCTTGTCCATCTCCGCATGATTGGCAGAGTCGTCTGCTTTCATACTTCCTGCATTGAGCTGACCAGTAGTCACACTTCCATTGTTTACAATGTTGCCAACAATTCCTGAAGTGATTACGGCACTGTAGGAACCCGTACTGCCTGGACGTTTTTCCTCACTCTTCTCCAATTTCCCTTGTGCGAAGGATGCAAAAGTTCCCTTGGCGCTCTTGAAGCCATGCCAATGGTCGGGCTCGCCTGACGACGCAGTCCAACTCTCGAAGTCGCTGTTAGTAATCTGATACTGTGCATTTGCACTCAATGAGATAGCAAGGAGGCTTAATATAAATAACCTTCTCATGATAGATAATAATTTATTTAATGTTTATTTATTTTTGATATTTCGAAGTTGCATACTGCCATGGCTGCGGCGAGGGCGATGTGCGGATTGTCGGCAAGGCGATGGGGGAAGACCAGCACTACGACTATCCATGCTATGCATATCAGGGCATAGGGCAATGCCCACCATCTGCGCCACTTCCAGAAGAGGAAGGGCAACGGGCAGAATGGTATGACGAGCACACTCCATTCGGTGCATGGCAAGGCGGAGAAGAGGACGAGGTAGGACACGAATGTGCCTATCAGCAGGCACGGCAGCACCACTGCCCACCTGAGCCATACGTTGTGCAGGCGAAGGTTGAGGAGCGAGATGAGCAGGATGAAGACTGCCACCATGAAGGGGGTAATCGTGGAGTGCTGTGGCGCGCGTCTGGCTTCGAGCAATGTCTCGTACTCGTCCGTGACGATTGGTTGGCCGAAGGCTTTTGCGCCTTGCAGCACTTCAATCAGCTGCGTGGGCAGCAGCATCTTGCGCGTATTCTCGATGTCCATCCTGTGTATGTCGCCGGCGATGAATGTCGACAACATGAAGCGGCTCCAGTCGTTCGTGATGCTGTCGTAGGTCAATTCTGCGCGCGAGCATTTGTATTTCTCCGGCCATGGTGCATACTCGATGCTGTCCTTCCCGATGGCATCTTCGAGCCAGCGGAGCAATGAGATGGCGCAGCCATTGTTCACATAGTCGTGTGGCACGGGGGAATAGGTGAGCCGCTCGTCCATTTGCTGCCACAGACGTTGCTTGACGCGTATGGGCAGATTGAGCTTGTACTCCCTGACGCCTCTGCCTTCCCGCACGTACTGTGCCACGTACATCCTGGTAGGGACAGCCATGACGAGCATCTTGAGCTTGCCTGCAAAGAACTTGTAGAGGTTCTCGTCGGCAGCTTCCGCCTCGTAGCTATAGACGTAGTCGAGTTCTGCCGATGGGCATTGAAGGCGCAGGCAGGCATGTCCGAAACTGGCGTAGGTGGCGTCGCCTGCACTTGCTATGCATACGGAGGCAGTGACGAAGTCCTCCGACGGATGCATGATGGCAGCTGTGTCCACCTGGGCAAGCAGCCTCAGAGGCAGCAGTGCAAGCAGTAACACTCGGCAGAGGGCTTTCATCTTTCTACAGGGATATGTATGTCTTTACTGCGGTGCGGCGGCTTATTCCGCTGCCATGATGTTGAGGACAGTCACGACGTCGGCGATGTCGACACGGCCGTCGTCATTGACGTCGCCCAGCTTGGCTTCCTTGAAGTAGTTGGTGCCAATCTCGACATAGATGGTCTGCCCGAGGGTCGTCTGCATGTCGATGTCGATGGTGGCATAGAGTTTGTTGTCGTTCAACTTGCCGCTGAGCACGATGGGTATGCCTATGGGGTTCCCGTCTTCGTCACGTTCAGAGATGAGCGGGCCAAGCCAATCTTCTTCGCTGTAGCCTTCCTTATCGCCGGGTTCGATGAAGATATTGTCACTGAAGCTGAAGCGCGTCAGGCCGTCGTTGCCTACAGTGGCAGGGATGTTCTCTACATAGATGTTGCCCACCGGCATGCCATTTCCGCCACTTTCGAGGATAAAGTTCTTGAGATTGAAGTTGATGGTGCCGTCTTCGTTCTTAGAGACGATGATGTCGGCATCCTGCGGCTCGGAGCTTTCACCGTTGATGGTGACGACGAGGGACTCGGTATAGACCGTGCCTTCGGGTTCGGATGTAAAGTCATCGGTGCCGTAGGTGGCTGCCACAAGCATTCTATGATTGGTTGAGCCAGAGGTATACTCGCTGACCATACTGAATACGGCATAGAGCTTTGTACCTTTGAACTTGCCGTAGAGCTTGACAGGTACATCTGTGAGCATTGCGCGTGCCTGCTCCTGAACAGCTATAGGGAGGTTGCTCACGTCGAAGGTATAAGTACCTTCGTAGGAGATGGTCTTAAGTCCGTCTTCGCCTGTGAAGATGGTGATGCCCTCCAGAGTGACTTTGCCAAGATTCAATTCGGAACCGCCAGGTATGGTGAAGTTCTCGATGACGAAGGCATTAGGAAGAGTGACAAGGCGAGATTCGATGACTTGCTGCTGAGAGGTCATGGGATCGCTTGTGACGGGAGTCTGTCTGTCAATCCCCGTTACAAAGACGACGTTCTCGCTGAAGTTATAGGTGGTGGATTGAGGCTTCTGCGCCATCAGGCTGAAGCAAGAGAATACACAAACGAGCGAGAGTAGAATCTTTTTCATATTGGTATAAAAATTTAGTTTGATTTGATTGTGATTAGGCAAATGCATTAATTTGGCTGCAAAGATACGGCTTTTTACCTTAATGGAACTAATAATAAAGGTAAAAATTCCCCATTTTACCGACATTTTACCTGTCGTGCATCGATATGGAGATATATTGGTGTCCGAGGGGATAAAATCAAGATTCACGCCGAACTTTGATTAACATGGGCATTGACTTCGTCGAGCTTCGCATTGGCTTCGTCGAGTTTTGCTTCCGAACCTACCCTTTTTATGCGGGCATGGAAACGCCCCAAAGGGGCAGCGAGATGTCAGCAATGTAATATAATGTAAGCAGAAATGCGTGGAAAGCCGTCAAAGTGTCAGAAATTGCACACATTGAAAAGTGCCGAAAAAGCCCCCTCATTACGTCGATTTTGCCGACGCAATATAATGCGTTGACCGATGCAGTATAATGCATTGACCGACGCAATATAATGCATTGACCGATGAAGTATAATGCATTGGCAAACGCAGTATAATGCATTGGAAATTCCCCCATGCTGATTTGGTGAAAACTTTACGCCGGAAAGTGTGCAATATTGTGTTGAAATGGCCGTTTTTGCCATGTGCAGTTGGCAATATGGTAAGTTGCGGTAAAAAGGCCGGCGCGCTGAGATGGCTCCAACAACCTGTGGCAGAGGTGGTTGCAAAATTGCCCGCGATTTAAGGCATTATTTTCTCTTTGGGGGCAAGGAGCAAGGGGCAAGGAGCAAGAAGCGTTTCTGACGCGTCAAGAGAAAAATTGCGTGTAAGCAAAAAGGCTGAAACGCTTACATTTTGACAAAGGAGCAAGGGGCAAGGAGCAAGGGGCAAACGCCAGAAATAATTGGTGTCCGGAGTATACAAAGAGAGCCGCCAGGGAATCCTGACGGCTCTGCTTATGAATGGAATGGGCTGTTGCCGTTTATTCCTTAGGCACGGGAAGGAACCAATTGTCTTCGTTCTGAAGCTTGCTGCGGAGCTTCTCGTCAATCTCACCCGTGTGACGCTTTGCCACGCGCCTGGCAAGATAGTCGGGGTCGTCACGGCGATGTGCCACACGATAAAGGTCGCTGAAGCGCGTACCCTCGAAGGCCAGTTCCAGAGCCATCTCGTCGATGATGAGGTCCTCTACTGCATTCTGGACATCCTCCATGTAGTCACCCTCGTCACCGTAGATCTGCTTCTCGGTAATCTCCTTATTGTAAGGTTCCTCACTCAGCTTCTTCTGGATCATACCCACATAAGTGTATGACGAGCGATATGCAATCGGGTCGTCCCAGCAAATGAAGCCACAACCACGCTGATGCACACCCATAGTATAGGTCGTGGTACTCGTGCCCTCACCATAGTTCTCCACGACACGAGCCCGGTTCAGCAACTTACCCTGCTCCTTACAGTGAATCATCTGGAAACCTGAGCCACGGAAGAAAGTAGTACCGAAGTTGAGGTAAGGCACACTGGCAGCACGACGCACCTCGCGAAGGTCGAGATAGTAGCACGCAACACCACAATCCTCGTAAGGCTGGTTGCTGATGGCATCATCGCTTGGAATAAGCCAATAAACATTCTGCTTGACGATATCATCGATGGTGCGCGGAGCCTCCATGGGCTCTTCCGTTTCGAGGGAAGCCTCATACTCCTGCGGGAAATAGACGTTTACCAGATAATCCTCCAGCTCCTGATACGTCTTCAGCTTCGTGCCATCCTCCTCGAAAAAATCACTGGGCACGTAAACATAACCTTCAGGTCTCTGATGAATATATACGAACAATGTATCTTTCACCTTATAGTCAATGTAGGAAGTAGTATTTACTTCTCCAGTTGGCGTGAAATAAGGATATGCACTGCCCGTGATAGAACCACGCTCCGTGGGATCGGTGGGATACCACTGACGCATATTATTGCAAAGGCCTGTCTTAAGGATGGCAAATGCATAGCTGGGATAGCCGGCACGGTTCAGGGCCTCGGCAAAACGAAGCCATACGGTACTCTTACGGTAGATGACAGGATATGTCGTCGTATAAGCGCCCAAGGGATTCTGCTTCGAAACCATCTTGCCGTAGAGGAGGTCATCACCCACACGGAAAGTCCATTGGTCACCATTGTAGTAGTATATCCATGATCTGCGGGCATCACCCACACCGGGCAACTCCTCGAGAGTCGTGGCGTTACCCCATTCGAACCGACCGTTGCTCGTGTTTCTGTTACCAACATAAATCTCGTATGTCTGGGCATCACAAAGCGCCTCATAGCCCTTACTCGGGATCAGCTCACGTTCATAATTACGGTTCAGTGTGACCGATGCACTGGCACCCTCGCTACTGCTGGTACGCATCTGAGCTTCGAAGCCAAACAGACGGTTGACGTCGGTCAGCACCGTACCCTCAAGCTTACCTTTGTTGCTGGGAATGCACGTGATTGACTCTGAGCTTCTGTTGGTCTCTTCCTTCTCCATATAAGGAATCAAGGACTCATCGTAAGAATATATCGGATGATCCTCAGTGTCGTCAAGAAGGCCTGTGCTGTAACATCTGGTTGTAGACAGAGGTCCGCACTTCTCAGTGTTGAGATATCTGTAGTAGTAGTAAGCAGACTTCGAATAATCGCCGCTCAGCAGATAGAGGTCGCCCAACACGATGGAAACGGGGAACATGCACTTGCTGCTATGGCAAATATAGTGGGAACTGCCCTCGTTGGCGTCACCATAATTATTATATTCGGGCAAGCCATAATTATACTCCACCAGCTCCATCTTTTCCAACTCCGGACCAAGCTCACTTGCCAAATTCGCGATGGTAAGCTTCTTGCGGTTGTCCATGTCTGCCACGAAGTCGGAGATATCATCAGTAGTAAGCATCGGTTCAGTATAGAACGGAAGCTTATTCTCGCCGTAAGCATAGAGTAACTGCATGTATACCCATGCACGAATGGCCAACACCTGAGAGTACTCCCTGAGCATCTGCTTCTCAGACGTACCCGTAGTATAGGTGGTATCGCACATTGCGATATATGCATTACAACTGTTGATGACATGGTAGTAGTCTCTTATATTCAAGTAAGCACATGCTCCGTCTTCCGTCTTTTCGTTTCCCGGCTCAAAGTCGAAGTTGACAATGGCAGCAATCGTGTCGCTGACATAAGGTGAAGCATCTACCAAGTCGCCACGGCATTCATTCAATATGACATAACGCTCGGCAATGTTCTGCAAAGACTTGAGAATGCCCCAATAGGAATACAAGATGTCGTCGGCCACAGTATATGAGTGACGCTCGCTGTTGGGGGAAAGCATGTCCTGACAAGAAGTGGAGAACATACCCAGCATCATGCTCAGCAATAACACGCTTATGATTGATTTCCTTTTCATAATGGTATTTTATAATAAAGGTATTGTTGTTCTTAGTTTAGAGGTTAATCGAAACGCCGACATTGAAGCTGCGACCACTGGGAAGAAGACCAGTGTCAACGCCTTGATAGAGGCTGCTGTTGCGGCAACTCATTTCGGGATCTGTGCCCAGATACTTGGTAATGGTGAAGAGGTTGTTGCCCTCGCCCCAAACCTTCAAGCCGAGCAGCCAGCTGTTGCTGTAAGGAACCTTATAGGTCAGACGCACATTGCGGAGCTTGAGATAACTGCCATCCTCAATCCAGCGGTCACTCATGCGCTCATTGTTGCGCCAGTCCTCACTGTCCACATAGCAAGCCTTGGGCATATCAGTATTCTGATTCTCGTACGTCCATCGACGCAAAGCAGCAGTGGTCTGATTGTAAGTCGTATTCAGGCCCTCTACTTTGCTGCGCTGGTAGTTGTACACATCATTGCCGAGACTGTACTTGAAGTTGACATCAAGACGCAGGTTCTTCCAAGTCAGGCTGCTGAAGATGTTACCGTAGATGTCGGGATTGGGATTGCCAATGACAACCTTATCGTGCTCATCTATGACGCCATCGTTGTTCTGGTCCACAAAGCGGACATCACCAGCCTTGAAGTCATAGTACTTCTTGCTCTCATCATCAAGACCGGTAGGATACTTCAGATAACCGAGAGCACCAGCAGACCTCGCTTCCTCATCGCTCCTGAGGATTCCGTCTGTCTCCCAGCCCCAGAAACTGCCGACGGATTCGCCAACTGCAGTCAGGACATTGTCTACACCGTAGATGCTGCTGGTATAACCATGAATCTGCTTGTCGCCAACTCTGAACCAGTTGCTGGGACTGTCGGGAAGCTCTGAGATCTTGTTATTGTAATGACCCAAAGTGGCACCGAGCTCCCACTTCCAATTCTTCTTGTTGATGAGTATGGCATTGGCATTGAACTCAAAGCCTCGGTTCGTAAGAGCACCTTCGTTGGTCCAATACTTCTTCATACCTGACAGGTAATGAAGTTCCCTGATAGTAAGCAGGTCAGACGTCTTATTCCAGAAGAGGTCAAAGCCAGCAGAAAGACGGTTCTTAAGGAACACACCCTGCAAGGCCACATTCCACTTCGTTGTGGTCTCCCACTGGATAGTACTGTTCTCAATATTGTTGAGATAAAGACCTACCGTATTGTTGGTAACCTTCATGCTCTCCCAGTAAGTACGGGCAGCATAGTAATCAAGATCGTCATTACCACTCTGGTCAAAGCCTGCAGTCAACTTAAGATAGTTGATGGCACCCTTTGTGTTGGGGAACCATTTCTCGTTGGTAATGAGCCATCCCAATTGAATGGAGGGGAAGATACCCCAGCTGACTCCGAACATCTTGAGACCAGCCTTGGTGTCTTTACCGAAACGGCTGCTGGACTGCATACTCAGCGTGAAATCTGCAAAGTAGCGGTTCGAGTAATTATAGTTGGCATCTGCATAGAGCGCCATGTCAATCCAGTTGTCGTTGGCTCCGTCATAATTGAGGTATGCCATGTTCTTATTCATGATAGGCAGCTTATCGTTTTCGTTGTTATAACCACGCATGTAATTATAACTGTAGGAATAGTTATTATAACGCCACCCACCAAAGACATTGACTGTGTGGGCTCCATAAATGTTACCCCAGTCAAGACGTAAGTCGTTCTGCAGAGTTGTCTCCTTAGAGAAGAGAGTCTTCTGAACAGCATTGATATTACCCAAATCTTCAAGGAAGTAGTTGGTCGCACCGTTAACAGGCAGGAAGTACTTCTCGCTGTTACGTGTCATCAGGAAGTTGAAACGGTCGCTGATGCTGAATGTCTTAGTCACCTGATACTTCGGGCTAACATTCAGGTCAATCTGCGTACACTGGGAGTAGTTCTTATTCTCGCCAGGTGCATTCTCCAAAATCCAATAAGGATTGCGGAGAGCTTCATTGATACCATTGTTGCCTATCCTCAGTGGGAATTGGAAGGGATTGATCAACCAATTCGCACTATTATTGCTGGCATATTTGCCCGCATAGTCTTGCGACAAAGCCAGACGTTCACCAGAGAACTGAGCCTTGGATGTCTCATCGTAATAATAAGAATACGGGCTGATAAATGGAGCCTGAATAAGTCCAAGGACATTGGTAGAGCCGATATTCTGCATGCTGTAGTCCTCACTCCAACCATTATCAAGGATATTGTAGGTCACCTGATTGTATGCAATATCCAAGCCGGTATGTACTTTGTTGAAGACCTGAATGTCCGTATTGAAACGGAGATTCAAACGGCTGAAGTCTGTTCCTTTTCCTGTTGATTTGCTATCAGCGTAACCAAGAGAGAGTGCATACATGCCAACCTCATCACCACCTTCTACATTAATCTTGTAGTTCTGAGTCATGGCACTGCGATACATATCCTTTTGCCAATCTGTATTATTGCTATACACCTTGCGGTAGTAGTTAGAAGGACTCTTGTCCAGGAAAGGATAGGTGCTAAGGCTACTTGCAGACATATTCTTAACCGTGCTGACCATATCACTCAAATATGCGCTGTACTGGTCGCCAGTGAGCACGCTAAGTGTCGAGGGAGCAAGTTCTACACCACCATAGATACGCACACCAATCTTTGTGGCCATACTCTTACCACGCTTGGTCTTGATGATTATAACGCCATTACTACCCTTAGCGCCATAGAGCGCAGTTGCGTTCTTGATGACCTGAACACTCTCGATATTCTCAGGATCGATACCAGCAAGAAGGTTGTTATAGAAGCCTTCGTGCATCGTCACACGATCATACTGAGGATCAATCATGTTGCCATCCAGAATAATAAGAGGCTGAGTATTGGCATTAATGGAGTTCACACCACGAATGGTCATATAAGAACCCATGCCAGGGACACCATTACGCTGTACTGTGCGCACATCACCAGCAAGAAGGGTTGCTATATCCTGGTCAACAGAGATGCTGCTGCTTTCATCTAAGTAGACCGTCTTTTGGGAAATAATAGACGTCCCATCCGTAAATGGACTATTGAAGTCTACAGAAATCAGGTTAGCATCTGCTACACCATCCTTGACCGTGACCTGCAAAGGATTGTATCCTTCGGCATAGACATAGACTGCATCAGAGAAAACCGGAATAGACAATTTATAGCTGCCGTCTTCTCCAGTAAGGGTCGAGTATCTCTCCAAACCCAATGCCTGAATGCGGACACCATCCATTGGCTCACCAGTCGCATCGTCAATCACGATGCCCTTCACCTCTTTCATCTCATAGGTTTTCCCTTCTTTCGCCTTCGTGATTCTCTTGACAACCACCTCTTCTTCTCCTATTTCACTCTCATCCTGCGCATAAGCAGTTGTCACGCAGAGACAGGGAAGAGCCATGATGCATAGACTTATACCCAAAGTCTTATGCAAGAATGTATTGTTGAATTTCTTTTTCATAATTCTGCTATCGTATTACAATGGGACAAGCTAATCTTTTCTCTTAAGAATGATTTTGTCAATCGCAATGTCATATACATAACCATTGCCGAAATCCTTGGAGTTGATACTCTCTTCAAGAATAATAGTCGGGTAAGTGAAACGCATATTCTTATAGGAATAAGGGAACTCAAAATCCTCGACAACGGTTACGGTATCAACCTTTACACCTTCGGACTCTACCGTCACTGCTGATGTAGTTCTGTCCCTACCTGTTGATGCACCGTTGCAATAAGTAACCTGCCACTTGAACTTGTACTTATTGTGGGAAAGTATATATTGCATTTCAGGGGATTCGGGATCCAAATAGTATTCGTCGATTTCAGATGCTTTCGCAATATCGACATACCAACGCGGAACAAGAACGATCTGAATGTCATACTTTCCACTCATAACCTGAGCACCCGGGACATATGCATTGGGATCGTTGCCAAAGAGTTTAATCTCAATCTTGGGTGAAGAGGTATCGGTAGAGCCTGTAAAATGGTAAAAGTTATTGCGGCTAACTTTGCCATAGACATCCGTCACAGCCTTGAATGCCTCGTTCGAGAATGTATATATCTTGGAACTACGGCCAATTCTGTTCTCATATTTTGGGTAATTATAGAACATATAGGAATTCTCTATCTCAACTTCTACATCAGGCGTATAATATGCTTTGGGGAAATTCCACGAATCAACCTCAAAGGCAATACCATTACTCATGTCTTTGGCTTCTGCATCACCGAAAAGGCTGGCCTTATCCCATACACCCGGGATGGAACGAAGCGTATCACCAAAGGTGTTGAGCAAATAATCGTCAGGACTTTCAGGATTGAGGCCATTACCCTTGTATTCCTTAAACATATCAAGTGTCCACATCTCTGAACCTCTCTTCGGTTGCTTATGTATATTGTAGACAAGAGGTGCAACAAGGTCCATCTTAATGCTTATATCCTGCAAAGAGTCTGGGTCTTCCTTGATGGCAATAATCTGATTGCTGGTCTCTCCTTTTATTTTATCCTCATATGCCGGAGAATATTTATAGGCGGGCTTTAACATCTCATAAGCCGCATCCCATGCAACATCGTTAGGCATAATCATGACAAATACCGAGTCCTCATTGTTAATAGGAGCACCAAAACCTTTTTCTGCCATTTGCCACTTTTCACTACCGTCCCGAGGAAGATAACGAGTGGACTCGAACAAACGGTTTGATGTACGGTAGACACTGTCAACATACGTTGGATTGCCATTTTCGTCAGGCAAACCTTCGATACTGGAGCTTGCCGAGAAATAAGTAGTATCCTTACCTACAACATAATCACCGAACTTCGTCCTGGGTGTCAGGAATTTAAGGGTTTCATAGAAGTTGTAGTGGAACGGTGCGACGCCCTTAAGAACATGTATTACGCCATTGACTGCCGGAATGTTGTATTCGCCTTCACCTCCAAGATCATATCCTGCAAATGTCTTGTTTAACTTGTCGAATACAATGTTCTTGCCATTTATCATCTTCACCGTATCAATGCCCGGTTCGGAGATATTGTGACGCCACAATGCTATATGGTTACCCAAGAATTGCTGCTGGACATTATAGCCAGCATTCACATCTTCTTCATCTTCCAACATTGCTCCATTTCTGGTACTCTTCTTCAGTCAGTGCACTATTATCAGGAATCCATATAGTATTAACCTGCGACCCCTTAAGGATATCCTCATAGGTATAGGTGGACACCTCATGGGTATTATCCTTATAGTATTTAGCTTTCTTCGCTATATTCACAAAACGACTGAAATTAGGATTGTCCTTAATCACATCCCACAACGTAAGTGTTGTTCCCTGGGCAGGATCATAATTGTAATGGTCGTCCCACGTGTCGGTACAACTTGGCACTGCAACCAAGACAGCACCTAAGGCTATTGCACCAATGTATTTATTAATTCTGTTATTAGCCATATTATGTATGTCTTTTATAACTGATTTCTTTTATATCACTCTTACCGCTCATATTTGGACTTATTCCATACGGGATTCTGCTCAATGGCACCGTTGCTTGCCTTCACTTCCATATAGTATATGGGACAATACAGGCCATATCGGTTCTTGAGACGATTGATTAAGGTCGATGCGAAACTAGCATTAGGACCTGCCCCAAGAATCAGTTCGACCACAGCCTCCATACCAGATTTACCATTCTTGACGCCCACTTCACGCGGATCGTCAGGATCACTTGAGGCTTTTTGGGAAGAACAGCGCTCAGCCAAACGGACTAAGTCAAACCAGCGCTTACCCTCGCCAATAAGTTCAATCTGACGTTCATTTAGGACACGCATCACATCTTCAGATATTTCTACGTTATTCTTGGCCTTCAACTTTGTACCAGATGCATTGCCATACTTCCCATCTGTTGTCGCAATTTCACTGGGAACCCAAGTAGATTCCTTATAACAACAATATGAACGACGATGGATTGCATTACATATGGCTTTGGCCATTGACTTTTGAGCCGAACCACCCAAACATGCAAGCGCCTCAGCCTTTATAAGCATAACATCAGTCATGCGATATACAATCCAATTATTATAGGCTCTTGATGTATATGTCACGCTTTTCAGTTCATGATTAGAAGATGTTCCTGTCATAGTCAGAATTATTCCACTGGATGGCAAATGATATTTCATACAATAGTATGCATTCGCCCCACTGGATGATTCGTCATTTGCTGCTCTTCCTGTAGTCAACTTGTTTTGGCAGCATATCCAAATGCGGGAATCCCACATTCCGCCATTTTCTTTTTCTCCAGCAATGCCGCCGTCATATAAAGAATTCAGGGCTTGATCATTAACCTCCAAATCCGTATTCTCATCATATCCATAAAGGGAGTTAACTATACCGTTTGAAATACCATCTGAATTAGAGTATTGCAACTCAAAAATACTCTCACGGCTGTTCCCGCGAGTAAAGATGGCAGTATGAGCTTCCAACTGAGGTGTCGCTGACTGACCTGCTCCCTCAAAATCATTCTTTATCATGTCACAGTATTCCAGTCCATAGTTGAAAGTCTCATCAGTTACACGATTGATTCCAGCGCTGTTACTTTCCTCACTGTTTTGATTAGCCAATGATTGAAGACTCAAATCAGCATACTCTATAGCCTTGTTATAGTCAACACTTACGTCGTGACTAACTTCCTCGCCGTTAACGATGTCTGTGCCATTCTTTCCATGCCTGCCTTCATGCAGAGAAGCACGCCATAGATACATATCTGCCAGCATGGCATAAATAGCGCAATTGGTAATCATACCCTTAGAATCTTCGATCCTACTGAAACGGTTACGTGCTTTTCCTTTCACGCTCTCACATTCATTGATGATGGAATCAAGCACTGCCAACTGATTTGTGAGAGGGAACGATTCTACCTCCGAGTCCTTGTTAACCACCTTTGTTGTGTACGGGACATCCTTGAATGCCCTGATTAGGTAGAAATAATTCAAGGCACGAAGAGCCTTCATCTCAGCTTGCATCTGAATCCACTCTCCAGTGGTGAATTGCTTATCCTTCTCCAAGACTTCTTCACCATGTTGCAACACTTTATTACAATAATTGATTGTAGTATAAACGTCGCCCCAGTCAAAGACACTCATACTTGAGTCAGGCATGCCATTTATAATTTCAGTATAATCGTTATTGGGAGATCTATCTGCTCGGTTAATTGAATAGGAATCCGAACGAAGATCTCCCCATACCGCAAACTTTGATACGGTTTGCGCCATCTTCCGATATGCACCATAACGTACACCCTCCAGGTCATTCTTGTCTTCCCAGAAATTTTCTTCTACCACACGATCCTGAGGATAGAGAGTGAGCCAATCTGTGCAAGAAGATGTGCCCAGAGCCAAAAGCCCGGCAAGGCATGTTGCTTGATATATTTGTTTTAAGCTTTTCATATTCTACACAATTTTAGAAACCAAGGGTTAAACTACAAGTAAATGACTTCGCACGAGGAGTACGGTTGTTGTCTCTTGAGACTGCAAATCCCTGAGGAGAGACATCAGGATCAACACCTGTGTACTTAGTCCAGCACCACAGATTATCCAGGGACGCATGCAACTTCAACGCATTAAGGCCATACTTCTTAAGCTTCTTGGCATCGAATTCATAATTAAGCTGAACATACTGCAAACGCAGGTAGTCACCATTTTCTACATAGCGGTCGCTGGGCAGGGAATTATAACTTCTATAGCCGGTACGCGAGCTTAAGGCACGAGGAACAACGGTTTCGTCACCATTCTTACGCCAACGCCATGTAGTAGCATAACTTTGGTTCTTGTTGTCCAACATACTTTCCAAGCCCATACGTGCCATATTGACAATCTGGTTGCCGACACGGAAATTGAAACCAACATTCAATGACAATCTGCCATAGAAGATGTTGAAACCGAAACCACCATTGCACTTAGGATTAGAATTACCAAGATATACCATATCGTAGCGGTCAATCTGACCATCATGGTTAATATCTTCATAGATAGCATCACCACCTTGGAATTGGTAACGATTACCTTCGTTGTAGCAATAGTACATTGGCAAAGGAATACCCTTGGCATCGGTCAGCATATTACCATCCGCATCATAAGCAATGGGGCAGGTATATACTTCTCCACGACGTTGAGCTGCAGCTGCAGTATTAATAGGATTGCCCTGAGTGTCGTAGCCAGTGCCTTGGCCCCATACAAGGTCCTTATTATTCTGAGCCGCTTCCCAAGTAACACCATTCTGGTCAGCCTCTGCATAGCCATAACTACTTAAGGAAGAAGTTGTGAAACCGTTATGGTCATAATCATACTTGTATACACCCAGATAATGAAGGCCATAGATAGAACCCAGTGCATTGCCTATCTGTACACGCTGGTTGTAGCTCAAATTACCTGGCTGATATGTTTCAGATCCGTTCAAGCTCTCCAGAATGATAGGATTCATTTCTTCCACTTCATTGAAGTTTTGGGCGATATTGCCACGGAATTTCATGGAGAACTTGCCTACCTTAAAGATTCGGGAGGTGTAGAAGTTAAGCTCCCAACCCTTATTGCGCAGCACACCAGCATTCACCTTATCGAGATTTGAGAAGCCATTTGCACTTGCAATACGGAGATTGTTCATCAACAGGTCGGTTGTCTTGTGATCATAAACCTCACCTTCAAAAGTAACTAAATCCTTAAAGAAACTAACATTCCAACCCAGATTCAACTTCCTTGTCTTCTCCCACCGGAGCTGTTCCAAGGAAAGGTTTTCTGGTATGATGACCTGGTGACCATTATAATAGCCATTGGTTGCATACTTATTATATTGGCTGCTGCCGGCATTACCGCCACCGGTAATACCCCAGGATCCACGAATAGCAAGCATGCTCAACCAGTTCTTGCTCCACTTCATAAAGTCCTCGTCGATAATGTTCCAACGAACACCTACAGATGGGAAGAAACCATACTTATTGCTGCGACCGTATCCTGTGCTGCCATCCCAACGTGCAGAAGCGTCGACATTGTACTTACTCTTATATGAATAGTGGACATTGCTAAAGAATGTCTGCGACCTCCATTCATTGGTACCTGAACTTGCTTGGCGGAGCAAAGCCACGACAGTAGGATCAGTGATGCCATTAGGAACATTCCACAGGTTCAGCAACTGAGAACTACTGCTACCTGTTGCCATCTCGAAACGAACCAAAGCACCCAGAGCGTGATCGCGATTCTTGAATGCGGAATAGTAGCGCAAGTCATGACGTGTCGTAAATTCAAGCGACTTGTACTCATCGTTACCTACATAGTTACGTTCATTGGAGGTTAATGCTGCAGCATTGTCGCCACCCCATACCCAATCCATGGTTCTAAGTTCACTGGGGCAATACTGGTCATTACTTGTGTTATAGATATTAAGCTGGACATCACCGACATAGTTCAGTCGATGATGGTCATCATCTTTGCCGAGCAACTTATACTCAACGCTGAACTGTGGGGTCAAGTTGTACTGCTTCTGTTTCCACCAAGCCTTCATGGCTCGAGCCACCGGGTTACCATTCGTGAACATGTCATCAAGGTCGAACGAAGTGTACAGGTTCTCGTCGTAGTTGTTCATGCGACCCGTGCTACCGGTAGAATAGATGGCAGCCAATGGCAACATATTAAAGTAATTGTTCGTAGGGATATAACGATAATGGTCGGGGTCGCCCGGAATAGGCTCATATTTATATTCATAAACACTCATGTTGGGCATAGCATTATATGCACGAGCCAGGATATCGTTGCCGTAGTTCTTATTATTTGTGGTAAAGGCCAAGTTGATATTACTCGAGAACTTAATGCGGTCGCTGACATAATAGTCCAATGCCGTAGAGGTTGTGAAACGGTCCAGCGTCTGCCCAATAATAGAACCCGTACTCTTATCGTAGTTGGCACTAATACGGAAGAGGGCTTTATCACCACCACCCGAAAGAGCTACCGTGAACCTGTGTTCCTGACCAAATCTTTGAACCTCCTTCACCCAGTCGGTATTCTGACTGAAATGAGGATAAACGTTAGGCAAAGACTCATCATAGTCAAGTTCGGGCAACGTAGCATCCCTGTGATAGGGATTGTAGTATGCCTCCTTAAGCATCATCGTGTAGCCATCACCATTAAGCATTTCGTAGCCGGAGGGCTGCCAAGTGCCTTTGAACTTATAGGTAAAGTTGACACGCGTCTTGCCCTTCGAACCACGACGGAGCTTAATCTCGATGACACCATTCGAGCCTTTTGCGCCCCACTTTGCCGTACTGGCTGCATCCTTCAGGACTGTGATAGACTCAATATCCTCCGGATTTACATTAAGCAAAGTTGAGAACTGTTCCTCGTTGTCCATCGTCTCGAAGTTGAAATCTTGAGCATCCTCGGGCAACTCGAAAATATGGTCATTGAGGACAATCAGAGGTTGTGCGTTACCATTAATAGTAGAAGTACCGCGCAGGCGCATGGTGGTACCCGAACCAAGGTTACCGGAATTTGGCACGATATCGAGGCCAGGAATCTGTCCTTGCAGGGCCTGACCTACATCCTCGAAGGCGAGACCTTCCACATCACTCATGTCAAACTTGGTGATCGCACCGGCATATTCTCGAGCAGGAATCTCAAGACCCGTGGTGGGTGATAATTTCTTACCCTGCACGGTAATCTCCTGAATCACCTTTGTATTGTCTTGCAGGGTAATCTTGAATACACTCTTTCCACTTCCTATTTTCTGAGCCCATTTCTTGTAGCCTATAAATGAAACCTCGAGTGTATTGTTCGGGTCCTTGATATTCATGGTGAAGTTACCATTCATATCGGTCATAGCTTGGCTGACAATACGATTGTTTTTGTCTATCTCCTTGACATTGGCACCCATGATGACATCAATATCATCAGAAACGGTACCAGAGATACGCCGCTGCTGGGCGCTTGCAGGTAGCACTGTCAGGGCAGCTACGCAAAGCAATAAAAACTTGATTGTTATATTCTTCATAGTCGGATGATTTTATCGGATAGCGTATCTCTGTAAATACCTCTTAGCTTTGATGGTTGACTCCCAAGTCTTGGTATGATCGCCATCAATGACTTCCGTATGGTTCAGGTACCCATCGATTGAATGAATAACCGCTGCACTGGATGCTTGAATTACCTTGCCTCTCATCACAACGCCAGCAGGCGATGTGTTACATGAGATGTCACGGGCCAGTACGTTCTTCTCTCCTATAGTTCTTATGGGATTGCCACCCATACTGTTACCGTTCTTCTTCCATGTCACGTCATCACAAACTCGAAGGTCTGTTCCTTCACCGTTCGAGATGCGGTCAACATGAATCTTGCAGAAGAGCTCTAACTGCTTGTCATAACTTGACGTTACCATTTCATTTGGAGCAAGTTCTGTCTTATCAGCAAAGACAGAATTGTCTGCAAAATGATATCGGACAAAATTGACCAGATAAGTAATCTTGGCAGCAATACGCAAGCTGTCTTCGTAGGTTTCGAGCTTGTTGGTGTAGATGGGTTCACCATCTGCGTTCGTCACAGGAACTAATGTCACATTTCCTTCCTCATCTTCTACTTCTTCCATTTCCTGTTTGCAATGGCTATGATAATCTTCATATATATCGTCCCATGTGGGCAGTCCGTGCTCAATAGCATCGAGTACAGACTCATTGGAAGGAACAAAGATACCGGTAGTTGTTGAAGAATTGGACATTATAGTCCAGACCATTGTCTTCAATGAAAATCTTGAACTTCTTGAGGGCGGATTCCTGTTGCTTATTTGTGAGATTCTCATCTACGAGTCCACAACCGATGATTTCGTTATCGAAGCCGCCAGATTTACATAAGTTATAGAATTCGGAGTAAGGTGTCTCGCCACCGAATCCGTCTTCTTCGAACTTGTGCTGGTCAAGGTCGTTCGTGAAGATACTGTACACACTACGATAAGTGGGTACGAGCGGAGCTCTCAGTATATAAGTATCTCCATTACCGTTGTCTAATCCGTAATACCATTTGGAGATCTTGCATGAGGTTACGCCCGGGGTTTCACTTTCTATGCCCAGACGCTCGTTCTCTAATTGGAAGCCACCCTTCACCTCGATGACTTCATCATTCTCGTTACGGACAACTTTCACGGCATTGCCGTTCTTTGAGAGGAAATACTCGTTGAGTGGCTCCGACGAGGGAATGCCGAAGTATTCTTGCAGCCACCTTGTCATGGGGTTGGTTTCGTCATGCACAATCGTATGGCTTTCCAGGATATCTTTCAAGCGGTTACTTACCTCAGTATTATCGTACTGGTTTGAGCCGAGAATACGTGAACCTATTGTACCTACTTGTTCTCTTGTACTATTATATGGACAGTTGTAGTTGTAGAAGGTCAACTTTACGGGGGGGGTACCTGATTGATGCTCAAACACTGTTACACGTGGGGTACGGCTCTTCATGCTGGCAGGATCATAATAGTAGGCCAATGCACTGTCGCTTGGCATAAAGAGTGTGAACTTACTACGCATAGCCTTGAGGTAAGCATAATAGTTCAGGTTCATGAAGTCCGTCTTCTTGGGGTCGTAGCCTGCATAGATGGCTTCCTTCATGATACCATTAGTAGTACTATTTATATATGCAGGAGCAGCGACGGACCTATAGTCGGCAGGCACAGGGGTCAGGCCCATTACATATACTACGCCATTGTTGCAAAGCAGGCACGTATCAATCAGCCTTTTCGCTTCGTCGACATCTGCAAACAATTCTTCCATAGCATCGTCGGTAAGCTTTGCCCACTTACTGGGGACAGACTGTACAAACGAGCGATGCATGAGGTTCTTCACCAATCCGTCAAGCACTCCGACGGGGATGCAGTCTATTTGCCTGAACAGTTCATCTTCTGTCGTAGCCGGAACAAACGGAATCTGCTTTTCCGTTCCTTCATGAGCATAGTGCACGCTGATAAGCTCTGCGCCTGGGCCTCGGAAGTAATCCCACATTGCCTCATCACTCGGAACGAACATGGCAGCCATGTCCTTACGAACATCTACCTCATCATAATAGCCGTTCCATCCTGGGTCAAACTTGAGGCTGGGAATCTTATCCGGATCAAACAAGTAAGGATCATACTCTTCATAAGTACCTGCCTTATCGCCCGGCTCAAACAGGCTTGTGGTATATCCTCCCTTGGTAGAGAAGTTGTTGGCAGAGAAATAACGCTTTGTATAGATTGAGTCGGTTTCGGGGAAGTCGGGATGAAGGTTTTTATAAGCCTTGTCAATCATCTCGCAATAGTATGGTGCACTGAAGCGGTCTAAGATATGACTGAATATCTTTGTCTTGCCGTTGGTACGGATGGCTTCTGCCATATTAGTAAGAGGATAGAGCGGCCTTTCCGTCATATTTACATAGCCATTCTCGCAGACACCATCTTTATCCAACAGAAGAGCATTGTAGATGTGCACATCACTCGTGTTTCTCGGACGCCCCATGAAATACGAGAAGTCCTCGTCGGTAATGACGTTTCTTGTCATGTGCTCCGACGTGAAGTGAAGCATCATGGAAGGAGTGGAGTCTGTGACCAGATATATTCCGCGGCCTCCATTTTCCTCACGGAATTTTGCCCAGTAGTCCTTTTCATTTGGGGAATAGCTGAATGGCAGGTCCTGTGAGGGCATATAAGTGATAGAGTCCAGTACATTGACATCTGTATATCGACGCATGTATTCTCCGCGAGTGGGAGAATTGTTTCCGCTGGATTCGCTGCTGGCCAGGTTCTCCATGACGATGGCATTGTTGAGCATACTGGTATGAATCAACAACTTCTTCTGAGCCGGACTCAGAGCCTCATAACTTGTGGCATAATGCCAAGGATTGCTCTCTGGCAACAGAGCATTGGCAGCAAAGAATGCATTCCATGCATCATCATCTGCCACAAACACAGTCTTAGAACCTGTCTGCTTCAAGATATCAGACAGCGGACGAGCGCCCTCAGAATTCACATCCTTGTCTGCAAGCAGTCTCAGATATGTTCTGTAATTGCCCTTTTGTTCCAGGCTTGAGTACACACTTTCGCTGAGCCAACTGGGCTTTTCATCGTCCAGAATGAACTCATCCTTACATGCATGCATCAGCCCGCAAAATGTCAGCAGGCACACTATCCGTGAGGAATGTCTGCTCCATTTGCTAAAAAGATTTGTCATACACATTGTTTATTTTAGTTTTTTTGATATTTTTCGCAGCTTTTTGCGCTTTTACACGCATTGAACTAAGCAAATTTACATTTTTTTAAACGATAAGAAACACATCACAACGAAAAAGGCATCTATTTTAAGGTTATTTAACACAACATGGTTAATTTTATTCAATTGAATAAGACTTTTGGCAGGAAAAGGCCCTATTTACCCCGTTTATGAACCTCGAGAGCAGAGTATTCAGATTTCTTTGCCTGTTGCAGTATCCTACCAAGACCTGCTAAGGCATTAATGGTGGCTTTACTTTTACAGTCTGCCGTGTTGCCGGACGCGGTATAGGGGATTCCCTGCACGGGCATGCATGTGCCATTGAATACGCATGCATGTGCCATTGAATACGCATGCGTGTGCCATTGAATACGCATGCGTGCGCCATTGAATATGCATGCGTGCGCCATTGAATATGCATGCGTGCACATGCCCTAAATATATAATATAATAGGTAAGAGAAGGAGCTACCTTTTCAGGAGGATTCTGCCGCTTTGTATAAAGAGTCCTTGCTGCGGGAGACGTGGCAGGCGACGGCCTGAGAGATCATATTTTGCATGTTTCCGGCCGTCATCTGCTGAGATTGCATGGATGCCGGAGGCTATGTCGACGTCCATCCAGTCGGACCACTCGGAGATTTCCTCATCGCTGACAGCCTGCACTCTGTAGGAATAAGCATCTGCCCTTGCCGGTTCGATGGTATAGCTGGTGGCAGTAATGCCTTCATAGAATGTGGACTCCCGGGCTGTACCTTCTGAGTCTGTCATCTTTACACTATAGGTGGAGAACTGCCTTTCTGCTGCTGCGAGTGCTGTTGTCGGGCCTGCATTGATGCTGCCAAAGCCGGAGGAGCCTTCTTCCGGCAGGACGACGGGTTCTTCCTCGCTGCTTATCGGTCTTACTTCCAGTGTGTAACTGGTGGCGCCTTCTACGGGAAGCCAGTTGGCAGTGAAGGAGTTTTCAGCGATATTCGTTGGGGGAAGGACTTCCGGTGCAGGTATGGCGATATAATTGCCATAGGTGAAGTTGATTTTCCCGTCGGCGGTTTCGGAGATATGGTGTATCAGGTTGGCATGGGTCTTAGTGCCTCCACTTTCGGCAACGTACCAGGTCAGGGGCCGGACCTCCGTTATGTTCTGCAAGCCAGGATAGGGGTCGCCAGCCTCATCGTCTGCAGATATATCGTAGAGATAGCCCTCGTAGTCCGTTCCTGTGAGCACGCCTACGCTTCCGTCGGCAGGCAGGAAGGTCATGCGTTGGTGGTTCTTGTCGGAGTTGACGTCATTTCTGTTCCAGGCTGAGCGGCTGTAATCGATATGCCAGACCATGAGGCCGTGTCCGCGGTTGCCTGTCCCGAAGGTTATGTTCTGTCGGTTTTCGAGGATATAATACTCGTTGGCGTTGCCTGTGTTCCTGATGATGTAGGCGATGCCCTGCTCGTTGATGGCGGGCATATCCTTTACCCTGCAGGCAGCAGTCAGCGGAGTGAGGTCTATCCAGCCTGCTGTCCATCGTTCGTAGGCTGTGTATGGGCTGGGCACTTCGCCTATCCACTGCGGTCCGTTGTAGCATCCGCCATCGAGCACGTCCCAGTTCTGTGCTGCGGTTCCGCCTGTGTAGTAGACGTCATAGAAGTCGGGGAAGCCCAGGCAATGACTGAATTCGTGGCATGCCGTGCCTATGCCTTCGAGGGTTGTGGCATCGGAGAGCTCGTTGGATACGGCATAGGTGTCGATGGAGACGCCGTCCAGGCGTTGGTATCCGGAGCCGCATCCATAGCGTTTTGCGCCATTGAGGCTCCACTCGTGGGGCCATATATAGCCTTGGGTGGCATATTCCGTCTGGCCGGCATATATGACATAGACCTGCTCCACCCAGCCATCGCCGTCCCAGTCATAGTCGGCATAGTCGACTTGCGGGTCGGCGAGTTTCAGGGCTTCTATTACCATCTCGGGAGCTCTGTCGTCCAGATCATCATTAGGTGCCGTGCCGTAGTAGTCGTGGTCCATGGATAGTTCCAGTGGTCCGACTATGTCGAAGTCTATCGTGAGCATGCCGTAGCTTTGTTCGATGAAGTAGTCGCGCACGGATCCGACATGCATATCGAGGGAGAAGCCTTGCTGATTGAAGCGGTTGTACCACTGTTCTGCTGCGTTGCTCTTCATGCGGGCATCGGGGAATTCCACGAGCAGGACGAGTCCTTTCTTCATTTGCGTCTGTGCATTTGCGCGCCAGGGTCCCTGGCGGTGGCGCAGGGCGATGTTCTGCTCGCGCATCTTTTCCAGTCGGGCCAGGCGTCGCTGGTTGACGTCGGGCAGGCGCAGAGTGTGATGCCTGTGCAGGCCCGGAGCCTTCTTTGCCAGGGGGTGTGCTGCGACGGGGAGGCAGCAGAGGAGCGTCAGAAACAGTGTCGTCAGGTATCTCTTCATATTATATTATGGTAATAACCATTCCGCTGAGCCACGTATTACACGTTGCATCTGCAAATTTATGACTTTATTTTTGATTATTCGCTATATTCGGCGTAACTTTGCGCCCAGTTATGGGAAAAAAGATAAATACGGGCAAGGTTTTCCTCATTGCGGGAAGCGAGCCCCTGGGCAGTGCCGGAGTTCAGGCAGACATCAAGGCCATTACGCGCCAGGGAGGCTGGGCTGCGGCGGCGCTTACGAGTATTGTGGACGAAGACGTGAACCGCATCAAGGGCATCCACCACCTGCCTGTGGACTTGATAGTCTCTCAGGCGGAATCTTTCCTGAGCACCGTCGGTGCGGACTGCATCAAGACGGGCATCCTGCCCACGGATGAGATTATCCATGCCGTTGCCGGCGTGTTGCGACGCTATAACCGTCAGCCCATCCTCATCGACCCTGTCATCGTGAACTTTGCAGGCGAGCAGCTGGTGAGCGACGCGGCGATAGCTGCCTACAAGGACGAACTCTTCCCCCTCGCAACGCTCATCACGCCGAATGTCCGCGAGGCGGAGTTCCTGTTGGGACATGCCATGACCGAACCCGAAAGCGACCTGAAGAAACTGGCCGAATGGGGGTGCAACGTGCTGGTGAAGAGTGTGGAGGAGGGCAAATACCTGGTGGATTATCTCTACGACACGGCGAGCGGCACGGTCACCCCGCATCCCAAGAAGAAACTCGTACTCGACGACCGCAACGGCACC
Source organism: uncultured Bacteroidaceae bacterium (assembly GCA_905235305.1). Taxonomy (GTDB): domain Bacteria; phylum Bacteroidota; class Bacteroidia; order Bacteroidales; family Bacteroidaceae; genus Physcousia. Next base: position 12,122 of record CAJOLC010000012.1, on the reverse strand, counting down.
GGCGATACCCTTGCCAGCGCCATCGCTACGCATCTGGCTAAAGGCGACGACCTCGCCACGGCCGTCGAACGGGCCGAGGCCTACATGAGCTATTTCCTGGCTGGTCCGCGCTATTATATCAGCGCAGGTCTGTAGGTGTTTCGGGGAACCCTAAATATAGGGCCTTCCCATGAATGCCAATACTTTTATAAACGCCCTATAGGGGAATGAGCCATCCTCTATAGGGCGTTAATGTCACCTTACTTCTCCGTGTATCCCGCGCTTTCCTGGGCTCCGTAATGGCCGTATACGCCGTAGTGTCCATAGCGACCCTTGCCGTAGCCATACTTGCCGTACTTGCCGAGGCCGTAGTAGTAGCCATACTTCTTTTTCTTCATGTCGATGGCATTGAGCACGAGGTTTATCTTCGGCAACTTGTCCTCGTTCCTAAGGTCATTGATAAGGTAGAAGTTGTTACGTGGACTGTAGTCGGCACGACATACAAAGAGGCTCATGTCGGCCACGCGGCCGATGGAGAGCGTATCGCTGACCAGTCCGATGGGCGGAGTGTCGAGCAGGACGTAGTCGTAATGCTCCTTGAGCAATTCCACGGCACGGTCGAGCTGGTCGCGGGATATAAGTTCGCTCGGGTTGGGAGGTATGATGCCGGCCGGAAGGACGTCGAGGTTCTGGTTGGCAACACCCTTTACAATCTGGGACTCAAGTGCGGCATACGACACATCGTTGCCGGAGATGAAGGTCGTGATGCCCTTCTTGTCGGCAGGGATATTAAAGAGCTTCACCAGACGAGGCTTGCGGATGTCGAGTCCCACCACGATAACCTTCTTGCCCATCAACGCCAGGGACATCGCAAGGTTAGTGCAGACAAACGTCTTGCCCTCGCCCGGAATGCAACTCGTGCACAGGATGACCTTCTCGTCCCCCTCGAGGATGAAGCGCAGGTTCGTGCGTAAGCCGCGGAACGCCTCCTCCATCGAGTTGTTGGTATTCTCGCGCACCACGAGGGCCTTCTCGCCATCTGCACCCTTGTCGGCCATAGGAATATCTGCCAGGATGCTAATCTTCGTCAGCTTCTCCACATCTTCCCTACCCTCAATACGGTAACGGAGCAGGTTCTTCAGGTACAGCAATGCGATGGGGAGGCACAATCCTATCAGCAGAGCAGCAAGCCAGATGATGTCGGACTTCGGCGAGACCTTACCCATCAGCTGCGGCGAGTCGATCAGGCGAGCCTTAGCCGCCGTGCTGGCCAGGGAGATGTAGTTCTCCTCACGCTTCTGCAGAAGCATCAGGTAAAGGTTGGCCTTGAGCTCCTGCTGGCGGCTCATGTTGGTCAAGGCACGCGTGGGCGTACTGCTTATGCGGCTGCTGAACATCTTGTACTGGCTGTCGGCCCCCGCCTTCTGCGTCATCACATCACTGCGGATGGCATCAAGGCTCATCTTGATGGAAGGCCACATCTCCTCCAGCTGAGCCGTCAGGCGCTGAACCACGGCATTGTCCTCGCCGGAAGACTTGAGCAAACGGTTCCTCTGCAGCACAGCCTCGTTGTACTGGGCTATCGTAGTATTCAGGCATTGGCCAGTCCGAGGTTTGCAGGAATGACCTGCATGGCATTGGCAGGGTTGTTCACATAGTTGACCAAGGCATTGATGAGGTTCAGCTGAGTCTCGAACTCAACCTGCTTCTTCTGATACTCCGTCGTGCTCGAGAGGGCCGTCGTAGCATCATTGGTGAGATTAATCAGCTCGTTGCTTTTCTTGTACTGCTCAAGCTCACCCTCCGTCACGTCCAGCTCGCCACGAATGGCCTCAATACGTTCCTTGATGAACTCCTCAGTCTTCTCTGCCACCTCGTTCTTGTCTTCGTTGGCATCCTCGTTATAGGACTTGAGCAACTCATTCAGATAGTCAATCGAACGACCTGTCTGCGTATCGGTGAAGGAGATGCGTGCCACGGTAGTATACTTGCCCGAAGGCCCTGCCGAAAGCTTGCCTCTGTACCTGCGCGCAGCCGTCTCTATGGGAAGGATGGTGGCGTAGAGCTTCTCGTCCTTCCACTTAGTGCCAGGGTTCTGCTGGAAAATAATGACACCCATCGGAGTATTGATGCTGCCCGGCAGCTTCTGCAGGTTATAATCGAAGGTGACGGGAGCACCCTGCCCTGCCATCCTGACCCGGCCCGACACATGCAAGCCTTTTCCAGCCTTGGTCATCTCTATCTCGATAGGCGTACGCAGGACGGAAAGCTGATGCTGGGGCATGTCGACGATGATGGGATTGTTCTGGTATTGCTCGATATTGCGGACAGACCCCTCGATGGCATAGCTGACATAGAGCTTCAAGGCCTTGACCACGCGGCTGTTCACATTGATACTCGTCAATATCTCAAGCTCGTTGTCGAAGCCATTACTGTTGGAGATGACGCCCATCTCGCCCAGATTCATCCTGCCTCCCCTTGACATCTGCTTGCTGTCATCATCCTTGATGAGCACCTTCATTGCCGAAGTATACACAGGCTGCGTATAGCGAAGATAGCAATAGGCTATGCCCAAGGCAATAATTGTAGACAGCAGTATCCACTGCCAGTTAAGTATTATGATGTTCCATATCGCAGAAAGACTAAAGCCACCAGACTCTTCTTCCTTCTGTAATTCATCGTTTGCTACGTACTCTGCCATATTACCTTATGATTAATTTGTTTGCGCTGTTATCCATTCAGGCGGCAAAGATACTAATTATTATAACAATGTTAAAGAATTTGCACGAAAAATTATCCTTAGCAAAGATTTCTTGACCGTTCTTTACCCTAATTCGCACAAATTGTCGTAACTTTGCCTACGATGTATATGCACGTGAAGCATATCCTCCTCCATCATGAAAAAGAACAAAACAAACATATCCGTACGACATTGGCTTCGGGATAATATGACACTCCTGGCAGAAGCATTACTCCTGACTGCCTGCGTCTATGTGGTCTCACTTCTGCAAGGCATAAGCATCGGAGCCTGCTCCTCGTTCACATGGCCTGCCATCTTTGGCATTGGGCTCGCCATTCTCTTTATCGTAACACGCTTCATTCCCAACAACGCCTTTAGCCGAACCGCACGCCGCGACAAGGTAATGGCTCAAGCCATGAAGACAGCCCTTGCCGTCAGCGTACTCGCCTTTGCCGTATTCACTGAAAGGAACTCCACCCTATACCTCTCATGTCTTCTCTTCTTTGCAGCACTGGCCATCGAACGACTCATCCTCAACAGCTGGTTCATCCGCTACAGCCTGCGCCACTCCGAGCACGGCATCATCATCTGTAACGATGACTCTGCCTGGCAACAGAAAGCCTTGATGCAGAACACCTACGGCCTTAAACTTGCTCGTCTCGAAGGGCAGACAGCCCACCAACTGGAAGAATATCTCGAAGCACATCCCGAGACAGAAAGCGTCTATTGCTCTCCTTCTGCATTAGCGAAGGCAGAGTTTGAAGACATTGCACACGCCTGCCGGAAGCTTGGCTTGGAGCTCCATCTCCTGCCCCTGCCTGTGTTTGCCCTGAACAAAGCGATGCTGAGCGAATGCCGTGGCAATGTCTGTGTGCTCTCGCCCGACAGACTTCCTCTGCAAAGCATCTGGAACAGGATGACGAAAAGACTGACAGACATCGTCATTAGTCTTTTTATCCTGCTTACGGTATTCCCACCCTTTGCAGTTATTGCCTTCATATGCATCAAGAGGCAAAGCCGAGGTCCTGTCCTCACGACACGGCCCATGTGCGGCATGAACGGCAAGACATTCCAATGCCTCACCTTCCGTACGCGCCACTTCGAAGCTGCGCCTTCCTTCCTCGAAGGTATCAACGACCCCGGCTATTTCCCCTTCGGCAAGTTCCTCTCCATAACCCGACTGGAACAGTTGCCGCAGTTCTTATGCGTGCTATGGGGCAGCATGACAATCGTAGGCTCACAGATAATGCTGCCGGAACATTATGCAGAATATCGTCGAGAACTGAGACAGCTCTATGCCTCCGGTTATTCCCTGAAGGCAGGAATCACGAGCTACTATCCTCCCGCACAAGCGAAAGGCAGCGTGAAGACTGATGTATGGTACAGCCGGAACTGGGGCTTTTGGCTCGACATGCGTATCATGCTGCAACGCCTCGGCACCTTAATCAGCAAATCAAAAGCAAGATCTATTAATTATATGTAATGTATCCACCCCCTAAAACAATCATTTAGCATCATGTCTATATTCAGCAAACTCTTTGGCAGAGATAAGGGAAAAGAGCAGATAAAGGTAGGCGGCATGGAAGACTTCATGCTCCTCATCCGCGTCTATTACCAGGCTGTCATGGCATCACAGCTCGGCATCAACAACCTTGGGGCATTGCCCGACCTGCGCATCTTCAAGCAAACCTATCATGTAGCTACAGCCAACAACAAACTTGGCATTGCCGAGAAGAAACATTGCCGCAAGCTCATACAGAGCATTTACAATGTGAGCGATTCCTTCTTTACGGAGATTGACGGCAGCATCCGCAAGCATTGCCGCAAGATACAGGATGCCCAAAGCTATCTCATCCAGTTCCAGGGCTTCAGTCAAGACCTTATGATGCTCATGGGCAACCTGATGCAATGGAAGATACGCCTGCCAGGCTTCTTCCGAGGAGCCCTGCGCGAGATGGTGGCTAAGCAAGTTCATGAGGTCATGACCAAGAATGACTGGAAGGATGAAGGCGTGCGCCGCGCCTGTGTCTCTGTCCGGAAATACCAAGCCCTCCTTGGTTATACAGAGCCATGGATGACTGAGTATGTCCATACGATTGTAATGCTCGCAAAAAAGGAACCAAAGAAAAATAGTGAGCAATAAACTTGCAGATAGAAAGAAAAATTACTATCTTTGCCCACGAAATTGAGTTATTTCGTCATGAATGAAGAGTTAAGGAACCTGGTCAGGCAGCTGGAAACACGCGTCAGGCAGCTTATTCTGCAGCAGAAACAGATGCAGGAGGAGCAGGCAGGACTGCGCAGACAACTTGACGAGAAGCTTGACGAGATAAAGAGTCTCCAGATTCAGAACGAAGAACTCAGCAAACAATACAGCCGTCTGAAGATGGCTAAGTACATCGATATGGCCGACAATGACGTCAAAGACATGCGAGGCCGTATCAGAACGATGGTGCGTGATATTGACCGGTGTATCTCTATGCTCAAAGTAACACAGTAACAGACTATGGATGACACCTTATCAATAACTCTCCATTTCGGCTCCTGGTCATTGCCCATGACCATCAAGCGTGACGAGGAATACATTTATCGTCAGGCCGAAAAGCTGATTAAGGAGAGGTTCAGCTTCTATACAAGCAACTATCCAGGGCAGAACTCGGAGATGTATCTGGTGATGACTATCCTCGACATTGCCGTCCAGAGCAAGCGACAGGAGACCACCTACGATGCAGAGCCCGTACTGCAGGCTCTCCGCCCGTTGCTTTCGGAAGTCGAGGCCGCACTCGTCAAGAAGTAAAAAGCAAGAGTAAGTGACCCCGAATATTAACATTTCATCTAACTTTTATTATTCATGACAATTGATATCATAGTTGCCTTAATGGTCGCTGTCGTGGCTTTCCTTGCCCTCGTAGCGATATGGTACTTCATTGCCGTGCCGGCTAAGAGGAAAGCTCTTGCGGAAGAGGCACGCGAGAATGCCGAGAAAGAGGCCGAAGTCATCAAGCAGAAGAAGCTGCTTGAGGTTAAAGAGAAGTTCTTGAGCAAACGTACGGAACTCGAAAAGGAGGTGCGTCAGCACAACCAGCAAATACAGCAGTCGGAGAACCGCATCAAGCAACGCGAGATGCAGCTCAACCAAAAGCAGGACGAGCTGACGCGCCGCAAGCAGGAAGCCGATGCCCAGCGGCAGCGCATGGAGACGCAACAGGCTCTGCTCGAAAAGAAGGAAGAGGAACTGAGCACACGCTTCTCCGACCTTATCAACCAGGAGCGTACGAAGCTCGAAGAGATATCCGGCCTGAGTGTCGAAGAGGCTCGCGAGCGCCTGGTCGAGTCTTTGAAGGACGAAGCAAAGACCAATGCGGCTGCCTACATCAACGAGATCATGGACGATGCCCGTATGACAGCTACCAAGGAAGCCAAGCGCATCATCATTCAGACCATACAGCGCGTGGCTACGGAGACGGCTGTGGAGAATTCCGTGACGGTGTTCCACATTGACAACGACGAGGTGAAGGGCCGCATCATCGGTCGCGAGGGCCGCAACATCCGTGCCCTCGAGGCTGCCACCGGCACCGAGATCGTCGTGGACGACACGCCCGAGGCCATCGTCATCAGCGCCTTCGACCCCGTCCGCCGCGAGATATGTCGGCTGGCCCTGCACCAGCTTGTCAGCGACGGGCGCATCCATCCTGCCCGCATCGAGGAAGTTGTGGCGAAGGTCAAGAAGCAAATCGAGGAAGAAATACTCGAGGTGGGCAAGCGCACCACCATCGATCTGGGTGTGCACGGACTGCATCCCGAGCTGGTTCGAATCATAGGCAAGATGAAGTATCGCAGCAGTTACGGGCAGAATCTCCTGCAACATGCTCGCGAGACAGCCAACCTCTGTGCCGTCATGGCAAGCGAGCTGGGACTCAACCCGAAGAAAGCAAAGCGCGCCGGACTGCTGCACGACATCGGCAAAGTGCCCGATGAAGAGCCCGAGCTGCCGCACGCTCTCTATGGGGCGAAGCTGGCCGAGAAGTACAAGGAGAAGCCCGAGATATGCAACGCCATCGGTGCCCACCACGATGAGATGGAGATGACCACCCTACTGGCCCCCATTGTTCAGGTCTGCGACGCCATCAGCGGTGCACGCCCCGGTGCACGTCGTGAGATTGTCGAGGCTTATATCAAGCGCCTCAAAGACTTGGAAGACATCGCCATGAGCCACCCAGGTGTGGTCAAGACCTACGCCATCCAGGCCGGCAGAGAGCTCCGCGTCATCGTGGGTGCCGACAAGATTGACGACAAGCAGACGGAACAACTGAGCACAGATATCGCCACAAAGATACAGAACGAGATGACATACCCCGGTCAGGTGAAGATTACAGTCATCCGCGAGACACGCTCCATCGCCTACGCCAAGTAGCGGCGAGGCATCTTCCTATAGCAAAAGCCCGAGTCACCTCGGGCTTTTTTTGTATGCCATGAACGAAAGGAGAGCAGGCTATGAAGCTGTTCGGCGAGCTACGGGAATGGCTGCCGCACTCCTATTGCTGATTCTTGGGCTTTTTCTGGAACTTATAGATAACATGGAGGAGGCCGTAACGCGGCAGGACTCCCGTGTAGGTCTCTGTTCTGCCCTGGGCATTGACGGTGCGCGTGACGTTGGAGAGCTGGCCGAGGATGTCGAAGCCGTCAAGCATCACGACCCATTTGCCCTTGAAGAGCGAACGGGCGAGGCGGGCGTTCCAGACCACATCGGCTGTGTTGAGACTCGCGTCGGTGTAGCCCGTGCGTCCGTAGAGCGTGAGGTCGGTGGTGAGGTCGAACTTCCATGGCAGGTGGACGATGGCGTTCGTGCCGATGCGATACTGCCAGGCCGAGATGCTCTGGAACGTCGAGCGGTCGCTCGTATAACGGTTCCAAGCCACGTCCGACGAGAAGCCGAGGGTATGTTTGCCGAGCGAGAGGCTCACTTTAGGCGAGAAGGAAAGGGTGGCGGAGCGGACGACAGACCTTAATGAAGAGTGAAGAATGAAGAATGAAGAATTTACTGCCGCCGTAGTTTCCGCAAGGGATTCTTCATTCTTAATTCTTATTTCTTCATTGAATAAAAGGTCAACGCTGTTCCTGTAGCTGAACTGCGTGACCATGCTGGCGCTGTGCTTCTTGCCGTCGCCAAAGCTGTAGTTGATGGTGTGCTTGGCCGAAGCGTCCCAGTTGCCGTTGACATTCGTGGGGATGAACGTGCGTCGACCGGTCGCGCGGTCGTATATCTGGCCCATGCTTATCGCGTTGTGGGTGAAGCCATAGCTGAGGTCGATGCGGTTGTGCATACGCTTGTTCATCGAATACAGATTGCCGTCCAGGACTGCGTCGGTGCGGATGGCATATCGAAGGTCAGGGTTGCCGATGCGGATATTCATGGGGTCTGTGTCATCGACGATGCCTGCATGGTTCAGCAGCTCTGGTGCCTCGTTCCTCACCCGCACTTCCAATCCGGCATGATGCCCGTCCTTTGTCCTGAGCCAAGGCTTTGTCTTGAACTCGAACGTCGGGGAGAAACGGTGGAGAAGGGTGTCGATGCTGCCTCGTTCGTAGGCGTGTCGTTGCGCATTCAGCGTGGCATCAATTCTGAAATCAAGGTAGAACTGGCCCCACTCCTTCTGCCCCAAGCCGTACTTGAAGTCGGCCCAAACGTCGCTTGTGTTGTCGATGTAATGCGCCAGATGACTGTTCGTGCGGTCGAAGGCCTGCCTGTATTCGGCGACACTGGGCAGCAAGTCGATGGATTTAGAGAAGCTGGAGTCGGCATTCGCCAGGCGGTCGAGGCGATAGATGCTCTCCTGCTCGCGCCGATTGTCGTGGGTAAAACTTGTTCCTATATAGAGTTGTCGGTAATGCTCGCCCAGGGAAAAGGTGTACGTCACAAAGGACCTGAGCATGAACCTGCTGCGAGGCGGCGTGTCGATGTATTGGTGGCGGAACAAAGAACCAGCAGACCCTCCCCAGCCCTCCCTTAAAGGGAGGGAGTTCTCCCCCTTTAAGGGGGAGTTAGAGAGGGTCTGTTGTCGGCTGAACTCCTGCCGTGCGTTCTCCTTGTAATTGCCGTTGATGCCGAAGTTCATATAGTCGCCCGAGCCTTTTATCTTCAGCGTCTCGTACAGATAGGCAGTCGTCTCGATGTCGTGCCCCGTGCCCTTGCTCTCGCGGAGCTGGCGGTTGATGAGCGTGTCGCGCAGGTTCGGACGGGAAGATGTCGGGGAGAAGAGGTCGTCGAGCAGTTGATGGCTGACCTCGACTGGCGCAGAGAAGAGGGCCGACGTGCTGCCGGAAGAGTTGCGGAAGTAGCGGTAGCGGGCATCTGCTGTTGCGTAAGTCCGTAGTCGCTTGCCGTTATAGATGAAGCGGTTCCACAGCGAGACGTCCCACGCTTCGTTCTTCATGTTGCCGAAAGCATAGTCGTAGGTGTCGCCGTTGGGCAGAAAGGTCTGCGTCGCGGTGTGTGTGTCCTGCCATTCCTTCTTGTGATGCGCCTCGGCATAGACAAAGTAATCCCGCTTCTTGTCGTCGGACATCAGGTTAACATCCACGCGGACCATCTCGTTGCGACCCAGCTTGCCCGACCTGTCTGGCTGCCATCCGTCGCCCCAGACCATGTCGCCCGAGCCTTCGTCGTTCAGGTTGTTGGCTTTGGCATAGAGGCGTATGTTTGATCGCTCGTCGTTTCGCATGGCGAAGAGACGTGCCAGGTAGGGCATCTCATCCTGTCGAAGTCCTGCTCCGGCCTCAATGTTTGCTATCCAGCCCACCATGTACTCGCGCTTCAGCCGCACGTCGATGACGTGGTGTTGCGTGCTCTCGTCGGTTCGCCCAAGCCATTCATTCTCCTCGGTTTGCTTGTCATAGACGGCCACGTCCTTCACCGTGTAGGCCGGCAGGTTCTCGAGCATGAGCTTGCGATTGCCTTGGAAGAGGTCCTTGCCGTTGAGCAAGAGGTCGTCCACAAACTTGCCGTTGTGGTAGATTCTGCCATCGCTCTTGAACTCGACCCCAGGCAACTGACGCAGCAACGCGTCGAGCATCGAGCCTTCCGCCAGTTGGAATTGGCTGGCATCGTACACGACGGTGTCGCCCCTGAAGTAGAAGCGGACGCGAGAAGCCCTGACGGTCACCTCCTGAAGGGTCTTCGAAACCTTGTGCAGATAGAAGGGCGAGACGTTGCGTGACGTTTCGCGTCGGCCGACATTGCCTACTACATAAGGATAGCAAACAGTGTGGTAGTCGTCCATCGATATGCGGAAGATGTAGTGGCGGGGCAAGGCGGGCACCTCTATGCTATAGCGCGGCATGTCGTAATCCACTTCCCTGCCGCTTCCGTCGTAGTAATAGGCGGACTGTCGGGCATGTACCGAGTCGATGAGCGTGCTGTCTTCGGCGAGGAGTTCCACTTTCGCGTCCATCAGGTACTGCCGCGTCTGGGCGTCGCAGACCGTGCCGGAGAGCTTGATAGTGCGTGGCTTGTAGCGTGTGTCGTACTGCACGAAGACCTGCTTCTCCTTGATTTTCACCTTGACGGGCTGTCCCTGACAGAGGCGTTTGATTGCGTCCATCATGGAGAGACCATTGAGGCTGGTGTGGACGGGCAATGTCTCGAGGTCGTTGGCGATGAAGTTGATGGTGTATTCCGTCTGCATGTCGCGCAAGGTGGCGAGTGCGTAGGCAAGTGATTCGCCACGGAACGTGAGGTCACGAGCCGAGAGGCTCAGTCCGAAACACACATATATAATAATGTATAAGACTGTCCTTTTCATTTCGCGCCCTCCTTCTTCTCGTCCGATTCAACGTAGAGGATGTCGAGGTCCTGCGTGATGCGGAAGCCGTCGAACATGTTCATCATGTCCACAAACTCCCTGAGCGTGTGCGAGGTACGGCAGGTGATGAAGAGTCGCAGGTGTGCCGGAGCCTTGTCTCCCCAGATGACCTGTCGCTCGTAATGCCTGCTGACGACGGCCATGATGCTGTCCAGGCGGATGTTCTCGAAGCGGAAGATGGTGTCGCCGTCCTGTATGTCGTAGTAGAATCGCTCAGCCTTGACGGCCGTCGAGTCAGTAGTCTGCGGCCTGTTGTCCGCTTTCGTCTTATAGAAGAAGACACGATAGCTGGCCAGCGACATAATGCCGAGGAAGGCGATGGCAGTTATTATCGCCGCCACGCGACGAAGAAAAGACCCACCCCAACCCTTCCTTAAAGGGAGGGAGTCCTCCCCCTTTAAGGGGGAGTTAGAGAGGGTCTTCTGCCACGCAGCTTCTGAATCCGGCTCCTTGTCAAGCTCTGCCATCATCGCTTCGAGCTGCTCGTCGGAGTAATTCTCCGGGTGTTCCTGCATGTCCAGGAACAGTTGCTTATCGTCTAAGGGGTTCATAAGCGCTTCGGATTAAAGTGTTTCTTGACTTCCGTGATGGCGTGCGAGAGGTGTTTCCACACGGCAACCTTGCTGATGCCTTCGGCTGCGGCAATCTCGTCGTAGCTGTAACCCTCCGTGAAACGCAGGCTGAAGATGCGGCGGTCCTGTTCCGAGAGGTGTCCGACGACGTACTCCACGATGTCCGACAGCCTTTCGTCCCCGTTCTCCTCCCCCTCGGGGGAGGTCGGGAGGGGGCTGGTTCTTGCTATGGCCTCATGCCTGAGTCGCTTCAGGCAACGGTTTCTGACGCTCGTCATCAAGTAGCGCTCCTCCGTTCCCGGCACGAGTTCCGTCTCGCCATGGAGCAGGCTTTCGAAGATGTCACTACAGACATCCTCGCTCTCCTGCACGTCGTAGAGCAGGGTGCGCGCCACTCTCTGCATCCGTGCATAGTGCTGCATGAACAGCCTCTTTACGGCCTCTCGTTCCATCACGTCTTTACTTATAATACCCCTCAAAGGCAGAAAAAGCTAACCTCGAAAGCATAAATTTACACAAAGATACGGGATTTTGGGCGATTTGACGGGCTGCCCTACCCTATTTCTGCTGGTTGGTAACGAAATTTAACAACGGAAGTTGCCCCATCTGGGCTGATTAAGAACCCAACACAGCGAGCTACGTTGTTTGCACATACATGTATATTCAATTGAACATACATGTACATTCAATTGCACATACATGTATGTTCAAACAACCCGACTTGTTAAGTTGAGTAACTGAAAGGCATAAAAAGAGCGGCACAACGCCCTGGACGATGTGCCGCTACCTGTCTCGGAGCCCACTTTTTTGTGGCAAAACTATGGTTCCAACGCTTTGTCAATCTGCTTCCTGATGTCCTCGAGGACCGCATCGCCGAAGCCTGACTGCTCCCAGACCTTGCGACCCTGGCGGTCGAAGAGGTAATATTGTGGTATCCCGCTTAGTTCCGGAATCTCTCTCCACTGGCTG